>DDSA01000230.1 GCA_002343715.1 Phycisphaerales bacterium UBA2402 | reverse complement strand
GCGCAAGGAGAACCTTGCCGCCCGCGGCTGGCTGTGGGCCGACGGTTGGTTCGATGCTTACAAGAACCCCTCCGAGGCTCTCATGAACGCGGCCGGTATCAACCCCGCGCTCACCACCGCCGAACGCCAGGCTCTCTACCGCACCCGCATCGCGGGCGTGGCGGATGCCGCCGGCTACAGCAACTGGATCACCGACGTGCGCAACGCCGCCGGCAACCAGAACATCGCCCGCTATCAGGCCTCCTCCTTCAACAAGGGCGTTTACCGCGACCTGATGTGGGGTGCCGCGAGCGGCGATCCGCGCAAGTTCAACCCCTGGGGCCCTGGCAGCACCACCGATGAAGAGGTCACCAATCTCTCCATCACCGTGGACTTCCGGCCCTTCGAGTGGCTGAGCACGAAGTATACCTACAACTGGTCCCATGCCTACTACTTCGAGCGCAAGTCCGAAGCCCGCCCGAATGCCGACGGCGAGACGTTCAACGTGCTCCCCGGCCTGACCTGGCGCTTCTACGACGTCGATCCGACCGACCACATCCTCGACAATGTGATCTCGTTCGAGACCTTCGGCTTCAAGAACAAGTTCCTGTTCGGTGGCATCCACCGCGCCGGTGACAACCAGTTCGGCGGCAGCTCCCCGGCTCCGGCCACGGGCGCCAATGTCGCCGGTGCCCCCGCGGGCACCAACTTCGAAGGCATCCCGGGTGTCGGCAATACCGGCGCCTTCGGTCTGCAGGCCCTGCGCGACCGCGCCGGCAACCTGATGACCGCCCTCGAGGTCTTCACCCGCTACGACCCCACCCTCCATGTGTTCCCCGACATCGCCCGTATCACCGAGCGCGAGCGCCCCGTGATCGACCGCTACCGTCCCCGGAACTCCGAGGTTTACCTCAGCTATCAGGGTGCGTTCTTCAACGACCGCCTCAACGTGATGGCCGGTTACCGCGAGGAGAAGACCTACAACCGCCAGCAGCAGTTGCGCTCCAACCCGCCGTGGTATGACACCCTGCCGGGCTCCGACAGCAGCAACATGCTCGAGCTGATCACGCCCGCCCAATACGCGGTGTATGACATCAGCGAGTCCTACCAGCGCAGCTTGCTGGGCGTCCTCGAAGGCGACTCGATGCAGTATGGCGCGACCTTCGCGATCACGCCCGACATCAACATCTACGCCGGCAAGAGCACGTCCTACCTCCCGAACGGTGGCTTCAAGGCCATCTACAACGAGACGCACGGTGCGCGCCCGTGCGGTTGAGCTCGGCCGCAATCCCGACACCGAGGTGGCCCGCATCCGCGCCCAAGGCTCGGACAGCTTCCTCTCCAACGAGGAAGGCGTGAATCAGGAAGTCGGCGTGAAGACGACCCTGTTCGACAACAAGATTGTCGCCACGGTCGCCCTCTTCCGCACGGAGCGCACCAGCGCTCCGCGTGGATGACGTCGAAGCCCAGCGCAATGAAGTGCTGAACTACACCGCCGGCGGTGCTTTCAGCAGCCAAATGTCCGCTGGTTCTCGGCTGATGCCAAGCAGCGCACGGAAGGTCTCGAACTCGAGGTCATCTGGACGCCGAACCGCAACTACCAGGCCGTGTTCTCCTATGGCAACATGTGGACGGCCAAGGTGGTCGCCAACCCGGCGGTCGCTACGGACAACGTGGATCAACTACAGCGCCATCGTTCGACCTCCGTCTCGCGAACGCCCCGAAGACCTCGGTCAACCTCTGGAACAAGTATACGTTCTCGGATGGTCCGCTGGCCGGCTTCACCATCGGTGGCGGTCTCCGCCACCGCTCGGAGATCGTGATCTCCCAGTCGCGTGACTGGGATCCCCGCTTACGGCGGCGCCACCGCGGGCGACTACACCGTGTTTGACCTCCTCCTCGGCTACAACACCGAGATCTGGGGCATCCGCACGGCCTTCAACCTCAATGTCACGAACTTGACCGACAAGTTCTACAGCGAGGGTGGCTGGAACTACAACGCCGGCCGTGAGATCGCTCTCACGACCCGCGTGAGCTTCTAAGCCATCGTCTGAAGACTGTCGCCTAGTCCGACAAAATTGCAGCGGAGGTGGGTATCCCCCACCTCCGCTTTTTTGTGCTTGGATGCCGGCTACCTCAAATTCGGTAGTCACCCCCGTAACGCATTCAGGGGCTTCACGCATCGTATTGGTCGAGGCCTTGGGCCTCGCTCATGCCACCCCCCGACATCAGCCAGTTTAGCCCCGCTTCGCGTCCACCGACCGGCAAAAGCCCGGATCAAATCCGCCGCGTGGTCGTCGCCCAATGGGGCCGCACCTACGCCGAAGCGCTCACCGCCGTCTGCCGCCGGGCGTTTCCGTTGGCAGAGATTTCTCCCTGTTGCAGTGGAGCCGAAACCTTGGCCGCACTGCGGAAAGAACCCGCCGATGTGCTCCTGATCGCCCTGACCTTTCCCGATACGGACGGGGTTGACCTGCTGCCGCTCATCGCCCGGGAAAACTTGGCCACACGCGTGCTGGTGGCCTCCCATCGCCGCGAGGAGCATTCCCTCCAGGCCCTTCGTGCCGCCCGCTTCGATGGTTTGATCGACACCCTGGAAGAGAGCGTCGAGACCCTTATTTCCGCACTGCATCTTGTCGCCAACGGCGAACCCTATATCAGCCCCACCCTGCGCGGCGCGGTCATCGATCGCCCTGTCCCGGGCATCGTGATGCAAAAACTCACGCCCATGGAAACCCGCGTGCTGGCAGAACTGGGCGATGGCAGCAACAACCCCGCCGTCGCCAGCCGGCTCGGACTCAGCGCCGCCACGGTGCAAACGCATCGCCGCAATCTCATGCACAAGCTCGGCCTGCACAACGGCGGCCAACTGGTCTGCGCCGCGATCCGTCTTGGCCTCGTGCGCATCACGCCCGACGGCAGGGCCATCCGCCCCGGCTTCGCCATGCTCTCCGCGCAACGCCGCCGGACAAGTTCACCTGCCGCCGCTTACCCTGCCCGGGGTAATCAGCAACGTAGCCGTCGCAGCGCTTAGTTGCTAATATCACCGAGCCTTGCCCCCCGGTCACCCCAGTTTCCCTGCTTTCTCTGCGCCTATGCGGTTGCTCCTCTCCGAACGCATCCGGCCGGTTCTGATTTCCCGGCCGGATACCACCGGGGGGTGGTTTGTTCCCGGACGGGCCGTGCATGGGCGCAGAGATCCCTTTCCCCGACTTTTGGCCCGGCATGCTGCCGGACCAATCTAAGAAACCACCAAAAAACCCAATGAACCAAGAAACCAGCTACCCAGCTCCGGTGACCAAGCGCAGCTTGGCCGCCTGTTTGGCCGCTTTGGTCGCGATGTCCGCCGCCCCCCTGTGGGCGCAGACTCTCACGGCCAACGACGAAGAAGACGAATCGGTCGTCCGACTATCACCATTCCAAGTCGAAAGCCAAAAAGACTACGGCTACATCAAGACCAACTCCTCCACCGCGACCCGCATCGGTGCCCGCATCATGGACACTCCGCTGCAGGTGCAGATCCTCTCCGAGGACTTCATCCGTGATACCAACCTGGACAACATCAACGATGTCCTGCGCTACGCCGCCACCTCCGCCGGTGACACC
>DDSA01000258.1:5797-6329 GCA_002343715.1 Phycisphaerales bacterium UBA2402 | reverse complement strand
CCGGCGGCGCGGTGCCGGGTCGGCGGGCTTGACCTCGATGAGGCGCTTCTCGCCGCTGCCGGCCACCAGGCTGCGTTCGTGCACGGCGGCTTCGCGCCCGTCCTCGGTGATGGTGTAGACCACGCCGATGGTCGTCTCTTTCTCGCTCAGCACCAGACGGTTGGCGAGTTCCACGCCCTGCATCAGCGTGTGGTCGGTGTTGGCCACCTCGTACTTCCACATCCCGAAGCGGCCGCGGCTGTAGATGCCGCGGGATTCGAGCCACGGGATCACCTCGGCCAGGATCTCGTCGCGGTCCACGCTGGGGGTGGGGTAGGAGTAATCGGCGTAGTAGTGCCAGGTGCTGACGATGTCGCGGCGCTCGCCGGGTTCGAGCAGGCCCGCGTTCTCAAGGCCCCGGATCGTCTCTTCGACGATGGTCGAAGCGTCCACCGGCTTGTGCGGGCTGCAACTGGTCTCGCAGAGAAGGGAATAGAAGGGTGCATCCCCCCGCGTGTTGTCGGCGGGGGTCATGAAGGGCGAGTAGTTCGAG
>DDSA01000258.1:1372-5613 GCA_002343715.1 Phycisphaerales bacterium UBA2402 | reverse complement strand
GTCATGAAGGGCGAGTAGTTCGAGAGGTACGTGACGCGGTAGAAGGGGCAGTTGTCATCGGGGAAGTACATCCAACTCTTGGTCGAGGGGCACTTGCGCTTGATGCCGATGCCCACCATGTGCCCGCCGCTGTGCAGCAGCCGCCCCGCGGCGTGACGGATCCGTTCGGGCACTTCGCCGGTCAGGATTGACTGGCACAGCACATCGAGAGGCTTGGTTGAGATGAGCGTGTCGTAGGGCACGTTGGTGCCATCGTCAAAGTAGACGGTGCGGGTGTCCACATCGATGCGGTTGCAGCGCTTGCGCAGCCGGATGCGGCTGTGGGGCGTCTCCTTCCCATCCTCGGTCAGGCCCAGCACCGGGCCGAATCGGCGGTAGAACTCGCCCGTGCCGCCCCGCAGGGGGAACTTGAAGCGGTTGTTCGGTCCCCAGCCGAAGTCGTCCTTCTCGAGGATCAGGTTCCGCAGGGCGCGTTCGTAGTCGATCACGGCGACCCGCTCACCGATCCACTGCTTGTTCATCATCTCCGGCGGGTAGGCCCAGACCTTGAAGTTGTACGGCCGCATGAAGTGCCGCGCGATCCCCTCGCCGAAGACCGCGTCAATGAACTCCCCGAAGTTCTTCGCCTCGTGGTGGCTCTTCACTGTTCCGCCGCCGGTCTGGGCCCGGATCAGCCCGGCGATGCAGTCGTGGGCCATCTCCCTGGGCAGGTAGCGGATGTTGTTCTGGAACGGGTACGGCACCCAGCGGCCCGCGATCCGCACCCAGCTCTCGCGGTCGTTGAGGGTGAAGTCCTCGCCCATGAGTTTTTCGAAGACCCCGTCGTAGTACGTGTAGTGGCTGAACATCACGTGCCCGCCGATGTCCCACGTGAAGCCCACGGGATCGACGAAACTGTGGGCCAAACCGCCGACGAACGGCAGCGATTCGTACACCGTGAAGTTCGTGTACCCCAACTCCTGGAGCCGATAGCCGGCACCCAGACCCGTCGGCCCGGCGCCGATGACGACAATGCGGGGCTGATCGTCCGCGCGTGCCGCGAGATGACGAATGTGGGGCGTATGGCCCTGTGCGCCGTTGTGTTGACTCATTGATCCGCTTTCACTCACACGATCTCGGTTCGTACGGCGCAACTTTCGCCGGGTCTGTCCGATCAGTGCTGGGCATGTGTTCCCAACGAAGGCGAGAAGGGTAGGTTTCGGCGCATGTTACTGCAATTTCAGCGGTTCGGATCATGGTCAAGAGCGCTTGCCCCTGACAAAATCCATAAATGAGCGGAGCGTCTTTCAAATTTCTCAAAATTTCTCTGGAGTTGCGTCCTGTATGTTCTCAAAGAGCGCCTTGTACTGAAGACGGGCTACTTCGGGTTACTCTCTCCCCGGGCATGCCTGTTCATCGCGGTGATCGGCCGCGGATGGGGACATTCCGCCCGCGGACGCCGGTTGTGGGGACGGCGGTTGGCGGAATCGAGGCGCGGCGCTCGGGCCGCGGAGTGGCGGGACCCGCATGGGGCTAACAATCCCTGCGGGGAGTTTGGGCGGGCGCATCGGTGAACACAGTCATTGTTCGGATGCTGCCGTCAAGGTGGTCAACTGCGCAGTTCCAGATGGGCTTTAGGTCCGTCACACCAGCCGCAGGCACGCGGGGTAGCGGTAGAACCGCCCCTTGTTCGCCGCCACCGCGGCCAGGACCATGCCCACCAGCCCCAGCGCCCACGCCGCGAGCGCCAGCAGAATGCCGATCCCGCACGCATAGACCAGCGGGATCGCCAGCAGGCCGTACAGCAGCAGCGTGATCTGGAAGTTCACCGCCTCGCGCCCGTGGTCGTTTACAAAGGCGGATTCATCCTTCTTGATGAGCCACATGATCAGCGCCCCCACGATCGGCACCGGCACGATGTGCACCGCCAAGAGCGTCAGGTGCGTGAACATGGCGTAGGTGCGCTCCCACTCCTGCACCCCCTGGGCCTGCATGGGGTGGGGGGCGGAGGACGCATCGGGTTGACCAAAGGCGTCTGGCATGGCGTGAAGATAGGGTTCGGAATCGGCGTGGTCGGGTTTCACCCGTTCACACACCGAAGAAGCGACCCGCTCCCACCCCCTCGCCCGATCGTCACGGTTCGTTCGACTCGCCCGCTACGCTAGCCGCGCATGACCATCGGCATCCTGGGCGCGGGACAACTCGGCCGCATGCTCGCGCTCGCGGGGGTGCCGCACGGTCACGGGTTCCGCTTTCTCGATCCCGCCCAGGACCCTCCCGCCGCGGCGGTGGGGCACCACATCCGGGCCGACTACACGGACCCGGCGGGGCTGGGAGAGTTCGCCCGGGGCCTAGACGTCGTCACCTTCGAGTTCGAGAACGTGCCCGTCGAGGCCGTCGAAGCGCTGGCGCAGCGTGTGCCCGTCTTCCCCCCCGCCCCGGCCCTTCGGATCGGCCAGGACCGGCTCCTTGAAAAGACGCTGTTCCGTGAGTTGGGCCTGTCGGTGCACCCCTTTGCCGCGGCGGACTCCGACGAGGGTGTATCGGCCGCGATCGACACGGTTGGGCTTCCGGCCATAGCCAAAACGCGGCGGCTGGGCTACGACGGCAAGGGACAGAAAGTCCTCCGCACGCGGGCCGATGCGGCTTCGGCGTGGCGGGACCTGGGGGAGCGGCCGCTGCTGATCGAGTCTTTGGTCCCCTTTCGAGCCGAGGTGTCGGTGCTGGGCGTGCGCGGACGCGATGGGGCGATGTGCGTCTACCCGCTGGTCGAGAACGTGCATCGGGGCGGCATCCTGCACACCTCCATCGCCCCCGCGCCGGTGGCCACGCCGACCATGCAGGCGCTGGCGGCGGGGCACGTGCGGCGCCTGATGGAGCGCCTGAACTATGTCGGTGTGCTGGCGGTCGAGTTCTTCGTGGTCGGCGATGACCTCCTGGCCAACGAGATGGCCCCGCGCGTGCACAACAGCGGGCACTGGACCATCGAGGGGTCCGTCACCAGCCAGTTCGAGAACCACCTCCGGGCGGTGTGCGGGCTGCCCCTGGGCGACCCATCGCCGCGGGGCCACAGCCTCATGCTCAACCTCGTGGGCCACGCGCCCGACGCCACGGGGTGGCTGGGCACCCCCGGCGCACACCTGCACCTGTACGGCAAGGCCGCGCGGCCGGGACGAAAAATCGGGCACGTGACCCTCGTCAATGAATCGCCGTGGATACTCGCCGACATCACGGCGCTCGAGCAGCGAGTGCCGCGTTCGTAGTGCGTCAAGCCGTACCCAGACCCGTTCCTTCCTCCATGCCCCGCTACAAACTCACCATCGCCTACGACGGCACCGACTTCTGCGGCTGGCAGAAGCAGGAGCCTTCCGACGGCCCGGGTGTTCCCGAGTCCATGATCGTGGGCCGCCAGGACCGGGCCGACGGCGCCCGCGTACAACTCCGCACCGTGCAGCACATCGTCGAGCAGGCTGTGTGCGAGATCGTGCGCGAGCGGGTCACGCTGAAGGGCTCGAGCCGCACCGATGCCGGCGTCCACGCGCGGGGCCAGGTCGCGGCCTTCTCGTGTTCGGGCGATGATCCCGAACCTCACACGGAAGCGGGTTCGCCGCGCGGCGCGGGCTGGCCCCTCTCCCGCGGCACGGAGCGCCTCGTCCGCGCCCTCAACGGCCGCCTTCCAGATGATGTGCTCATCACCGAGGCCCGGGCCGTACCCCCGACCTTCGATCCCACGGGGGACACGGTCGCCAAGGGGTACTCGTACACCATCCACGCCTCGCGCGAGCGGGCGCTGTGGGACCGGCGCTACGTCCACCAGGTCTGGGAGCCGCTGGATGTGGCCGCGATGAACGCCGCCGCCGCCGGGCTGGTGGGCGAGCACGATTTTTCAGCCTTTGCCGCATCGGGCCACGGCCGGCTCACCACCGTGCGGACGATCTTTTCGTGCGGCGTGTCGTCGCCCGCAACCGACCGCGTGCGGATCGACGTGTCGGGCAGCGGGTTCCTGTGGAACATGGTGCGGATCATCGCCGGCACGCTTGTGAACGTGGGGCGGGGCCGCTTGTCGCCCGACGACATCCCCGCGATTATCGCCTCGCGCGACCGGGCACGCGCGGGGCCGACACTCCCGCCGACGGGGTTGTGCTTAGAGTGGATCAGGTATTCACCGGACTGACCCGCCGAATGCAGCCCCACCCCGTGCCCCTCCGCATCCTCCATATCTCAACGCGGCTCATCCTCGGCGGCTCGCAGGAGAACACCGT
>DDSA01000258.1:522-1187 GCA_002343715.1 Phycisphaerales bacterium UBA2402 | reverse complement strand
CAGGAGAACACCGTTCTGTCGTGCGAAGGGCAGGCGCGCCTGGGCCACCGGGTTCACCTGGCCTTCGGACCCATCTACGGTCCAGAGGGTTCGCTCCTGGCGCGCATCGAGCGTTTCAACCTCCGGTGCAGGGCGGGCGAGGAGCGCACCGAGTCGGGCGGCGAGGTCTGCCCCATCGTCACGCACACGGTGCCGCACCTGGTTCGGGAGGTGTCTCTCTCCGCGGACCGTCGCTGCTCCCGCGAGCTGCGCGACCTGATCTCCCGTCTCTCGCCCGACATCGTGCACACGCACAGCAGCAAGGCCGGGATCCTCGGCCGCTGCGCCGCCCACGCGGTCCTGGCCCGCGCCACGCCGCACGCCTTCCGGGTCGGGCGGGCTTCGCCGCGGATCATCCACACCATCCACGGCCCGCCCTTCATGCCGGTGGAGGGACCGCCGATGAAACGGCTGAAGACGCGCCTGACCAACTACGCCTACACCCTCGCCGAGCGCTACGCCGCCCGTCGCTGCGACGCCATCGTGAGCGTGGCCGACGCCATGACGCGGCTCTTTCGCTCCCGGCGCATCGGCCGCCCGTCCCAGTACATCACGGTCTATTCGGGCATGGAGACCGATACCTTCCTGCACGCCCCGCCCGGCGAGGACCGCGACGCGACGCGAGC
>DDSA01000258.1:0-290 GCA_002343715.1 Phycisphaerales bacterium UBA2402 | reverse complement strand
CGAGGACCGCGACGCGACGCGAGCCGACCTGGGCCTCGCGCCCGACGACCTGGTCATCGGCACGGTGGCGCGTCTGGCCGAGCACAAGGGGCACGATGACCTGCTCGACGCCCTGGCCGACGACCTCAAGGCCAATCCGTCGTGGAAACTCCTCTGGGTCGGAGACGGGTGGTGGCGGGGCCGGCTGATCGACAAGGCCCGCGCCCTGGGCCTGTCGGTCCACGAGGCCGATGCCGCGCCGCCCCCCACAGGCCCGCGACTCGCCAGACCGGACGAGGACACGGCTGACC
>DDSA01000015.1:4546-4690 GCA_002343715.1 Phycisphaerales bacterium UBA2402 | reverse complement strand
CCGCGGCTGCGGCTTGCTCATCTCCGTCTCCGTCGCCGAACCCCGGTGCGAGGCGTGCGGGTACATCACGCTCGATCTGCGCGGTGATCGGTGCCCCGAGTGTGGCGCGGGCCTGACGCCACGCGGCCGGGCGCTCTCGGCGGG
>DDSA01000015.1:4078-4309 GCA_002343715.1 Phycisphaerales bacterium UBA2402 | reverse complement strand
TCTACGCCGCCTTTGCCGAACGCGGCCGCATCCACTTGAGGCACTTGTCGAGCAGACGCGCGGTCTCGATGGGTTTCGTGGCGAAATCGTCGCAGCCCGCGCCGAGGCACTTGGCCCGGTCCTCCGGGCCGGCGTGTGCGGTCAGTGCGACGATGGGGTGCGTGTACCCGCCCGCCCGCAGTTCCCGGGTGGCGCTGTACCCGTCCTGGACCGGCATCTGCATGTCCATCA
>DDSA01000015.1:535-3853 GCA_002343715.1 Phycisphaerales bacterium UBA2402 | reverse complement strand
GGCATCTGCATGTCCATCAGGATCAGGTTGTACGGTGTGTAGACATTGCGGGCCGCCTCCACGGCCTGCCTGCCGTTACCGACGATCGTGACATCGGCGCCCGCCTTGCGGAGGATGTGTGCGATCAGGCGCTGATTGTCAGGACCGTCCTCCGCGAGCAAGATGCGGCCGATGAGGCGCGGCGCGCCCTGCGCTGCGGGGGGCCGCTGAACAGGCACGGCTTCGGTAGGGGCATCGAGCAACTCCACGCCTTCGAGCGGCCCGGTGTCGATCGTGACGGTGAACACACTCCCCTCGCCCGACCGGCTGTCCACGCTGACATCGCCGCCGAGCATGACGGCCAATCGCTTCGAGATGGTGAGGCCCAGCCCCGTACCGCCGAAGCGTCTCGCCATCGAAGAGTCCGCCTGTTGAAAAGGCTGGAAGAGCCTCGCCATCTGCTCCGGTGTCATGCCGATCCCGGTGTCGCGAACGTGAATAACGAGCGCACCCCGATCCCCATGACGCTCGAGGCTCGTCTCGATCCGCACGCGGCCCTTGCTGGTGAACTTCACGGCGTTGCCCGCCAGGTTCAGGATGATCTGCCGAAGCCGCGTCGGATCGCTGAGGATGGTCCTGGGGATCGGACCCAGATACGCCACGTCGAGGGCGATGCCCTTGTTGCCCGCCTGGCCCCGGAGCATCGAGGCCACATCGGCGATGACGTCCGCCGGGGAGCACGGCATCCGCTCCACCGTCATTTTGCCGGCCTCGATCTTCGACACGTCGAGCAGGTCGTTGATGAGGGTCAGCAGATGTTCTGCGTTGCGGCGGATCGTGTTCACATACCCGGCACGCTCGGCTTCGGAGACAGACGGATCATTCAGGAGATCGGTAAATCCCAGGATCGCCGTCATCGGCGTGCGGATCTCATGGCTCATGTTCGCGAGAAACTGGCTTTTGGCTTCGCTCGCCGCCTCCGCCGCGGCTTTGGCATCCCGGAGCGATTGCTCCGCCAGAACTCGATCGGTGACGTCTTCGACGGTGCCGACGTGGGCACGAACTTCACCCCCGCGGGTGATCGGCGCGACACGAACGCTCACCCATGTAGTGCCCTCCCCCGATGCGATGCCCGGGAATCGGGCGTGGAAGGGGCGGTGTTCCGTCACGGCCTGATTCCACGCCGACGCGGCCTTGTCCCGTTCCGCGGGATGGATGACGGAAGTCCAATCCGGGGCTTCGTCTCCTCCCGCGACCGCACGGAACGCGGCGTTCGCGTACTCACAACGGCCCGAGGGCGCGGCGACGAAGATGCCCAGCGGCGCGCACTGCGCCATGGCCCGGAAGCGCTCCTCGCTCTCACTGAGCCGAGACGCGGAAGCGTTGAGCGCGTCGAGCGTCGCGTTGATCTGTTCCGCCAGAGCCGCCAGTTCATCCGACCCCAGGACGCGGACCCGTGACGCCGGGTTGCCTTCCTTGCGGACGCTCGACAGGTCCGCGCCGAGGCACGTCAGCCGCCTGAGCACGATGCGATCGATCACGAAGGGGAACAGCACCGCGAGCAGCAGACCGCCGATCGTCAGCACCCCGGCCAGATAGTCGAGGGTCCGCCTTCCCTCGATCATGACCACTCGCTCGGTCTCGGCGGTAAGCGAGAGTCCCGGAAGTCCGTCGAACTCCGTGAGGGCGATCTCGGCGGCGATCCTCGTGTCGCTCACGGGGAACACCGATGCGGAGCGGTCGGTCGGTGTGTTCGGCCCCGCGACGGTGAGTGTGGGTGAAACGTCCGCCAGCCGCGCGATGACGCACAGGTCTTCCTCGGCCACGACGCGGCCGAAGACCAGCGCGCCGCACACCGGTCCCTCGTGCTCGCTCGTGAGAATCGGACGCGCGGCAAGCAGAGCGATGCGGTCGCCGAATCGAACAAGACCGCTGACCGAACCGCCCGCGAGCACGCGGGCCGCGATGTCCGATGATGCGAGCCTCGAGTCGAGTTCTTCGGGGAAGGGTGTTGCCACACCCGATGCAAGGTCGTTCCACTCCTGCAGCACGGTCGAGCCGTCGGGCGCAAGAATGGTCCGGAAGGAGAGTTCAAGCGTTTTGAACGTCTCGTACGAAAAGTTGGATTCGATGAACTTGGGATCGCGAGACTCCATGAACGCGTACATGTCGTCCCACGAGGCGTAGTCGAGCGTGCTCACGTCGATCCGCGAGATCAGGCGATCGGTCACGGCCTTGGCGCGGCCCACCGCGCCTTCGGCCTGACGATGCTCCACCAACTCGAAGCGGTCGATCAGGATGAGGCGCGACAAGGCCACGAGCAGTGTGAACAGACACGCCGCCGCGAGCAGCACGCTGAGAAAAGTGGTTCGTCGAAGTGACACGGTGGACCCCCGGGCAGGTGGACTTCCCCCCGGAGACTCGGGGGACCGGTGGCACTATCGACACGGCACGCCACGCGGGATGCGCACCGGGGAATGCTCACGGCAAGACCACCCGCGTCGGAGTCGGTGCGAGCCGTACAGACGTCACAGTCGGCACGTGCCGGCCTACTTCATCAGCCCCACCACGGTGGCCGTGATCGCCAGGCCGGACAGGATGAGCGATTCGCCGGCGATGAGGCCGCTGGCGATGGGGACATTGTACTTCTCTGCCGTTCGACGGCTCAGCCCGGTCCAGAGCACGATGATGCACGCCCCGATGAAGAACGAGAAGCAGTTCTGAAATGGCATGACCCACGCCAGGCCCAGCGCGGTGACGCTCGGCATGAACTTGCGCAGATTGGGCGGCGCGAGCCGCTCGGCGATCGGCAGTACGCACCCGACGATCGCGCCGATAAAGAGCGCCGCGACGGCCGACTGGGGCAGTTCGCCGATGCCCTTGGTCAGCACCCGGGCCACGGCCTCCCATGCGCGGGTCGCGGGCAGCGCAAAGGACTCCAGTTTCTCACGCGTGGGCACCATCAGGAACCAGATGGGCACGATGGCCACCGTGCCGAAGAAGACGCCGAAGAACTGCGCGATGAACTGCTTGCGGGGGTTGGCCCCCAGCAGGTAGCCCGTCTTGAGGTCCTGCAGCAGGTCCGCGGATGAACTGGCGCTGTTGGCCGCGATGCCCGCCGAGGCAAGGTTCGCGTTCACGTTCTGCGGCGCGAGCACCGCGAAGAGGAGTTGCATGACCTTGCCCATCGCCCCGATCGGGGTGGTGTCGGTCTCGCCCGTGGCGCGGCTGGCGACCATGCTGAGAACGAAACTCATGACCACCGCGATGATGCCCGCGTACCACGAGACACTGAACGCCTGGATCTGGAGCCAGACCATCGCGATGGTCTGGCTCCAG
>DDSA01000015.1:0-228 GCA_002343715.1 Phycisphaerales bacterium UBA2402 | reverse complement strand
CCGAGAAGGCCCGCACCAGTGTCTTCCATTGCAGCGCCACGCTCATCAGACTGGCGAAGACCATCACGGCCGTGCCACCCCACAGCGACCAGCGCGTCAGAATGATGGAGTGACCTCCCCAGTCCCAGATGAAGTTGGGGCGGTACTTCTTCTCATCAAAGACCGTATTGGCAGCCTGATCCGCCTCGCCGGGGCTGGCCCCCTTGCGGGTCGCGGCCTCGCGTGCGT
>DDSA01000211.1 GCA_002343715.1 Phycisphaerales bacterium UBA2402 | reverse complement strand
TCTTCCGATCTGTGCCTGCTGGCATCGCAGGGGCGTTATGCCGAAGCGCTGGTTGAGTTCGAGAAAGCCGTCTCGGTGCACGTCTCGCTCCAGCCGCCCGTGCCCGAGAGCGCGGTCGCTTCGCTGGGACTTCTCGGCGCGTGTCTCACCGAGCTCGGCCGGTACGACGAGGCTCAGGCGGCGCTGGCCCGCGCCATCGATTGGCCGTACCCGGGACCGGCCGGCGCGACCGAACGGGCGCGGAACCTTGCCCGCATGGTGGAACTCCAGCATCGCCGCGGCGATGAGGCCGCCGCGGCCCGGTGGAAAGCCGAACTCGACCGCGCGCCGGACTCCACACCCTGATGCTTTCTTCACTCGTTGAGTCCGCGGTCTACGCGGCGTGCATCAACACCGGTGTGTATCCCGGCGGGTGCGCGGCGCTCCATTCACAGGGAGATTCGTTCCATGCCCGGCAACAACCTGACGACGTTCGAGAACCAGATCCGCGCGTTCATCAACGACCTCTGCTCTGTCACGCCCGCGCCCACCAACCCCCCCGAATCCACCGCCCGCGCCTGGCTGCGCGCCGGATCGGGCACCCAGCCCGCCGAGGTCAACGAGTGGGCCGGCAACACCATCAAGGGTTCCGGCTACCCCTCCCCAGAGACGTCATGGGACAGCAAGGTCGGCCAGAACGGCAAGGACTGGTGGACCGCCCTGCACAACACCCTCTTCAACTTCGCGAGCGGCACGCGCCCTTCGCAACCGGGCATCGACCAGAGCACCTGGGATTGGCTCAACGACAACAACGATCCCGAGCCGACCGACGACGTGAAGGAGTGGACGACAGCGCACCTTCCGAATATCGCGCCGTAGTGTGAGCGAACATCACGGATCGCACGCCAGTTCCGGAGCGATCAGCCCGGCGATGTCGCCGCGCGGGCGGATGAGCGCGGCACGCCCGGCATCGGCCAGCACCTCGGCGGGTTTGGGATGGTCGTTGTACGTCGAGGCCATCGACATGCCGTAGGCGCCCGCGTCGAACACGGCGAGCAGGTCGCCGGGCGAGACCGGCGGCATCGGTCGATCCTGGCACAGAAAATCCGACGATTCGCAGACGGGTCCGACGACATCGGCGGGGGATTCCGCCGTGTTGGGCGCGACCCGAGTGGGGCCGACACGGTGGTGCGCGCCGTACAGCGCGGGGCGCAGCAGCGTGTGCATCCCCGCATCGCCGATGATGAAGCGCTTGGACTTCCCGGTCTTGACGTACTGCACGCGCGTGAGCAGCACGCCCGCGTTGCCCACGATGATGCGCCCCGGCTCCATGATGATCCGCAGTCCCGCGGCGACGCGGGGGGCGAGTTCCGGGACCAAAGCCGCACCGAACTCCTCGGGCGTGCAGACGCCGCCGCCCCCGTAGTCGATACCGTACCCGCCGCCGATATTGAGCACGCTGATGGGCGTGCCCGCATCGGCGAGACGGTCGATGAGAGAGAGCGCGATGCGCACCGCCTCGAGGTACGGCGCGGGCGTGGCGATGGGCGAGCCGAGGTGGATGTGCAAGCCGGTGAGGCGCAGGTGCGGGGTGCGCCCGTGCGAGGCGAAAAACTCGGCGGCCCGCCCGATCTCGATGCCGAACTTGTTCTCGTGCTTGCCGGTGGTGGTGTACTTGTGAGTCCGGGCATCCACATCGGGGTTGATGCGCAGGCACGCCGAGGCGACGATGCCCAACTGCTCGGCGATGGACGCGATGCGGAGAAACTCGCCCTCTGACTCGATGTTGAACAGGCCCACGGGGCCTCGGCCGCGCGGATCGGGCGCGCCGGGCACAGGGTTCGCGAACGGGCTGAACCGTCCGTCCAGCGCGGCACGGATCTCGGCCTCGGTCTTCCCGACGCCGGCGAAGACCACCCGGCTCATCGGCACTCCGCTCAGCCACGCCCGCTCCAGTTCGCCGCCCGATACGACATCCATCCCGGCGTCCATCGCCGCCAACAACCGGCAGATGTGGAGATTCCCGCAGGCCTTCAGCGCATAGCACAGAAGCGGGGAGAGCGGAGCGAACGCCGACGCGAGGCGCACGAAGTTTGCTCGAATCAACCCCGCCGAATAGACATACAAGGGCGTTCCAAACTCTGCCGCGAGGGCATCGGCATCAAGGCCATCGATTCGCAGCCCGCCCGCGGTCTCTTCAATAAAAAGCGTCATCGGGCGAGTGTACGACGTGAGATCGAAACCGAGATCACGCACCCATCCCAGCCCGAGCGGTCCGATCGTGATGGGTTGCCGGTGTCGATCGGTGCGAGCTCGGGGACAGGGTCCTGAAGTGCGAGCGATCGCCACAAGCAAAGCGGATCAGGAGAGCACCGTGCAGATCAATCGGATTGACTCAGAGATACGGTCCTGACAGCGATCAACGCCTCATTATCTCAGCAAGAGCCTCGAACCGGTTTCGCACCGAAAGGTGTTCACACATCAACCCACCTGCCCTGAGCAGAGGCTCCGAACCCACAACCGAAGTACATTCCTCTTTACCCCTTGGGCACTGTGCAGCGCGGCTGCCGGGACCCGAACTGAAACTACTTCACTGCTCAACGCGAGCACCCGCGGCGGTTCAGTGTTGCCGAGTGCGAACGCCTGGTCACTGTCAAGAAAAGGCACACGCCGTAAAGGGCGGTACTCCGAGGCGATATTCGTGAACATGATCCTTCCCTCGGACAGAGGCCGTGCTGTCTCATCCGCGCGAGTTCGACCCGTGCTCACTCATCGGCGAGTCACCCTTTGTTCTCTTTACAGATCTGCCCGTCGGCGGTCAGCACGTGATCGAAAAGGCAACACACGATCGTTCAGCGGTCTTCATCCTCGCCGCGGTAGATGCACCCGGCCTTGGCTGTTTCGCGGAGCACGATTTTCGACAAGCCGGGCAGGCCGGGCGTGAGTTCGCGCCACAGGTACCTGGCGATCTGCTCCGCGGTGGGGTTCTCGAGGCCCGGGATCTCGTTCAGGACGCGGTGGTCGAGGCGGTCGAGCACAGCGCTCACGATCCGTTTGACATCGGCAAAGTCCATCACCCATTTCTGCGGGCCGCCCGGCGTGCCGCGGATGTGGACTCGGACACGGTACGAATGGCCGTGCATCCGCTTGCACTTGTGCCCATCGGGGACACCGGGGAGGAAGTGGGCCGCTTCAAAGTCGAAATCGCGGAAAATCTCCATCGCGCAAGCGTAGCGGGGCCTACTCGTAGCGCACGCCCGCGTGCTCGATCCACCCCCCCGGCTGGCGACGCTGGAACTTGGGCTTGTGGGTGAAATGGAGGGTGCCGCCCTTGTCGGTGTACTCGTACTCGCCGCGGATGCGGACGGTGTCGCCCTCTTTGACCGGCACGCGTTTGGCGGCGTCGATGTTGTGGGCTACCAGCACGCGCAACTCGGGGCCGACCCGGATGATGAACTTCTGGTGCCGGTCGCCCTCGGCATCATCGGGCAGCCGTTTTTCGACCGTGGCGGTGAGTTCCACCCACACGTCGGAACGCTTGTCTCTGTAGAGTGCGGAAAGGCCGCCATCGTCGCCGACGGGGGCGGGGTGTAGGGCCTGCGCTGGCCGCGCCGGGTCGTTCACGCGAGGCCCGGCAGGTGCGGAGGACGGTGCGTTTGGGGATGACGGGCCGCTCGCGGGAAGGAACCCGGAGCGCTGCGCGGCGTACATGAGCAGCGCGAGCAGGACCACCGCGATGGCACCGCCCACTGATTTCGGCCCGCGGCGGAGACGAGTTCGCATGGAGAAGAGTACCGGCGGTCAGGCCATCCGAGCGATCGCGTCGATGCAGAACTGGATATGGGCGGTGTCGTCCATGCCGGTCAGCGCGCCGAGTTCCGCCCCGCCGACCGCGATGTCCTCGCGTGAGACCGCGGCGGCAAAGGCCTTGTCCTTGAGTTTCTTCTTCACGCTCCTGGCTTCGAGGTCGGTCAGGCCGTTGGGCCGGACCTTGGCGCACGCGACGATGAACCCGGCGAGTTCATCGACGGCGAAGAGCGCCTTATCCATCGGGGTGGTGCGGGTCACGCCGGTGCGCTCGGCGGCGTGTCCGAGGATGGCGTGCAGAATCTCCTCATCGACGCCGAAGGTGCGCAGGTGGGCCACGCCCACCGTGGGGTGCTCCTCGGGCGTGGGGTGACGCTCGTAATCGAAGTCGTGCAGCAGCCCCGCGATGGTCCATCGCTCGGCGTTCGACGGATCAAGTTTCGCGGCGTACGCGCCCATGCACGCGGCGACCGTGTCCATGTGGTGCCTGAGGGCGGGGCTTTGAACCCACTCGTGCATGAGTTGGCGGGCGGCAGGGAGGTTCATGGGTGTTGACAGCGTCAAGACTCGATTCTACCACATCACGGCGGATGTGCCGCGTTCGCGGCAGATGGCTCACATCATCACTCGACCTTCCACACCTCGCCGACTTGCCTTCCAACCACGGTCGGGGCGGCCTTCCCCGCGGCGGCCAGGAGACGCTTGAGGGGTTCATCCCGCGGCTCATCGCTGAGTTTGAAGGTCGAGTGGTGCATGGGCAACAGGCGGGCGGCCCCGGTGCCGGTGTGCATCTCCCACACCTGCTCGGGGTTGGCGTGGGCGTGGATCCA
>DDSA01000142.1:8435-8608 GCA_002343715.1 Phycisphaerales bacterium UBA2402 | reverse complement strand
CCGACGCCGTCACAGCGGCGGTGTGGCGGGACGCGAACTTTCTCGCCCGGTACCACACGCCCGGCGGCGCGGCGACCACGGGCCGGCCCTCCAGATGCCTCGCGAGGTCGTCCGCGAGCGCTCCCGGGCTGCCGTAGCGACGGTTGCGGTCTTTTTCCAGGCACTTCATCACG
>DDSA01000142.1:0-8203 GCA_002343715.1 Phycisphaerales bacterium UBA2402 | reverse complement strand
AGGCACTTCATCACGATCCAGTCGAGTTCTCCCTTGATCTGAGTGCCGAGCCGATCGGGCCTGGTGCCGCGATGATGGGCTACCGAGGCGGCGTCCACCGTGGAGAGTCTCGTGCTTGGACGGGGCGGGTCCACCTCTCGGATGATTCGATGTATCTCCGCGTAGGCGGCGGAACGCAGCCGCTCCGCATCGAAGGGCGTCACACCGATCAGGAGTTCGTAGAGCAGCACACCCAGGGAGTAGACATCGGTTCGCGTGTCGATGTCGGCACTGCCCTCGGCCTGCTCGGGGCTCATGTACTCGGGCGTGCCGATCAGTTGTCGGTGTTCCGTGAAGACACCTTTGGCGGTCAGTTGGCCCCCGGTCGCCTTGGCGATGCCGAAGTCAATGACCTTGGCGCTCGGACGCCCCTCGACCGACGTGACGAGCACATTCCCCGGCTTGAGGTCGCGGTGGATGATGCCCTTGGTATGGGCGTGCTGCACCGCGTCGCACACCTGTCCGAAGAGCATCAGCCGGTCGGTGATGGTCAGCCGGTGGGCATCGCAGTAGGCCGTAATGGACTCGCCGGGCACATACTCCATCGCGAAGTAGGGCCGTCCGTCGCGTGTTTCTCCAGCATCCAGCACCTTCGCGATGTTCGGATGATCCATGAGCGAGAGTGCCTGACGCTCCCCTTCGAACCGTCCGATCACCTGGCGGGATTCCAGCCCGGCACGCAGGACCTTGAGCGCCACCCGGCGGTGCGGCTCGGTCTGCTCGGCCAGGTACACCGTGCCGAACCCGCCCTCACCCAGCACTCGGACGAGCGTGTACAGGCCGATGCGCGCAGCACCGAGATCTAAACCGGCGAGCGGTGCGATCGTTGTCCCCTCCGCAGGATCAGCCGCCTGAGTCGCCGCGGCACCGATCTCCCCGAGCATCGCGGCCGCCGCGGCGAGTTTCGTCACATCGCCGCCGAGGGCGTGACGCAGGAACTCCTCCCGTTCCGCGGGGGCGCGAGAGAGTGATTCGAGAACGATTCGGCGGATATCTTCCGTGGTCAATGGCGCATTCCGATCTTTGGATAGAGTCACCCGATGGTCCGCCGTTCTGCGGTGTCGGATGCTGAACAACGGTACATCGCCCGTTACGAGGCCATCGCAAGGATCATCGGCCGCGGGGACTATCCTTGCTTTTCTCCCGGAGTCCTTCATGTCCGACGACGCCTATCGCTTCGCCACCCACGCCATCCACGCCGGGCAGCGCCCCGACCCCAGCACCGGGGCCATCATGACGCCGGTGTACATGACCAGCACGTTCGTGCAGTCCTCGCCGGGCGTGGTCAAGGACGACTACGACTATGCACGCAGCAAGAACCCCACCCGGACCGCGCTGGAGGCGAACCTCGCCGCGCTCGAAGGGGGGACGCACGGGTTCGCCTTCTCCAGCGGCCTGGCGGCGATGGACTGCATACTCCATCTGCTCCGAGCGGGGGACCACATTGTCCTGAGTGATGATGTCTATGGAGGCACGTTCCGTCAGTTGGACAAAGTGTTCCGCCACACGGGCCTCTCGACCACGCGGGTGGACATGACCGACCTTGCCGCCGTCAAGGCCGCGATGAAACCATCGACGCGTCTGGTCTGGCTCGAAACACCGAGCAACCCGATGCTCAAAGTCATCGACATCGCCGCGATGAGAGCGATTGTCGATGGCGCGAGGCCGGACCCGGCCCCGGGAGGCACAGATGCCGCGCTCGGCCCGCTGGGAGAACCGATCGTGAAGCCGATCCTCGTCGTGGACAATACCTTCGCCAGCCCCTATCTGCAGAACCCGCTGGCGAACGGTGCCCACGTGGTGATGCACAGTTGCACCAAGTACATCGGCGGGCACAGCGACCTGGTCGCTGGTGCAATGGTGACGAGCGACCCGACCCTCGCGGCCAAAATCAAGTTCACACAGAACGCCGTGGGGGCCGTGCCGGGCGCGATGGACTGCTTCTTGATGCTGCGCAGCACCAAGACCCTGCACGTACGGATGCAGCGGCACTGCGAGAACGCGATGGAGATCGCGAGTCGCCTCTCGCGCCACAGCGCGGTGGCGAAGGTCATCTACCCGGGGCTTGAATCCCACCCGCAGCACGCGTTGGCGAAGAAGCAGATGCGGGCTTTCGGCGGCATGATCAGCGTGGTCATCAAGGGCGGGCTGCCCGCCAGCCGCCGGATGCTGGAGCGGGTCGAGCTCTTCTCCCTGGCCGAGAGCCTCGGCGGGGTCGAGAGCCTGATCGAGCACCCCGCGATCATGACCCACGCCAGTATCCCCGCCGAGGCCCGGGCGAAGTTGGGCATCGACGACGGGCTGGTGCGGCTCTCGGTGGGTATCGAGGACGTGGAAGACTTGTGGTCCGACCTTGATCAGTCCCTGGCCTGTTGACCCGACTTACTTCGGCTGGTTTTTGGGCTTGAGCAGATCGCCGAGGGTGTCCTTGATGATGTTCTCGGGGTTCACCTTCTTCACCACGTTTTTGGCCAGCAGTTCCGGGTCGAGCGCGGTGGTCGGGTTGTCCATCGGCCCGCGTGTCCGGAACGGCACCTCCGTCAGCGCGGTGATCGCGCCGGGCAGCAATCTCGTCACCGCGGACCCCGCTCCGAGGTTGAGCCGCCCCACCGCGTTGTCCGTGAGCGCACCGAACGGAACGTACGTGATGACGTCGACCCGGCGATTCACGAGGTCCACCGTGCCCTCGGTGACGACGTCGAACTCTCCCAGCGGCAGGGTCCAGCGCGGGTAGGTGACCACACCGCTGCGCACTGTGGCGTGAAAAGGCTGGAGACGCCGCCCCAGGCGGCCTGATTCGCGAGCCTGGACGACCTTGAGAACCTCGTTGAAAAAACCGCTGGTGGCAAAGGACGCCTCGCCGGGCGTGAAAACCACGTCGGCGTTGAGTTTGGAGAGATCGTTGTCGAGGGATGCGGTGATACTCGTGATATCGAGTTTCGCGGGTGCATCGGTGGGCCGCTTCTCAAACTCGCCCAGAAGCGGCAGAATCTTGATGATGCGGGCGCTCATCTCGCGGGTCACCTCGGTCACATCCGCCTTGAGGGGTTGTTCGCCGATATACATCTTGTCGCGGATGGTGCCGCGGAGACTGGCGCTGACTCGCTGGCTCCGGGCTTGGAAATCAATAACGGGCGGCGCCGTGCCGGGGCGTGGTTGCCCGCTGAAGGGGTATCGCTCGATGTTGAACTTCGCCTGGGTCGTTGGACCCAGGGCATCGACCAACGTGCCGTCCCTGGTCGAAACGGCATCGATCAGGGCGGTGTTCACGTTCGGGAGTTCGCCCTGTGTCGAGAGCGTGGCGTACTCGGGGTTGAAGGAACCGTCAGAAGCGACCAGACCGTCAAGAACACCCCTGATCGACAGGCCGGGAACCGGGGGTTTGTCGCCCACGGCGGTTTCCGCGATCGCACAGGTGAAAGCGACCGGCGTGCCCGATGGCCCGGGCGGCTCGGACTTCACGTTGAATGCGAAGTTCGACATCTGCAGGGGTGTCTGGTCCGCGGTGATGGCGGCCAGGCGCGGGATCTGCAGGCTCAGGGCGGTCTCCAGCGGCGCGCCCCCCGCGTTCTGCGGCCCCGCACGTGGCAGCGTGAGGCTTTCGAGCGTGAGCGAGATCGGCGCAATCTCGCGGATGGTCAGGGCCGGCGGCTGGGGCTTGGCACCAACGGGCAGCGCCGATGCTGGAGGCGGAGGCGGCGCGAGGAACGAGTTGATCCACGCGGGCGTCGCGTCGAGCGTAAACCTGCTGGGTTTGGTGAGGCGGACGGCCACGGGCGTCATGCTGGCGGAGAGAGGTCCATCGCTGCGGAACTTCGGTGCCTCGAGGGTTGCTTCGACGTTGGTCGTTGCCGCGGCGAAGTCGAACGCCGCGCCCCTCGGTGCTCCCGCCGGCGGCACAACATTCGCACGAATCGCCGCGCTCGCGGGCGAGCCGATCGCTCCGGAGACCATTCCGTTCTTGCCGATGATGCGCTCCAGTGCTTCGACATCGATGCGTGTGATGTCGATCTTCGCGGTGAGCGGACCCGCGAGTTGCTTGTCGGAGACTTCAGAACCAAGATCGCCGTTGAGAAGGCCGATGGTCTGACCGCCGTTGCCGAGTATTGCGCCGCTGAGTTTGGCGGAGATGGCGCGTTCGTTCGGGAGTGCCGGGCCCATGATGGCAGCCAACGGCGCAGTGGCCGTCAACTCGAAGTTTTCAAGTCCGAACTGCCCCAGATCCCTCACGGTGCCGTCGGCGTTCGTCGCGGTCAGGCCGGTCACCAGGGTCTTGCCGGGCAGCGCTACCTTCAACGATGCCCGGCCCGCTCGGGTGAAGTCCGCCTTCCCGTCCTGTCCGAACGGGATCGAGATCGGATCAACGTTGATCAACAGGCGGCTGGGTGCGGCGAGTTGAGGCACGCCCGTGACCGTCGGGGCGAAGGTCTCCATCAGACCGCGTACGGTCTCCGGCGCTATCGCGGCTCCGGCGGTCAATGTCTTGAGGTCGAGCTGCTTGGCCGAACCCGATGCGACGACATCCGCCGTCACACGATCGGAACGCACCTGAGCCGTCACGTCGTACGAACCTTGCGCTGCGCCCTTGGCCGACGCCGCGATGGTAAAGGTCGGGCCGGCGACACCGCCGAGCAGTTTCACCAAATCGAGGGGCGGCGTGCCGTCCGCGGCGGGGGCGGCGCCGGCCAGGCGAGCGACGTTGACCGGAACGTTGCGAAGTTCGATCGTGCCGTCGGGCTTCATCATGTCGAGCGCGACGCCGGGTGCGCCGTCTTTCCCGTTGGTGAGCAGGTCGAGCGCGGTCAGATTGCCCACGACGTCGAAGAAAGCGACCTCGCTCCACATCTTTCCCATGATGTTCGACTTGAGCCCCCCGCCGGGGGTCAGCAGCGCCTTGATGTTCAGCGATTCGGCGACGAGCGACTTCGAAGTTTCCGGCTTGCCGTTCACCACGGGCACGAGCGCAGCGCCCTCCAGGCTGATGTCGATGTCGCCCGTGAGCTTCTTCATGTCGGGCTGCCCGCCCGGGAGCATCGGGGCTTCGAGCGACGTGATGCGCAGGGTCAGCCCCTTGACATCGGGTTTGCTGCGCCAGATGCGGAACCGGGCATCGGGCGCGAGGAAACGGCCGGCCATGGTCGCGGCCCGTGCCGCGTTCACGGTGATGCCGTCGCCGCGGGTCTTGACCATGTCCTTGGCGTACCGCACCGCGCCGCTGACGTTCAAGTGCTGGCTGCCCACGGTGATGTCCACGTCCAACGGCGGGGCGGCGCTGCTCGGCCCGCCCGAGACCGTCGCGAGTTTCACCCCCGCGTCGAGCGTGGGGCCGATGTCGCTGGGCAGATCAAGATTCATCGCCTGCACGAAGGGCTGCGCGATGGCCATCGCCACCCCACGCAGCGAGACATCGCCCTTGAGATCCGCGGGGATCCCCCCGATAAAGGCCCCTTTGCCGTCGAGCAACCCCGCCGCGCTGAGGTCGGCCGCGAGGGTTCCCGCCGGCTGACCATCGATCTCCGCCGTGGTCGAGGCGGTGATCTTCACCGGCTGTGCGAGATCGGCGGCGGCGATGGTCGCGGCGAGCGGCGCGATGCGGAACGGACGCTGCGGCTGACCCTCGGCGAGCGCGACTCGTCCGCGCGTCTCGGTCAGGTTCACGGTGACGACCGCGCCGCTGGAGCGGAAATCGGGCGGTGAGTTGTCGTTGGGGATACGCAGTTTGAGTTGATCGATGGTGATCGTCGCGTCGGGCAGAGACTCGATCGAGCCGTTTTTCTGATCCGCCAGGGTCTGCCGAACCGCGGGAGAAAGCCCGGGAAGCCCCGCCCCCTTGAAGGTGATGCGTATCGGATTCTCACTGGTGATCGTGTTGTTAGCGAGTTTGAGATTGCCCGTCAGCGATGCGTTGGGAGAAGTCAACGCAAGCTCCGCCCCACCGGAGGAGAGGTCGCCGTTGGCACTGATCGTGAGATCGGCGAGATCACCCAACCCTTCGCGGAGTGAGCCTCCCTGGAGTTTGCTCCCGACGAACGCATCGAGCAGGGCGATGGGGAGGCTTTTGACATCGGCCTTGATATCCATCACGGCTTTGTCGAGTGTGAGTTTTCCCTTCTTGTCTGTCCAGCGGTCGATGGTGGCGTTGATCGAGATGGAGCCGGTCTTGTTCGCGGCGGTGACGATGCCGGGCTGGCCCGCCTGGCCCGCGGCCTCGAGTTTCAGGCTCTCGCCCGCGCCGATCTTCGCCGTGGCGTCGAAGTTGTTGAGGGCCACGGCCAAGGGCTTGTTGTCGGAGCCTTTGGCTGTCTCGTCGGTGAAAGAGGCGTTGAGGTTTTTAATGACCACAGTGGCCTTCAGCCCATCGGGTAGCACGGCCGTATCGCCCTTCGTGGCGGGGGCGGGCTTGGCGACCGACGCGGGAGGTGCGAGTTTTTCGAGGTTGGTCCTGCCGTCCTGTCCTTTAACAACCTCGGCGACCGCCCCCGACACGGTGACGGTGCCGACGTCGAGATTGCCCATCACCAACCCGAGCAAACCCGCGGACACCTCGATGGTCTTGACCGAGGCGACCAGTTTTTTGTCCTTGTCGGTGACCTTCAGGCCGGTAATGCGCTGGGGACCACCCCAGCCGAAACTGGTGGAATCAACGCTCACCGCGCCTGTCGTGAGTTGGCTCCCCTTGCTGGCGATGATGCCCGGGGCGAGCGATGAAGCGATGGTTGGCGCCAACGCGATCAGAACGCCTACACCCGCGAGCAACACAAGCAATGCGATCAGGATGCGTCGCCCCCAGCGAGGCTTCTTTCGACCAGGACCGCCCCCCGCGGCCTCTCGTACAGCGGCATCACGCCTGTTCAGGTGCGCATCCTCGGATTGCTTCCAGAATCCTTCGCCGCCCTGGGCTTCCCCCGGCTCGGATGAGGATGGTGCGGGCTTCTTCCCCCAGAACTCGTCCTTGTTGGTGCTGGACATGGTGTGTGTATCTACTTCCTAGCCCCGAGCATGGAGAGGGCCGTATTGGATCTGTCGGCGGCGAGCCACATCTGCCCGCGTCGCTTCCATCATTGTTGGTCGATCGGATCGTCGGCGCACCGATCGATTCTTCCTTCATCGACAGTTTGGACGGTTCAGGAGATTGCAAGTTCCGTCGGCGGATACGGGTCGGCTCCGGTCAACATCTTGGATCCGAGCCGGGTTTGCTGGCCGTACTTGCCGCGAGATTCGCGCCGCGTGCCTGGTCGAGAAACTCGATGCCGCGGCGGAGGTGCGGGATGACGATGCTCCCACCGACGATCAGCGCGATGTCAAACGCCTCCCAGAGTTCCTCATCCGTCAGGCCGGCCTTGACACACTGATCGACGTGATACGCGATGCAATCATCGCAGCGAAGCACCGCGCTCGCGACCAGCCCGAGGAGTTCCTTGGTCTTGGCGGGGAGCACCCCGGCCTCGTAGGTCTGACCATCGAGGCGGAAGAATCGCTTTGTCACGATGGTGCCGCCGGGGGCAACGGACCCATCGGGCCGTGCGGCACCCGTCTTGGCGCGTACTGAATCTTCACCCAGGATGCGGCAGTTCATCCGGCTTCGGTAGGCTTGAAACTCATCGTAACGACTCATGCTGAAAGGTAGGGAACGCTCCGGCGCGAAGAGAGTTGGCTGAGATCCGCGTGATGTACTCGGTGCATGGTTTTACTCGGAATCCGGGCGTCCGATGCCCATCGCGCCCTATGCTCATCCCCGGACAGAGGCAGGAGAGAACCCCGTCCCGGCGATAGGAAAGGGTCAACGGATTGACCGGCCGGGTCGATAGAGAAGTGAGCGACGCATGGCCGCAGGAACCCGCTCGCACGTCGGAGACAGGACCATCAGCCAGACCGCACGGCAAGCAGAGATCGACGCCTCCCGCCCGACCGGGGTGGAGGCGGACACCGCCGTCAAGCATTTCGTGCTCGACACGAACATCCTGCTTCACAACCCCGACGCGATGTTCGTCTTCAAGGAGCACCACGTCGTCATCCCCTTCAAGGTGATCGAGGAACTCGACCGCATGAAGCGCAAGGAGGACGACCTGGGCCGCAACGCGCGGGCCGCGATCCGCCACCTCGATCGCCTCCGGGCCATCGGGCCGCTCGCCGCGGGCGTGAACTGGGGCGCGCTGCTGCCGCT
>DDSA01000234.1 GCA_002343715.1 Phycisphaerales bacterium UBA2402 | reverse complement strand
CGCCACCCCCACCGCCCCCGCCACCGTTACCGGATGCGCCGATCGTGACGGCAACCGGCAAGGAGGTGTTGTTGGTTTCATTACTTTCGGCGATGGCGTTCTCCTGATCCACCACGGCGAAGAGGTTGTACGAGCCGCCCGTGAGCGAGGCGGGCACGGTGAACTCGATGTCCTCGGTCTCGGCCTCGCCGGCGCTGAGGATCGAGACGGACCGCGCCCCCAGCAGCGTGTCTCCCGCATCGAGTACGCCATCGGGGCTGGCGAAGAGACGCAGCCCGGCCGGGACGCCGGCCCCCGCACCGCCGCGGTTTGTGACGGTGATAAGCACCCGATGTTCGACGCCGCGGGCGAGCATTGTTCCGGCGGCGGGGGAGACAATCGCCGCGGCGAGGTCGGCGCTGTCACCACCACCACCACCGCCCCCGTTTCCACCGGTTGAGCCGACCGTGACGGCGATGGGATCGGAGGTGTTGTTCGACTCGTTGCTTTCCGGGATGATGTTGTCGGGATCGATGAGCGCGAAGAGGTGGTACGCGCCCGCGGTCAGGGTCGATGGGAGCCGGAACTCGATGTCCTCAGTCTCGGATTCGCCGCCGCTGAGCGACGATACGCGGCGCGAACCCAGCAGCGTGTCCCCGCTGTCGAGCGTGTTGTCTGTGCTGGCGAACAGTTGAACCGTGAAATCGTCGGAGACCGATGTCGTCCCCGCGTTGCGCACGGTGATGAGGGCGCGCTGCTCGATACCGAACGCCAGCGATCCCCCCGCTCCGGGCGAGGCGATCTGCACCGAGAGGTCGGCGGAGAGCAGGCGGCGCGGCTCGAGGGCTTCGATCGGTTCGGCGGTGTGGGACAAGCGCATGGATCGTGTCTCCGAAAGGGCACAGGAGGAGTACCGCTCTTCATGCGGGAAGCGTGCCGGGAGGGTGTCAGGAATCTCGATCGGGACTCCGCGCGGGTGTGATAAAGTTGTCCGTGCTGAGACGTCCGGCCATGATATTGATGATTCTGATCTCTCTCGCCGTGGTGATGTGCCAGGGGTGTGAGCGTTCCACCGCCGCCGCGGCGCAGGGAAAAGGCCCTCGCATCGTTGCCCTCAGCCCCGCGGCGGGGATCATCCTGCGGGACCTCGGCCGGGAGTCGCAGATCGTGGGTCGGCACGGGTACGACGACTTCCTGCCGCGTGAGGTGCCCACGTGCGGGGATCAGGCGGGCATCGATTTCGAGCGACTGCTCGGTGTGGAGCCGACTCATATCGTGACGCAGTGGGGGAGGCGCGACTACCCGGCGCGGCTGCGGGAACTCGCGATCGAACGAGGCTGGGTGCTGCTCGATGTTCCCCTGATGACGCTGGCGGATATTGAAGAGGGCGCGCGGCAGGTCGATGCGGCGCTGGGAGCACCCCCGGAAGGGTCCGCCGAGTACGCCGTGCTGCGCGAGCGGATGGGGGAGGCGTGGCGCAAGAAGGATGGGATGGAACACGCCGGACGGGTGCTGCTGCTGGCGAGCACGAATCCGCCCGCGGCCTTCGGCCCGGGTTCGTGCCACCACGACATTCTGCTCCGGTTGGGGGCGATACCCGCGGTGACGGAGGGCGCGGCGTACATCGAGATGGACGCGGAGGATGTGCTGCGCTGTGCGCCCGACACGATCGTGCTGGTGCTGCCCCGCTCGCGCGGTCGCCCCGCATCTCCCGATGCCCGTGCGGCGCTGGGGTCGCTCTCGGGGCTGGGCCTGGCCGCGGTCAAGGCGGGGCGCGTGGTGCTGATCGATGACCCGGCGTGCCAGATCCCCAGCACGTCGATGATCCGCTTCGCGGAAGCGCTGGCGGAAGGGTTGCAGCGGGTGGCGCGGTGAACGCGGGGTGATCCGGCGCGTGCGACGGGTCAGACGCGCGGGCCGCTGTCACCCAACCCAGACAGGGCCTCGCCGTGGTGGCCCCGCAGCGGCTCGACGACTTCGCGGAGGAACCGCTCGGTCTGTTCCACACTCCGGCCGATGTACTTCATGGGGTCGAGCAGGCCCGACCAGTCGAGTTCGGCGCGCAGCGCCGGCGGGTGGAAGGCGGGGTCGGCCTTCAGGCGGTCGAGCAGGTCGTTGTCCAAGCCCTCGTGCTTCACGCGATGGCCCGCGGCCCGGGCGTGCACGCGGATCAACTCGTGATAGTGCTGGCGGTCGCCGCCGAGCGTGACGCACGCCATGAGGATGTTCTCGGTGGCCATGAAGGGGAGTTCGGCCATCAGGTTTTTCCTGACCATCGCCTCGTGGACGACGAGGCCGCCCGCGACGTTGTGCATGAGGTCGAGCGCGCCGTCGAGGGCAAGAAAAGCCTCGGGGAGCGAGAGGCGCCGGTTGGAAGAATCATCGAGGGTGCGTTCGAGCCACTGCGTGGAGGCGGTGTCGTAGGCGTTGCCCACCAGGTTCATCACGAAGCGCGTGAGGCCGCAGATGCGCTCGCAGCGCATCGGGTTGCGCTTGTAGGGCATGGCCGAGGAACCGATCTGGTTGGTCTCGAACGGCTCGTCGAGTTCTTTGCGGTTGGAGAGGAGGCGGATGTCCCCGGCGGTCTTGTGGAGGACGGCGGCGACAGCGCCCAGGGCCGACAGGACCATCTGATCCACGATGCGCGGGTAGGTCTGCCCCACCGGGCCGTGCACGTCCGGATCGGGGTTCTCGTCATCAAAGTACCACCCGGAGTCGCGGTACGCGTCGGCGGTGATCTTCTGCATCACCCGCCGCTCCAACTCGTCCACCTTCGGGGCGTCCCCGGCGAAGAGTTCCAGGTACGACGCCTGCGTGCCTGTCGCGCCGCGCAGCCCCTTCATCCGGAGGTACTCATGGAAGACGCTCGAGAACCCGGCGGCGATGCTCAGGTCCCACGCCCAAGACGCGGCGCGGCGGCCGACCGTGAGGGGCTGCGCCGGCTGGTAGTGCGTGAACCCCAGGGTCGGCAGTGCCTTGTGCTTTTCGGCGAAATGGGCCAGCCGGTCGATCACGCGCACGGCCTTGAGGTCGATCAGGTGCATCGCCCGAAAGATGGTGAGCAGGTCGGCGTTGCAGACCACGTCCTGGCTGGTCATGCCCAGGTGGATGATGCCACGGGCCTTCGGGCACGAGTCGCCCAGCGCGTGGACGTGGGCCATGACGTCGTGCCGCAGGTCGTGCTCGTGCTTCTCGGCGGCGCGCATCTCGTCGTCGGTGATGCCGCGTTCGACGGTGGCCCGCAGTTCCTCGACCTGTTCCTTCGTGACCGGCAGACCCAGCTCGTGCTGGGCCTCGGCGACCGCGAGCCAGATCCGCCGCCAGGTGTTGAACTTGTGGCGGGGCGACCAGAGGCGCAGCATCTCGGCGCTGGCGTTGCGCGAGGCGAGCGGGGACGTATAGGTGTCGTAGGGGCTTGTCATGCCGGTGTGCATGATACGACACGGCGAGACTCTCAAGAGCGCTCTTTCACCGGCGCATCCACCACCACCGTCACCGATCCGGAAGGGATGATGACCTTGCCGTCGATGATCGCGATCGGCCCGGGCGAGTCGAGCAGGCGCAGACGCTCGACCGCGAGCAGTTTGCCGGAGGGGTTGTCGAAGAGGAAGGCGCGGAGCGGGGCATCGTCGGCCGCGGCATCGCCGTCGCGGGTGTCGGCCTCGAGGGCGACAATGACGCCCTCTCCCACCTCGGGCTGCTCGATGCGGGTGGTGTCGCGGTCGAGGGCGTCGGCGCCGATTGTCTCGCCGAGCGCGTTCACGACGACAAGGCCCGTCGCGCTGGCGATCACGAGGTTCTCGCCGCAGACCCGCGCCGAGAGCGGAAGGGAGATGCGCCCCTTCAGGTCAATCTGCTCATGGCGCATGCGCCCTTCGGAGAGGTTGAATCGCCAGAGCGACACTTCGGGTGTCAGGACGAAGACCGCATCCCCGACGATCCACCCCGCGGTCGAGCCTTGCACGGGCAGACCGGGAACGCTCCACCCCGCGGCCCCGTCCGCGGGGTTGAATCTCACCAGCCCCAGCGAGGTGGCGATGATCGCGTCGCCCGCGCCCGTGGCGCGGATCCAGCGCGGATGATCGCCGATCAGGTCCGGGGCGAGGCTGCCTTTGGGAGAACCGTCCCGCACGGAAAAAGAGGCGACGGCGGCGGTCCACTTCTTTTCTCCCTCGGCTCCCGGCCGTGCCCCGCCGAGGACCAGATGCTCGCCGCATAACTCGGCCTCGAAGACACGGCCGATGGGGAGTTGCCTGCCCCACAGGGTTCTGCCGCTGCGGGCGTCGAAGGCCGCGGCCCGCCCGCGACGCTGTGCCACAACGATGTGTCCTTCGCCGGCGAGAACCATGAGGTCATCGGGCCGGACGGAGCCGTCGAGGGGCGTGGCGAACCTGTCGGGAGATTCAGAGAGTTCCGGCGGCGGGAAAAGGCCCCCGAACTCCTGGGACTTCCAGATGGTGGTGCCGATGTCATTCTGCCCGCCGACATTCCGGATGGCTTCGGCGTGTCCGCCCGTGGCGGTTGGCCAGAACAGGACGGTCTCATCGGGGGTCACTCGCACAACCGTGGGACGGGCTTCGAAGGGGCGGGACCAGACCTGGCGCAGCATGCCGTCCTCGACGGCGACGGCCCAGAGGGCGACGCGGCCGGCAGGCTCGGAGAGCATGACGAGACTGGCGGTGGACGATCCCGGGAGCGAGCGCGAGACGGAGGCCACTGGTTCCCATGATGCAAGGGACTGAACGCCCGTCGCGGAGAGACGTCCGCCGATCCGCGGCGTGCCGGTGTTTCGGGCGAGCGTGCCGCCGATCGCATCGGCGGCCTGGGCCGCGGTGGTCGATCCGTTCGAGAGGGTGATCGTCAGCCCTGGGTAATCCGAAGCAAGCCTCCGCAGGAGGCGGTACACCGGCTCTTCATCTCCCGGCGACGAGGCCAGCGGCACCAGTTCGCCCGCGATACGGGCGATGACGCGTTCCTGGTTGGGACGACCGATGGATGCGGAGAACTCCGACGCGGACAGGGCGCGTCCGAGGGCGTGACGGGCGGCGGCACGATCCCCCGCGGCC
>DDSA01000039.1:3600-3991 GCA_002343715.1 Phycisphaerales bacterium UBA2402 | reverse complement strand
CAGGATCTCGTTGCTCCTTGCTCCGCGCTTGCCCGCGCGGATGTCCCTTGCCAGCCTCGTGCCCCGGCGCATCGCCGCCCGACCCGCCCCGAGTACCGGGCGGGCCGCCGACGCGCTCGCGGGGCGGAATTTCATTCGTCCTACGTTGGGAGTGCGCTCGGTTCATCCCGTTACGCGGGCACGGCCCGCGCCCGTTGTTCCGCCGCGCCCACCTTGACCAGCGGATGTCGTGTGGACCAGCGTTTCTCCGCCAGCACCACCTGCTCGCCGTTGCGGGTCAGGGTGTTGATGACCAGCGGACCTTGCAGGTTTCCGGTGAGTGATCCGTCCACCTTGTTCACGATGCAGAAGACTTGCGCATCCTCCAGCCGGTCGATGCCCAGGTCCCCCA
>DDSA01000039.1:1552-3391 GCA_002343715.1 Phycisphaerales bacterium UBA2402 | reverse complement strand
GCCGGTCGATGCCCAGGTCCCCCAACTGCTCGGGCCGGATCGGCACCGTGTAGTTCGTCACGAACATGCTCGGATCCGTGACCACGAAGGCCAGGCCGGGATCGTCCAGGGATTGAAGCCAGAAGAAGCACGCATCGTCGCCCGGCTCCAGCAGGCAGTAGCGTGTGAACTTCGAGAACCCCAGAAGCCCCTTGGGGAAGGTGATGACGCGGTCCTCCGCGATCTCCACCATGCCGAATCGTGTCGTCCGCACTTCCATCGCGAGTGCTCCGCTTCGCCGGCCGGTTCCACCGATCCGCCGCGCCCCGCGTGAGGCGTGGCCCATCCTGGTTTCCCCCGCCGCGCGGCCGAGACGCGGGGAGGATGTTCATCACTGTGCTATCGATCCCGTGATGACTCTCTAACCGAGAAAATCAAGCAGCGTCCGCTGGGAACTCAGCGCCGTGACCCGCAGCCCCGCCTCCATCTGTGTCTGGAGGAGAGAAAAACGGGTCGCGGCCTGCGCATAATCGGAATCCCGAAGGCCGCTGCGGATCGTTTCGTCGAGCGTCGCGCGATCAGACTCGCGAGCCGTCGCCGATTCAATCCTCTGAGCGTGTCCCCCGACGACCCCGCGGAGTTCCGCGATCTCATCGAGCGAAGCGCTCACACCCGAGCCAGCAAGCCCGATGCCAGCAGAGTCGTTCCCGCTCAAGCTCTCTCGCAGGTCGAGAAGGTGAGTGAACAGGCTGTCGATGCGCACTTTCGCGCGATCTTCGCCGATCAGGCTTGCGCTGCCGGCGTCGTACCGCCCCGAGAGCAGCCCGATCTGCCCGGCGGCGGGTGAGTTGTTCCTCGCCTCCACCCTCAGGGGATCCGGGAAAAGCCCGCTCTGCGAGAGACGAATGCCGTTGCCGTCGGTCGCAAGCCCCGCCACAAGCGAGTTCGCGGGTAGCCCCGCCGCCATGAGTTGCGAGGCCGCCTGGGAGTTGATCCGGTCCAGGAGTGTCTGCACGGTCACCACATCCTCTGGCCGAAGGTCGATGGCGATTCGAGTCGCCGCGCTGTCGCCCAGCGTGATCACAAAGTCCTCGTTGAGATTCCCGGAAGCCGCCCCGCCGGAAGGGTCGTTCAGCCCGTTCACGATGCCAACGCCGGCCCCGAAGTTGAACTCCGACAAACGGGTCAGCGGCGAGAAAGTCCGCACTCCCAACCGAGTGGCGGTCGTGCCGCCTGATACCTCCCCGATCGACAGCGCGTTGGTGCTCGCGGCGGATATCTCGTTTACGAAGTTCAGCCCGTCTCCCCCCGTATTCAACTCGACCCGGACACCCAGGTTCGTCCCTTCGACCGCGGTCCGGATATCTTGAAGCGTGACCGACGTCGAGAGATCGACGACCGCGGTCTGTCCAGCGTTGCTGATCCGGATGCTCCCCAGCGGCCCGCCAAGCCCCGCGAGGGTTGAGATCGGTGTCCGCCAGGTCAGCCGCGGCGAAAGGTCCGCGCCCAAAGGCGAACCCGCCGAGAAGGCGATGGGTGGTTCAGCATTGAGTCCCAGATCCCGTGCCGTCAGGCCCGTGCCGACTTCTGAAAAGGACAGAGTCTGAGCTCCCGCAGCAACCGCGATCGAAAGCGACCCGCCCTGCATCGACACGCCGCCAGCACCGAGAACTGTGACGCCGTGGTCCGACTCATAACGACGCAGCCCCGCTTCCAGGCGCAGCGCAACATCGCCGATGGTGTCCGAACCGCTCAGGTCAATGAACTCGACCGGTCCACCGCCGTACGAGACGCCCACCGTGCCGAGCGTCACTCCAAGGCCACGCGCTCCGGCCAGGTCCGCCAGGCGTGTCGTGCCCG
>DDSA01000039.1:612-1294 GCA_002343715.1 Phycisphaerales bacterium UBA2402 | reverse complement strand
ACCCTTCACGCTCACCGAGGTGCGGGCGATCGGGTTGCCGTCACCAAGCGTGATGGGTGCCGCCGATGCCAGCCCGAGGTCCGAAGTCGCTCCGCTTCCCGTGGGGAGGTATCTGTACCCTCCGAGGAATGCACGCACGGGCGGTTCGCTCCCGCGTGTCCCCCCAAAGGTGTACCCGGCCACACCCTGTCGATTGACTGTTGTGAACAGGCCTCGAAGAAGCCCGTCCACCACCGCCGCCTGGGCCGCCCGCTCGGTGGGGCTGGATGTGATCCCGACCTGGGACGAGGCGATGCTCCGGGCCTGCTCGGCGATCGACGCCGCTTCCGCCAGCGCATCATCCATTTCACTCACCGCGGCGTCCGCGTGCGCGAGGTTGCGCTGAATCTGCGCCGACCTGTCCAGGCGGTCATCAAGGGTGCCGATCGTGGCGGCCTTGACAATGTCATCCGAAGGCCGCAGGATTGAGAGCCCTGTCGCCAACTGCTGCTGCACACCGAACAGAGCAGCGTTCGTGCGCGACAGGTTTCCCAGCGCGATCCGCGAGGCCATCAGGTTCGAGATTCTCGCCGGAGTGGGTGGGACGCTTGACATGCCGCTGCGCCGATACGCATGCGGCGTGCCACTCGCCCCTGAGCGTGGAGCGTGTCACTTCACGGCCTTGGACGCCTGCTCCTTGGCC
>DDSA01000039.1:0-374 GCA_002343715.1 Phycisphaerales bacterium UBA2402 | reverse complement strand
GCTCCTTGGCCTCGGCGGCCGCCCTCCTCAGGGCGGCGCTACGTTCCATTTCCGCGATCAACCCGTCGAGAAGTTCCTGCTGCTTGGGGCCGGCCAGGATCAAGAGAGAGTTGGTCTGGGGCATGGAACGCACACGAACGGCGTCCATCGCAACCCCCTTGATCGTGGCCCCGGCAAAGACCCCTGAAAGCGCCTCGGCGGCATCGTCCGCCGCCGCGTGTTGAAGCATCACGATCCGCGCGGATTCGCCGGCGGCAGGCGGCTCCGGTCGCTGGGGAAGGACTCCGAGTCGGATCTCCCCTTGCTGGGAGATCGGAGCATCGGCTTTCGGGAGTTCGCTCAGCACCCACTCGACATGACGATGGATGCGCCGC
>DDSA01000107.1:647-8569 GCA_002343715.1 Phycisphaerales bacterium UBA2402 | reverse complement strand
CCTCTCCCTTACCAAGGGAGTGCTCTACCACTGAGCTACGGTGGCGTACGAACAGCCGCGCACCGAGAGCGGTGTGCAGGGTCGGGATCGTAGCGGCGAGGTTTAGATGGTCAATGGCCTCGCCCGTTTGCACTACATGTTAGGTTTTAGTTCGCTTTGGAAGACACGCCCGCTCGGGCAGCCGCACCGCCACGATTCGCGCACCCCGGACAAGAATCGCAGTGTTGGAAATCGACCGCAGCGATGTGTTTAGTACTTTGTTCGCTACAGCACCGAAGCAAGAGAACAGGCTCTGACGCCTTGAAGTACGCTCCGCGGGACCGTCGCCGTCAGCCGGCTCTCGGGGGTGTGTGTCGGCGAACGTCTTGAAAAAGCCTCGTTTCTAGGGCCGCTAGATGCTGCGAGATCGGCACCACATTTTCTGAAGAAGCTGCGACAGTTCTCGCGCAGAATCCTCTTCTTCCTGTAGATGCCAATGCCGGGCATCTGCATTCTGCACCGGAGGTTCCATGTCTCGCAGACTCTTGACGTGCTCGATTCCTGCCGCTGCCCTGGCCAATCTCCTGACGCTCGTCAGCCCGGTCATGGCTCAGTGCGACTATCGCACCACCGTGATCGCGGATCAACCCTTTGCGTATTGGCGACTGACTGAGGCTGGTCTGCCGCTTCAGGATTTCGCGCCGTCCGGGGCACACAACCTCGGCGGCCCGCGCCCATTGACGTATGGGGGCGGGACGTTCGCTCAACCAGGCCCGATCTCGGGCGACCCCGACGACCGGGCGTTGGGAGTACTGACCGGACTCCCGGTCTTCGGCGTCTACACCCAGAACACCGACTTCCCCGATTTCGTGGCCTCGGGGTTCACGCTCGAAGCCTGGGTGCGGCTGTCGCAGCCGGTGGGCTCGGCGACATACAAGCACATCGTGGGCCGGATTTTCGGCCACGCGGGCAATGGCATTCCCTTCCGCGGGTACGCGCTCCAGTTTCGGGACAACGCCGTGCGGTTGCGCACCGGCAACTTCAATGATTCCGACTACGACCCGGTGTCGCCCGGGTACGGCGCTGTCGATGTGCCATTCAACTTCGCACTCAACACCTGGTACCACGTCGTTGCGTCCGCCGATCCCACGGTGCTCACGTCGGGGCTCCCGAGCGTGACGTTCTACGTGAACGGCGTGGCGCTGGGCACGGTTCCCTTCCTCCCGCCGGCCACGCGGGCGGTGTTCGGGGCAGGCCCGATTCCGATGCACATCGGTGCGGGCCCGTACGGCGGTGACTGGAACGGTCGAATCGACGAAGTCGCGGTCTATGCCCATGCCTTGAACGCCGTGCAAGTGCAGAACCACTATCTCGCCGCGGGGTCGAATCTCGCCCTCACCATGCACCCGGTGAGCAGCACGATCTGCAACGGCGGGCCCGTGCAGTTCACGGTGGCCGCCACGGCGAGCGCCCCGATCGGGTATCAATGGCGCCGCAACCTGGTCAACATCGACACCGTCGCGAACCCATCCGCCGCAACCGCTGCGCTCACGTACTCCGCGGCCACGTTCGCGGAGGCGGGCCAGTACGACTGCGTCGTCTCCACGCCCTGCGGCAGCCTCACCAGCGGCGCGGCGACCCTCTCGGTCCAGGATTGCGGCGCTCCCGGCGCGACGCCCGCCACCACGTTCACCTATCGCGGCGAACTGACCACCGGCAACGCGCCCGCCGAGGGCGACTTTGACATGCTTTTCACCCTGTACTCGACCGAATCAGGCGCGGCGGGACAGGTCGGCTCAATCCTGTGCGTCAACGACATCGCCGTGAGCGGCGGCAAGTTCAGCGTGCTCCTTGACTACGGCAACGTCTTCAGCGACACGGCGCGGTACATCGAGGTCGCGGTGCGGGCCGACGAAGGGGCCGACTGCACGAATGCCACGGGCTTCACCACACTCGTGCCGCGCCAACTGTTGACCCAGGTGCCGCAGGCGATCTACGCCCAGACCGCGGGTTTCGCGCGGTACGTGCGGGATGCGCTGACAGCGCAGACGGCGGTCCACGCCCAGACCGCGACGAGCGCCACCGACGCAACGAACGCGGTGAACGCGCAGCACGCCCAGACCGCGACAAACGCGACCAGCGCGGCGACCGCGCAGACGTCCGCGAGCGCGACGACGGCGATCACGGCACAGAACGCGTTGAATCTTGCCGGGCAATCGCCTGCATACTACACGAATCTGGCGAACCAGGCGGGTCAGTTGCCATGGACGCAGATCTCAGGGGTGCCAACGTCATTCCCGGCATCGGGGCCCGCGATGGGGGACCTTTCGGGGAGTTTTCCGTCACCGTTGGTGAGCGGGCTGCAAGGTCGCGCGGTCGCCGCGACGGCGCCCGCGGTGGGCGAAAGCCTCGCATGGAACGGGACGGCGTGGACGCCCTCGTCCGGTTCGCTCACCCTGCCGTTCACTCGGACCGGAAGCACGGTCGGTCCCGCGTTTGAAGTACGGAATACTGAACCGGGATCCGGGTACGGACTCTCCGGAATCGCCGAGGGCACACAAGCCATCGGTGTACTTGGTGGAGCAACCGCCACGAGCGGTTTCACCCACGGAGTTTACGGAAGCAGCCAAAGTTCGATTGGCCGCGGGGTCACCGGCATCGCGCAGGCGGGAGTCGGATCCGGGATCGGGGTCTTCGGCCGAAGCGAGAGCCTCAATGGGTCGGGCGTCCTGGGCGAGAACATCAACCCCTCAGGAACAACATTCGGCGGCTATTTTCAGAGCCGTAGCCCCGACGGAATCGGTGTCCTTGGGCTCAACGAACAAGGTGGGTGGGCGGGGTACTTCAGGGGAAAGGCACACTTCTCCGCGGAAGTCGGGATCGGCACGACAACGCCGACCGCGGCGCTCGATGTGGCTGGGGACGTCAAGGCCAATGGAATCCAGGTCGGGAGCCGTGTTCGCTTCGCCGATGGCACCGAGCAAACGACGGCGTTCCCCCGCGGCACGATCCAGGGGCAGACGCTCGTCTGGAACCAGATCGCGCAGCGTTGGGACCTCACGCCACCGTCCGTTGTTGAGCCGCCGCCCCCGCCCGTCGCGCCGAACGAGGGTTCGGTGACGATCGCCACGGACGGCCCCTTCACGGTGCCGGCCGGGGTCACCAGCATTCTGGTCGAGTTGTGGGGTCCCGGCAGCGCGGGGACGAGTGGCGGAACGGCACCGCCACCGACCGACTCGAACTGCACGAATGGCTCCACCGGCGTCGGCGGTGCCAGCGGCGCGTACTCGGTGAAGACCTTTGCTGTCACTCCGGGGCAGTTGTTCACGATCGAGTTCAACTCCGCCGGGACTTTTCTGCGATCCATGGGGGGGACCGATCTCTTGCGCGCTGAGTCGGGAAACGGCAGGATCGGTGGAGCGGAGGACACTCGCGCCGATTACTTTGTTCGGGGCAACAACGGGTACCTCACCAACCTATTCGCGATTGCCTTTGGTGGAGATTATGGTGCCGGCCCCGCCGTGACTTCTGTCTATCAACCGCCGCTCCGCGCGGGCGGTGGAGGACGCGCCGGAACGGCCGGACAACACTGCCCCGCCCAAACGAACCAAGTTCCCTGTATTCCATTTAGCGGCATTCCTTGTCAGCCTCCCCAGGACGAGAGAGTCGTTCCACCGGGCGCAGGCGGCGCGGGCGAGCCCGGTCTTTGCCGCATCCGGTGGTAGCCGACGTGTTCGTGCGGGCAGCCGCCATCGCGGCGGTTGGAGTTCATGCATGCGCCCTCGCTTCAAACCGCCGGTCTCTCTTGGCATGGTGGCGTCTTTGTCGCCGAGCAACCCGCCCTCTCCACGCCCACCTCTTCGACGGCTATTTCCTTCCGCTCCACACCGCAGGCGGCGGGGGCACCGGCGGCTACGCCGCGCGAACCTGCGGCGTCCACGGAACGCTGGATCAGGCCGCCGGTGCCGGCGAGTTGGGCCAGGCGGGGTTCTGCCGAATTCGTTGGTGACTCTCACGAGCGCGGCCGATCCAATCACGCGATGAACACACCCGCCACCGCCCCCGTCATCCAGCACGCCAGCGCCCCCGCCACCATCGCGCGCAGTCCCAGCGACGCGAAATCCGCCCGGCGCTCGGGCGCGAGTGCCGACAAGCCGCCGATCTGAATCGCGATGGACGGCAAGTTCGCAAACCCGCACAACGCATATGTCGCGATCTGGCAACTGCGCGGGCTCATCGGTCCGTGCTGAACATGCTTGCTCAGGTCGAGGTACGCCACGAACTCGGTAAGAACGATCTGCTGGCCGAGAATCCCGCCGAAGGAGCGGCAGTCGCTCCACGCCACCCCCATGCACCACGCCACCGGCGTCAGGATGTACCCGAGAACCGCCTGAAACGTCAGGACAGGTACCCCGTTGGAGTGCCGCCACGATGCGATCGGCCCCCAGTCGCTCAGCCACGCAAGGGGCCAGTTGATGAGCGCGAGCAGCGCGACAAAGGCGACCAGCATCGCCGCGACGTTGGCCGCCAGGCGCAGACCATCCGTCGCGCCCGTCGCGGCGGCGTCGAGGACGTTGCGGGTGGTCCGGTCGTCGCGCAGGAGCGCGCCCAGCGCCTCGTCCCTGGGCGATTCGGTCTCCGGGAGCATGATCTTGGCCATCACAAACCCCGCGGGCGCGGACATCACGCTGGCCGTCATCAGGTGCTTGGCGAAGAGCACTTTCGATTCATCGGAGTCGCCGCCGAGAATTCCCACGTACGCGGCGAGCACGCTGCCGGCGATGGTGGCGAAGCCGCCGGTCATCAGGGCCATGAGTTGCGAGCGGGTCATGCCCGCGATGTAGGGGCGGACGGTGAGGGGGGCCTCGGTCTGGCCGACGAAGATGTTGGCCGCGGCGGAGAGGGCCTCGACGCCGGTGACACCCAGCGATCGGCGCAGCCCCCAGGCGACGGCGGCGATCAGGCGCTGCATGATGCGCAGGTGGTACAGGACCGCCATGAGACTGGCGAAGAAGACGATGACGGGCAGGACCCTGACGGCGAAGACAAAGCCCCAAGGCCCGCCGGGATCGGCGAGTTTGCCGAAGAGGAAAGCGGTGCCCTCATCGGCGAAGGAGATGATCCTGGTGACGGCGGCCGCGAAACGGTCGAAGACCCAGACCACCGGCGGGAAGCGCAGGCAGAGAAACGCGAGGCAGAACTGGAGCAGCAGACCGCCGATGACGATGCGCGGTGAAACGCGGCGGGGGTGCGCCGAGAGGGCGAACGCGACGAGCAGCAGAACGCCGACGCCGAGCAGGCCGGTCAGGTGGCTCATGCGCGATGGTACCGGGCGTGTGCGACGAGCACCGGGGGCCAGGGGCTACTTGCGGTGTTCACGGATGAGCACGTCCATCAGGCGCTGCTCGGCCTCCTGGTACTTGGCCATCGCCTCGGTCATGGTCCGGCCCGCGAGGTCGATGGTGGTGCCATCGGGCAGGGCTGGCGCGCCCGCCGCGGTCAGGGCCGCGAGGGCTTCGCTGGCGGCCCGCACATCGCTGGCGGCCTCGGCATAGGCGCGGGTCGCGTCGTAGAGGGATTGGGTGCTGAGTTCCTTGGTGGTGGGGGCGTGCAAGGCCCGCCAGGGCTGCGAGCGCACCTCGACGGCTGTGAGTTTGAGGTTGTCGGACATGAGGCGCAGGTTGGCGAGGGTGCGCCGCAGGTTGGGGGTCTGTTCCGCGATCAGCGCCGAGACCCGCGCGACGGCGTCGTCGAGCGTGTCGATCGCGGCCCTCGCATCGGCGAGCGCGGCGTTGATGGTGTCGATGGTGACGGTATCGAGTTTCGCCGCGGCGGACTCGGCGCTGGCGATGAGGTTGTTCAGGCGCTGCTTGTTGCCGTCGATGAACCCCCGCACATCGGCGATGACGGCGCGGGCGTCGGCGATGCCGGTCTGGGCATCGGCGAGGGCGGGGTCGAGCCGGGCGGCGCCCTTCTCGACACCGGCGAGGATGCGGTCCACCGAGTCGCTCCAGCCGGAGAAACGCGAGCGCAGGTCGCCGACGAGTCGCCTCGCATCGGCGATGCCCTCCTCGGCCTGCGGGCCGGCACGCTCCACCAGCCCCGCCACGCGGGTAAGGGTGGAGTCGAGGCTGCTGAGGGCGCTCTGGATCTCGGCGATCTGTTTCTCGCCGATCCCGGCCTGCGCGAGGAAAGCCGGGGGCGCGAGTCCTCCGGGGATGATGTCGCCCTGGTCGATGCGGGCGCTGGTGCCGATGGGCTTCACGACGCCCGCGGCGTCGCCCGCGCTGGAGATGTTGATGCTCGACAGCGAACCGAGCAGGGGGCGTTCGAGGGAGATGACAGCGTTGTCGAAGACCGGCACGGCGTCGGGGATCTCCACCCGCACATCGACGGCTTCGGGCGCGTTGCCCGGCGGGAAGAAGGACACTCCCGTGACGCGGCCCACCTGCTGGCCGCCCAGCAGGACCGCCGAGCCATCCTTGATCCCGGGCGCGCCGATCGAGATCGGGAACCGCACGGTGAAGGATCGCGTGCTGCCCATGCCGCTGCGTGCCCCGAGCATGAAACTCATCCACACCGCCATGACGATGCCCGTGACGACGAAACCACCGGCCAGAATGTTGTCGCGCGCGCTACGGCTGGGCATGGGGGATGGTAGAAAGGCGGGATGAGGAGCTGAGGTCTTGAGTCATGAAAGCTGGATCGAGGCGAAGTCCGGTCCACGGGCATGCCTCGCCGGTTCCCCATTACCCCCTGGTGGGCACGATGCTGGGTGTCGAGATGACGGCCTCGTCCACCAGCAGGGCTTTGGCGAGGGCGCCCTGGTCGCGGCGTTGGGTGATGGGTCCTTCGGCATCGCCCCGGAGGAACTGGCGGATGAGGCGCTCGTCGATGGACATGCGCTCGGCCTCATCCTCGGGGGACTTTCGGAGTCGGTCGTACCAGTCGCGGGTCTCGACCGCGAGCATCCGTCCCCGGTCGAACATGGCCATGCGGTCGGCGATGGTGAAGGCCGAGTCCATCTCGTGCGTGACGACGACGCTGGTGACGCCCAGTTTCTGGGTCATGTCCACGATGAGGCGGTCGATCTGGGCGCTGGTCACCGGGTCCAACCCCGCGCTGGGTTCGTCGTAGAAGAGAATCTCGGGATCGAGGGCGAGGGCGCGGGCCAGGCCCGCCCGCTTCTTCATGCCGCCGCTGATCTGGCTGGGGTACTTGTCCGCCGCGTCGAGGAGGCCGACCAACTCGAGTTTGATTTTCACCTGGATGTCGATGATCTCCCGGTCGAGGTCGGTGTGTTCGTGGATCGGCAGGGCCACGTTCTCGGCCAGGGTCATGGAGTTGAACAAAGCCCCGCTCTGGAACAGGATCCCGAAGCGGCGGCGCAGGCCGTCGAGGGTCTCGCGCCCCGCCGTGACCACGTCGGTGCCGAAGAGTTCGATCCGGCCGCGGTCGGGGGGGAAACTGCCGATGATGAGGCGCAAGAGCGTGCTCTTGCCCGAGCCGCTGCCGCCCATGATGACCATGGTCTCGCCGCGGACCACGTCGAGATTGACACCGCTCAGGACCGCGCGGCCGTCGAAACTCTTGACCAGGTCGCGGATCGAGATGACGGTGTCGGCGGGCACGGCGGCTATTTCGGGGGTTCTGACGCGGGTGATGCGGGCGCCTCTGGCCTGGCTTCGCCCGGGGAGTTGCCGTTGGGAGCGATGGGGCGGCTGTCGGGGTCGAAGAGGGTGAAGGTCTTGCCCGATTTGGTGATGACCTGGATGTTCGCGATGGGGATTGCTCCCTGATTGCCCGTCGGGTTGCCGGAGGTCGGGTCCATCACGACCGCGAGCACGGCCTGATCTTTATCGAATGTCACGGGCATCGGCATCATGTTGCTCGTGCCCTGGAAGCGCTGCATCACCGGCCCCCGACAGCCGCCCCATCGCTCC
>DDSA01000107.1:0-478 GCA_002343715.1 Phycisphaerales bacterium UBA2402 | reverse complement strand
TGGAAGCGCTGCATCACCGGCCCCATCGCCATCATCTGCTGCATCCAATCCCACATGCCGTTGGGCGCGGCCTTGTAGTTGCCCAGTTCGGCTTTGTAGGCGTCGGCGAAGGCTTTGAAGTCCTCGTCGGTGATCTTCTGGCCCGCCGTGCCCGTGAGCCGGGACTTGGCTTCCGCGAACTTGCCCGTATCGATCTCACGCATGAGGTTGTCAACGGGGGCGACGGCGGCCTGGCTGAATCCCGAGGCGGCCTGTGATGCACCCCAGAGAATGACCACCCACACGAACGTGAACAACAGGCTGATCACGATGCCCGCGATGGCAAGGCCCCGACCGGCCAGGCGTCCGCCCGAGGTGGCGATGAAGTAGAGGGCCGCCGCGCCCAGGATCGCCCCGAGCACGCCGAAGCCGGGGATGCAGACGATCCCGAAGATGAGGGAGAGAATCGCCAGTACGCTCGTCCGCTCTTCGCGGGGCA
>DDSA01000033.1 GCA_002343715.1 Phycisphaerales bacterium UBA2402 | reverse complement strand
AAGGACGACCCCGCGGGCCTGATCGTCTCGGAGCGCATCCGCTCCAACATCCGCGGCGTCGAAACCGGCGTTCGCAACAGCGAACGGGCCAGCGCCGTCATCGCCACCACCGAGGGCGCCCTCGCGGAGGGGAACGATCTGCTGAACTCGATCCGCAGCCTGATCGTCGAGGCCGCGAACACCGGCGCCAACTCAGCCACGGAGCGAGAGGCCAACCAGCTCCAGATCGATTCGGCGATCGAGTCCATCACGCGCATCTCGAACACGGCCTCGTTCGGCAGCCTGAAACTCCTCAACGGCAGCCTTGACTACACCCTCTCGGGAGTGCGGAGCAGCGCCATCACGCTGGCCCAGGTGCACAACGCCAACTTCGTGAACGGCGCGGCCCTGCAGGTGCAGGTGGATGTCGTCGCCTCGGCGCAGGTCGGGGCGCTGTACTACAACGGCAATACCACACCCGCCGGTGTGACTCTGAGCGCGATGACGCTGGAGATCGCTGGGCCCAAGGGTGTGCAGGTTATCACCATCGCTTCGGGTCAACCCTTGTCGCGCGTGGTCGCCGCCGTGAACAATCTCACGAGTCTGACCGGCGTGGAGGCGAACCTGATCAACGGGTCCGCCGCCAGCGGCATGGTCTTCAACTCTTCGGATTACGGTTCCGACGCCTTCGTCAGCGTGAAGCGGCTGGGCGGGCCGGGGCAGCCGGGGGACTCCTTCGATCTTTTCAAGTTCACGTCCGGGGCGCCGGTGGTCAGCGATACCCCCTTCGGGTGGTCTTCGCTGCTCGGCGCCGGCACTCTTATTGCCGGAGATCGCGACAACGGCGCGGACGTGCAGGCGCTGGTGAACGGCAACCTGGCCACCGGACGCGGGCTGGCCATCTCGGTCAACTCCCCCTCGCTGGGGTTGGAACTCACGCTCACCAGCGCCGCCGCGACACGGCCCAGCGCTACACCGACCACCTTTGACATCACCGGGGGCGGCGCGCTCTTTCAACTCGGACCGGATGTCACCCCATCCCAGCAGTCCGCGGCGGGGATCCCGTCCATGGCTGCGTCCCGTCTCGGGGCGAGTTTGGTGGGTGGGGCGGTGCAGTACCTGTCGAGCCTCAAGACCGGTCAAACCAACAGCATCGCCGAGAATGTCCGGCGTGGAAACTTCACGGATGCGAGCAACATTCTCGGCAAGGCCATCGACCAGGTCACGGTGCTCAGGGGACGGCTCGGTGCCTTCGAGCGGAATGTGCTGGAGACCAACCAGCGAAGTCTCCAGACGCAGTTCGAGAATCTCTCCGCGAGCGACTCGTCGATCCGCGACTCGGACTTTGCCTTCGAGACGAGCCGGTTGACACGGGCGCAGATTCTGGCCAGTTCGGGGACCAGCGTTCTGAGCCTGGCGAACCAGCAGAGTCAGCAGGTGCTGCAACTCCTCGGCTAAACCACTCTCATCCGAGACATCAGACACACAAGGCCCTGCCGCTCGAAGGCAGGGCCTTTTCATGTTCCCGGGCCATGATCCCCCCATCTCGGCGTGCGCGAAGGTCACAATCACTCCAACCACTTTCATCCTTTGCTGAAGTCGGTCTGTTGTGATTCCGATGTTCCCGGTGCCCGCACGTCCGCCTCACACGGACGCATCGGGCTGGTGGCCGGAACGGATTCCGGCGGCCATAAGCCCCGGGCCGCGTCGGAACGGGCATGACATCCAGGCCGACGGCGCTCTGGCCCATCTCCCGGGCCGGACGGAGCGCACGGGCAATCGTTTCCCACCATCCTCACGGAGGGTCTTTCATGGGTCGCATCAACACGAACGTTCAGTCTCTGATCTCCCAGCGCGTCCTTACACAGAACAACGCGGCGCTCTCGACCTCGCTCGAGCGGCTGTCCACGGGCATCAAGATCAACCGCGGCAAGGATGACCCCGCGGGCCTGATCGCCAGCGAGAACCTCCGCGGCGAGCAGAAGTCCCTCGCACAGGCCATTTCCAACTCCGATCGTGCGGATCAGGTCGTGAACATCGCCGAGGGCGGTCTTCAGGAAATCTCGGGCCTCTTGACCGAACTCCAGGGCCTGATCACCAACACCGCCAGCCGCGCCGGCCTGTCGGTCGAGGAGAAGAACGCCAACCAGTTGCAGATCGACTCGATCCTCCAGACCATCGACCGCGTATCGAGCGCGACCAACTTCCAGGGGATCAAACTCCTCAACGGCAACTTTGACTTCAAGACTTCGGGCGTGCAGTCCGGCGTCTCCGACTTCCGCGTGAATGCCGCCAAGTTCTCCGGCTCGTCGCTCGCGGTTGATATCCAGGTGACGACGTCGGCCCAGCAGGGCGGGCTCTTCCTCTCCCTGGGCGGCACCAGCATCGACATCAACACCGGGTCTTCGTTCGTGATCGAGATCAGCGGCAGCAAGGGAAGCCGCGAACTCTCCTTCGCCTCGGGCACCACGCTCGCCAAGATCCGTGACGCGATCAACACCTTCACGGACGTGACCGGCGTTTCGGCGTCGCTCTCGTCGAGCGCGACGCGCCTCGCGCTCGCCTCCAGCGACTTTGGCTCGAGCGAGTTTGTGTCCGTCAAGGTGATCAATGCCGCGGGTATCAACTCCACCGCGAACGGTGACGCGAGCACCCCGGTGCGCGGCGTCTACAACCGCCAGGCCGCGGCCTTCAACACCGCGAACACCACACTGAACAGTTCCTTCACGGCCGCCACGAACGGGGTGACCGATTACGGCCAGAACGTGGCGGCAACGATCAACGGCATCGCGGCGACCGCCTCGGGCAAGACCGTCCGCATCAACACGGACTTCCTTGATGTCGAGGTTACGCTCTCGACGTCCGAATCCCAGGGTCTTGGCAACGTCGGCTCGGGCAGCAGCCCCGCGTTCTTCGTCACCGGCGGCGGCGCCGATTTCCAGCTCGCGGGCCGCGTGGATATCGCCGGAAAGGTCTCCATGGGTATCCGCGATGTGGCCGTCCGCAAGTTGGGCAACAGCACCATCGGCACCCTGGACCGTCTTGCCAGCGGTAAGTCGAATAACGTTGTCAACGGCGATGTCAGCGGAGCGCAGAAGATCGTCGCCGAAGCGATCCAGCAGGTCTCGGGCCTTCGCGGCCGGCTGGGCGCGTTCCAGAAGAACACCGTGGGGGCGACCATCCGCAGCCTGAACGTGGCGCTCGAGAACACCGCGGCGGCGCAGAGCGTGATCCGTGACTCGGACTTCGCGACCGAGACGGCGCAACTCACCCGCTCGCAGATCCTGGTCTCGGCTTCGACCAACATCCTGCAGTTGGCGAACCAAAGCCCGCAGTCCGCCCTGCAGTTGCTCGGCTAAACCCGATCGGACTTGAACTCGTGAGGCCCCGGCTCAGCGTTGAGTCGGGGCCTTTTCGCTGCGCGATGCGGGGCCGCGTGGGAGCGACCGAAGCGCGTTCCAGATGGCCGCGGCATCAGCGATGACACGGGACGCCGCATCAAGCGTCAGCATGGTGCTCGCATCGCTCTGGGCTTTCGTCGGCTCCGGGTGACACTCCAGAAAGAGAGCGTGAACACCGGCCGCCGTCGCGGCCCGGGCCAGCAAGGGAGCCCGCTCGGGTCTGCCCCCGGTCTGTTCACCCGCGCCGGGCAACTGTGTTGAGTGGGTGCAATCGAAGCAGACGGGCGGCGGACCGCCCTCGCACTCGAGTTCCATGAGATCCCCAAGCCCGAGAAAGTCGTTGACCAGTCTGCCGTACCCGAAGAAGGTGCCCCGCTCGGTAAGCATGACGTTCGAGCATCCCGCTTCCGCGAGTTTCCTCACTGCGCCCCGCATCTCCGCGGGGGAAAGAAACTGGCCTTTCTTGACATTGACGGCGCGGCCGCGGCTTGAGGCGGCATGGCCTGCGGTGCTGAGCAGGTCGGTCTGGCGGCAGAGAAAGGCCGGGATCTGCAGCAGGTCCACGGCCTCCGCGGCGTGATCGGCCTGGGAAGGCTCGTGGATGTCGGTGGTGGCGGGCACACCCAGCTCGGCACGAATATCGGAGAGCCACCGCAGCCCGACCTTCGCCCCAGGCCCGCGTGACGAGCGGATGCTTGAGCGGTTCGCCTTGTCGAAGGAAGCCTTGAAGATGTACGGCAACCCGTGCGAGACACACTCCCGCTGGAGGTGCCGGCCGATCGTCAGCCCGAGTTCCTTCGTCTCCAGGAGGCACGGCCCCGCGATGATCACGGGCGGAGCATCCGCGCCGATCCGTACGCCGCCGACCGTGCACGCGCGTGTTGCTTCGCTCATGCACGGAGGGTATCAGCCGGCATCCACGGGTGGTGTGGCCTTGAGTTTCGATACCCGCAGGCGATCTCGGAGCGAACTCGCGCATTGCCCGGCACTCAACAAGGCGGACTTCGCGGCACGCGAGGAAATGTCCCGTGCCTTAGCCGCGGCGAGTCGTGCCGCGCTCCACGCGGGCGATGTCCTGTTCCATCGATGACACTGAACAGCGCTCTTCACTCCTCGGGTCAAACGGGCGAATCCGCGCTTTGGCAAACTGGCGATAGCCGCGCGACGGCGAGCCACCGTGCGAACAGCGAAGATGCTGCCGACCATGGTGAGGCACGTCGCCCAGGCCCAGGCACCCCAGGCTCCCGCAGCGCTTACCCAAGCCACTTCCGCCGCGCCGTTCGCGGCGATACCCGCAAGAACCGAGGTGCCGAGTGTGCCGATGAACCCAGCACGCAGCAACCCGACAGGAGGGGCCAGGCTCGTCTCAGGGGCTCGGCTGTCAATAATTTCAAACGCCGCCGCGGGTGTATCAGTTCGGACGGATCCCGGGCATGCCGCCGCGGCGGGAGGCCGTGAAGAGTCACCGAAAGCCCACCAGAGCACCCCGTAGAACTTCCAGAGCACCCAGAGGGGAGAGAAGACGACTTTGCTCATCAGGGACAGCACTTCGAGCATGAGGGGCCTCCGAAACTGATTCGTTCGGAATCCGCCCGTCCCGGTTTCACGGCTTCGATTCGGGCTTGTCGGGGGCGCAGGCTTGAACAATGTCGAGCGTGGCCTCTTCGATAGCCGGCTTTTCGGTCGGGCTGATGCCCGCCCACTGCATACCGGCGCCGCGCAGCAGTACGACCGACCTGGGTTTCTCACCGGTGCAAGCGACAAGCACCTTGAAATCTTTTTCAACCGTGAGTGCCGCCCCTTCATCCAGATAAAACGCCTGAGCGCCGGGCACGCTGGAGACCCACATCTGTCCCGCGTGCATGGCATCGCTCACGGCTTTCCCAGTCCAGACGCGGCTGATGATGCAGACGTTCGACTGATAGCGGATGGGATCGCCGGCGCTGCCGCCGTCGATGCGCATCGGAGTTGCTTCGCCGAACGCGCGCGGCCACTGCTCCGAAAGTACGTGCTTCACAAACTCCGGTCTTTTCAAGACCGTCTTGGAGTTCAGGTCCACGACGTATCCGGCGGGCCACTGTGAATACGCCAGACCAACGACACTCGGGGGAGAGCCGGGCTCCAACTCCGCGACGGTTGAATCCGTGATCCTGAGCATGGTCACCGTTCCTTCGCCGCGGATTTCGGCCATGCCGTTGGGATCGACACACACCGCGGTTCTGGGATCAACACCGAGGCCGACGATCTCGCGTTTGAGGTCGAGTGCGCACGCCGCGAGCATCGCGGCCAGGCGGGGTAAACGCCCTCGCTCCGTGAAATGCGTGTCGTACAGGATACCCGGCGAAAAGCCGAGGAAGTCGGCGGTCAGTGTCAGGTCAGGGTGGCGTGCATCGTGCAGGATGTCGTTGGGCGAGAGTCCGCCGTGCCGGGCGTCGTAGGTGATCTCGCCCAAAACAGCACACCCGGCGCTCGTTCCCGCGATGACCCCGCCCTTCTCATAAACAGACTTGATCGCCTTCTGCGTTTTCGTGCCTGTCCACCAGTTGACGTAGCGGCTCTGGTCTCCGCCCCGGATAAAGACGATGCTGGCGTTACGGATCGTCTCTTCGACATCGGGTGAATCGGCATTCTCCTGAGTAACGACCAGGCTCGTCACGGAGGAAGCGCCGAGGCGGGTGAAGAGGGCGGGCCGTTCGTCGTTCTCGATCGGGACGGCACCGATGATGACAACCCCGCCTTTCGCTCCTTTCTCGACCATCCAGCCGAAGACCTCCTCGGCCCAGTTTCCCTTTCCGGGGTTGCCGCCACCTTCAGCGCAGATGTAGCCCTGCCCCGAAGCGTTCATCGTCAGGGCGCAAGCCGCAAGGAGAACAAACCCGGCTACATGTCGATACGCGGTGTGAGCCAGCATGCCAGAGTTTACCTTGTCTTCGAAGGTGGTGTGGGTTATTTGCCGGGCACTTCGAGAGCGCCGTGGTGAGGCACGGGAGGAGGAGTTGGGGAGCTCGTCTCTTGCTCGGCTGGGGACGTGCGGTCGGCCTCGGCTGAGAGCTCCGCCGCTCTCTTGGCCGCCGCGGCGTCGTTCCCTCCACTTTCGCCGGCGAGGAAAGCCGCGCCTCGCCACGCCGCGATGGCGATGGCCACCATTGCGATGAGGGCGAGGACGTATGTCTTGGCCTTTGATGGGGCCTGCGATGTCGAGGTCACTTGATGTCTCTCCCGCGCAGGCCGTTGCGGGTCGCCCAGAAGTAGGCAGGCTCGTTGTACGTCCAACGAAATCCCTGGGCCAGACCGTATTGGATGTACGCCGAGCCCATCTCGGACTCGGTGGGGTTCCACCGTCCTGCGGGGAAGCGGATCATCCCCGGGGTGGTGCCCGTCGGAGTGTCTGTTTCGAGGATGATGTCGGACATGTGGACGGTGCGGGCGCTGCCGTCGGTCAAGGCGACCTGCGGCTTGGCACCCGCGGTGTTCCACATCGGCTTGGTCTTGCTTGTGAAATCCTTGTTCTCGAAGAGGAGCACCTTGCCGGACGGGGTGATGACATCGGTGGTGCGGTTGCGCCGGAAGAAGAAGCCGTTGGAAGCCTGACCCGTCGGCCGCGTGGAGTTGGCGAAGCGTGCCGGATCCTGCCAGAAGGTTGGCGGGTACCAGTATGAGGTGGGGAAGATCCATTCGTAGTCCGATTGCGCGTTCTGGTTGATGTTACCCCGCAGCCATCGCTGGAGATCGGAGTCATCGGGAGCGATGTTGGACTTGAGACGGGAGGCGATGTCGTGTTCGTGGAACTGCGTGTGGGCGAGCCAGTGATACCCGTAACTCTCGCTGGCGCTGATGCTGTACGGGTCGCCGTAGCACCAGCCGTAGGAGCCGAAGGGCCGCCCGTTGGGCGGGTGTTGTGCCCAGACCCACGGCACCGACAGGGCACCCCGCCCGGCCACGAAGGGATTGACCCAGCAATCCTGATGATCGCCGCTGTAGGCGTGATTGAACTGGGCGTTGCTTCGAAGGTTGGCCATGCTCAGCACACGCCGCGCGCTCCCGCGGGCCGATCCAAGCGATGGCAGGAGCAGACCGATCAGCAGCGCGATGACGGCGATGACAACAAGTATTTCGATGAGCGTAAAGCCGTGTCCGCTGATGCGAACTCGGCGATCGAACAGCATCCGAGACATCTGACCCTCCCATGCGAATGCGGGACGGCGACCGAGAGACAGATAAGCATAGCAAGGTGACAGGAAAGTCGGATTGATCCTTCTCGCCCGATTTCGGAACCAGATCCCCCGAAACGGCAGGACGCGTTCCAAACGAACTTGCCTCGGCATGCTGCAATAGCAGAGCATAAAGAGCGTTGAACCAGAGGGTGTTTCGTCAAGGAGAATCGTACATGAAAGTTGGTCAACTCATCTCACTTCTCGTGCTCGCCAACGTGACACTCCCCGGCCTCGCGCAGGTTCGCCCGCCCCGGGAAGGAGAAGATCGTATCGAACGTCGGATCGTTGTCATCGATGGCGATGAACAGCCAGCGAAGGAGAAGCGAGAGAGCCGCGGCCGTCGGCCCGGTGATCGTGAGAAGCAGCACGCGCCCGCGAGTCCGCGCCGAGACGGACCCGGTGGTCCGGAAAACGAAGAGCGCCCACCGAATCCCGTGGACCGCGGCGGCCCGGATGGCGGACAGGCTCGGCGAGGTCCGCGCGGGCTGGAGAGGATGGATGAGGAAGATGTCATGATCCGTCGCTTTCGTCGAGCGCCTTTCGACGAGTTCGGCGGACACATGGATGCACCACGTCAATCTCCCCGTGGGGATGGCGTGCCGCCGCCGGGTGGACGGGGCCAGATCGGGCGCGATCAGTTCGGGCGCGGTGGACCTGGACCGATCGGGCCGCGTGGTGAAGGTGGTCCGGGACATCAAGGTACCAGAGAAAGGCTTGGGCCGGGTCGCTTCGGCAGCAATCAACGCGGGGAGTTCGCACCTCCGGAAAGGCACCATGGGCATCACGGGCCGCGTGGCGACATCGGCAGAGGACAAACGCGAGGGGAGTTTCGCAACGGCCCGCGGCGAGATGAGTTCGAGCCACGCCGCGATATGATGAGGAAGATTCCCCAGCAGCACCCATCCATGCATGAGCGGTTCCGCGGGCGGAATATGGAGAAGTTTGAGAATCGCGGCGGGCAACGCGGTCCATGGCCACGCGGGATGGGCGGTCGGGAAGGTGCAGGCAAGATTGGACCGGGCAAAGGCCCAGGAAGGTTTGAAGGATCGCCCCGTCACTCCCCTCGTTGGCGTGAGTTCTAATACTGGATTTCCTGATCTGCAAGGAACGGCCCGGCGGGTATGCCGGGCCTTCTCTTTCATGGGGATTGAGATCGAGTACGATGGTGGTGCATGGACGCTCCGCTGCACATCGACCTCAAGAAAGATCGCGGGCTGACGGTTCAGTGGGCGGACGGTTCCACATCGTTTTACTCCATCTCGTATCTGCGGCGCATGTCTCCAAGCGCCGATGCCAAGACCCTTCGCGAGGAGATGAAGAATAATCCGCTCACCGTGTTGCCCGTGCGAGGGGCGCAAGGACCGCTCACCGCACTCTCGGCGGAGTTGGTAGGAAACTACGCGATCAAGATTCAGTTCAGCGATGGGCACGCCACCGGCTTGTATTCGTGGCAGTATCTGCGGGACATTGATCCGCGGCAACCCGGCTGACACCTATCGAAACAGCCGCACGCCCGAGGCGATGATGTCGCCGGCCAGGTTCATTCCGAAGCCCGCGATTCTACCCCCGATGACGAAGAAGACGAGCGCGAAGGCGATCATGCCGATCACCGCCCCGTTCTCGCCCTGCCACAGGCGAGCGTACGGACGAGAGAAGTTCGAGAGAATCCGCCATCCGTCGAGCGGCGGGACAGGCAGCAGGTTGAAGAGGAACAGGACGATGTTGATAAAGACGCCCACCGTGAGGAGGATGCGCATGTTGCTGTTCAATGGGTCGGGGACCCCTTTGGCGAAGACAATCCAGAGGACCGCGAGGACCGTGCAGAGGGCGAAGAGCGCGAGATTGACCATCGGCCCGGCGAATGCCACGTAGGCGTCGGCGTATCGGCCTCGGAATCTGCTCGGGTCCACAGGCATCATGCCCCACGTGAAGCCGAAGAGCGCGAACATGATGAGACTCCACCCGCCCATGTGCACCATCGGGTTCCAGGTCATGTGACCTGTCAGGCGGGGCGTGTCATCGCCGCGCCTGATCGCCGCCAGGCCGTGGCCCAGTTCATGCAGCACGACCGACACGATCACCCACAGGACCCACGCCACAGCCAGCATGGGGTTGATGCTCCAGTATTTCGCCAGCCACCAATCCATGGTTCATCCTTGTGGCAACAGGGTCTACCCAGATTCCGACATGCCTGGACCAGCGCACCGGTTCTTTGGGACGAATGTACGGCCGAAGACCGGCTCGGACTTCAAGCTCGGACGCATAAAGCATAACCGGCGCGACGGTCGGTCGCGCCGGTTGATGAATCAGAATCAGAACATACTCAGGCCTTGGCCGGAACGGCCTTGCTGGCCTTCACGCCGGTCGTCACGATCGTGTCGAAGAGTTTGGGGTCTTCGATGGCGATCTGGCTGAGCATCTTGCGGTTGAGCGTGATCCCGGCCAGTTTCAGTCCGTTCATGAACAGGCTGTAGCGGGTGCCGCGCATCCGGCACGCGGCGGTGATGCGTGTGATCCAGAGTTTCCGGTAATCGCGCTTCCGGCGGCGACGGTCCCGATAGCCATAGACGCCGGCGCGGACGACGGCGTACTCGGCGCGGTACTTGCTCTTGTGATTGGACCCGAAATGGCCTCGGGCCTTGCGGAGAATTCTTTTACGGGCCTGGGCGCGGGCTGCGCCTTTACGTACGCGGGGCATGGTTCAAACTCCTGGCTGATCCGTACGGGGTGTCGGTACGTGACCGACCGCTTGGGTCCCGGCGGATGAAAGGTACTGTTGACTACTTGACTGGCTTGAGAGCGAGGTGCTTCTTCGCCCAAGGGGTGCGCTTCTTCGCGGCGGGTTTCGTGGCCTCGACGGCCTTGGCTGCTGCTGCGGCCTTTCGCTGCTCGGGCGAAGGACTCTTTCGGAGAGCCGTGCGGGGCTGCTCCCGGCCTCGCAGGCGGCGGAAAAGCAGTTTCTCGAGCCGTTTGGCATCGGCCGATGCCATGAACGGATCGTTGCGGTACTGACGCAGTTTCTTGCCACCTTTTCCTGAGCGCAAGTGCTTGTGGCTGGAAGAGCGGTGCCGGATCTTGCCGGTCTTGGAGATTCGGACCCGCTTGAGAAGGCCCTTGTGTGGCTTGGACTTAGGCATGACAAACTCCGTACAGGCACCGACCCGTTGATTCGGGCTGGGCCAAAATGATAGGCGGGCAGGATGGTCGGCGGCAAGGCACTGGTTTGGCCGAAATCGTCGCGGTGAACTTCACGCACCATGAGGCAGGGCCGACGGGAGCGGAGTTTGGTTCACGGGAGCAGCCGACGGCATCGAGTCGATCGCGTCCGCCAGTGACTTTCCCTCGGCCGCTCGGCGGCGTGCCTCGTTGAACTGCCGCAGGAGCCTTGAAGCAGCGCAGTCGGGTGGGGCCTGGTCTTGGGTGGCGGCGGCATCTTCGGCGACAAGGAGAATGTCCTCGAGTGCGATGCGCTCCGGGGGGCGTGCGAGGGTGTACGAGCCTTCCTGCTCTTCATCACTGACCCGGCGGATAAGCCCCGCCTTGGCCAGACGTTCCAGCATCAGACTGACCGTGTGATCATCGATTCCGGTGGACTTTGCGGCGTGCGCGTGATCTGTTGAATCACCCCTCGCGAAGCGCTCGGCGACAACAGCCATGACCCGAACCAACGCGGTGGAGTCGAGGAGTCGAAGCGGAGCCGCCGCGACCTTGCGTGCCATCAGGCCGAGGGTTTCGAGGACAGAATCAGAGTATCCTGCCGCGGTGGCGACTCTGTATGTCTGGATCGAGTGTGCGAGTTGAAGGCCGAAGAGCACGATCATCCACGTGACGTAGACCCAGAGAAAGAAGAGCGGGAGGAGGGCGAGGGTGCCGTAGAACTGCGAGTAGCCCGTTGAAAACTTCACGTACGTCGTAAATCCCCACTTGCCGGCCTCCCAGAGGGTTGCACCGACAATGGCACCGATGAACGCCGGGCCGACGAACACCCGCGTGTTGGGAACCGTCGCGTAGACGCCGAGAAGCAGTATGGTGCTGATCGTCACGGACACCGCGAATCCGGCGGCGGTCACGAGTGTCTGCGACAGCCGGGAGCGGGGGCGAGGAGCGGGGGTGATCGGGGAGTTGGTGTTCGACGGGTTTGCTTCGCCCGCTGCCGGAGAATGCACTTCGGCGGGCGTCGGAGGCTCTTCCGACGGCTGTGCACTGCTCCGAGCATCTTCACTCGGGGATGCGGCATCATCACGTTCAATGAACGCGATGATCGAGGATTCCGGCAAGGTCTCGACCCACCGCATGACACGTTCGGTCACACCGAAACTCGCGAAGAGGAAAATCGGTCCGAGAGTCAGCAAGGCCCAGTACTGCGGGATGCGACGCTTCCAACTCCGTCCCGTGGGCGAGTGGTAGATGTCGTTGAAAGCGTTCTCAATCTCGACAAGCATGGAGAGCGCGGCGTAGATGAGAGTGAGAATTCCGACAAACCCGATGGTCCTAAACGGGAGTTTGTGGATGCCCTCGACGAGGCTGGATATCCAGGAATCGAGGTGTGTTGCTTCCCCCGCCACAAGGGGGATCGCCGGATCGATGGGCGGCTGGCTGACGACGATGTTCGAAAGCCCCGCGAACTTGAGCATGGACGAAACGGCTGTGCCGACCATCTCCTTGGACGAAAAAGCGCCCAGCACGACCAGGCCGATCACCAGCACGGGGATGAGGCTGAAGATGGTGCGGTAGGTCAGCGCCGCGGCCATGCGGGTCAACTGCGATCGCCGGATACCGAGGATGCACAGGTGCCCCATGTGGAGGAGTTGCCTGATGGGGGCGGGCCGTGGCAGGCTTGAGGGCGGGTTGTCGTAACGATCGTGCTTCATCGGTGTGCCGCGCGGCGTGGTTTCATCGGTCCTTGCTCGTGACTGGTTCGAGCGCGTGATCTCGCGGTGGTATTCTTCGGATCCGCACGTGGTGCGCTTCGTCCTGGGAGTGAAGTCCCCCCGCGCGGGCGGGCGGTTCGGCGCAAACTTTGAATTTCGTCCCTGGCCAACTCTCGCCAGTGTCCGGGGGCCAGACCTCGTAGTTGTAGAGTGCCGATCGCGGTGCGGGTGAGTTTCTTGATCGGCATTCCGAGCAGCCGCAGCACTTCACGGAGTTCCCGGTTCCGAGATTCACGGAGCGTGATGCGGAGAAGCGTGTTGCCGTGCTTCTGTCCGGCGATCTCGAAGTCTCCACCCGACGATTTCACCCGCGCCCCCGGCCCGGCACCCCTGGCCTCGCGCTTGGACAAAGCCCTGAGTTTCGCCGGGATGGCGCTGACAGCGGACTCATCCAGACTTCCCTTGACCAGTGCTTCATACGTCTTGGTAACGCCGTATCGGGGGTGGGAGAGACGGTTGGCCAGTTCACCATCGTTGGTCAGGAGAACCAGACCGGAAGAATCAAAGTCCAGCCTTCCCACCGGGAAGAGTCGCCCCGCGGCCGGGTGATCGATCAGGTCCATCACCGTAGCGCGGTCGAATCCCGGCTCGTCCGCGCTGGTGACCAGCACCCGCTCGGGCTTGTTCAGCATGAGATACATGCGACGCTCCGGGCCGCGGATGGAACGTCCGTCAACCCTGATGACATCTTGTTCGGGGTTGATGAAGATTGGAAGTCGGGTCGGGGTTTCGCCGTTGACGGTCACCCGACCGGCCTCGATCAGCGATTCACAGGTACGGCGAGCGGCTACGCCCGCATCAGCGAGGAATCGTTGAAGCCGAACACGGGGCGAACCTGAATCGTGGTGATGCTCGTCGGCGGTCGGCATGAGGGAGGATAGGTGCCGGGTTGACGCTGTGAACCGAGACGGTGCGAAACTCATCCCCGGCATGGGGAATACCCGATGGAAGGTGAGTTCGGCGGTGACCTTGTATCAGGAGTTTGAGATTGACAGAGAGCGAGCGTCGGCAGCACGATCCCGCAGAAGCTGAGGGGAGCAATGCCGGGACGGTGCGCGATGAGGCGGATGGCATCGCCGAGAAGGTCGTCGTTTCGCCTCGGACGATCGATCAGCACGCATTCAATGAACTCTCATCGACGCTTCGGTCGCTGGTTCGGGATGCCGCGAGCCAGAATCGCGTGCTGCTGAGCGCCACGGGCGAGGTGCGTGGATTGAGTGAACAGCTGCGAGCCGCGGCCGGCGATCTGAATGAACGGGTTCGTACAGCCTCTGCGTGCCTGCCCGGCCTCGATGAGCGGATCGCTCGCAACGAGCAACTCCTCGCGATGGCGAGAGAGGAGCTCGGTGCCCGGGTGAGAGAGTTCCGGGACCTGCTCTCGTCCGCCGCGATGATTGATCGTGACGCCATCTCGCGTGATGTACGAGCGTGGGTGGCCGAGGATGTGGCGCGTGAACTGCGAATGATGCTCGATGGCGCGACCGCGGCGGTGAACGAAGTTCTGTCGCGGGGTGAGTCTCGACTGCATGCAATGCGGACGGAGGCGGAGGGTACGGCGTGGCGCATCGAGCGATTGCGCACCGACATGGAGTCGCACGCCGCGGAACTCACCGGTCGCGTGGAATCGATGATCACTTCGTTGGCAGCGGCGGTCGAATCGTCAGAGTCTCGCACGCGAGGGATCCTGGCTTCGCTCACAACCTCGCTCGAGCACGCGGCGGAACAGGCTTCCGCGCTCGACCTGGCGACGGCGCGCCACGCGAACGAGGACCTGGCCGAGGCGGTGGCGAAGGCGACCGAGGCGGCGCTCGAGATGCGGGAACTGACCGCACAGATCGGTCAGCATCGAGAGCATGCGGAGGCGGCCGGAAGAACGTTCGCGACACTGGCGAGCCAGGCGGTACGGGCGGGAGAGGATGTCGGCAACCGAATTCTGGCCGCGGCGGAGTGCATTGAGAGTCTGGAACAGCACCTCGACCGCGTGCGATCCCGTTTCGGCGAGATTGCCAAGGATGCAGATCGCAAAATTGAAGGGATCGAAGCATTGAGGGCTTCGGTTGCGCAGGCCCACGAGGTCGGCCCGCGTCTGGCGAGCCTTGTGGCGAGGGCTGAGGAGCTCCGCCGGCGCGACGGAGAACGTCCTGTCGGCGGCGGCCAGGCATAACGAATCGACGATCCCAATGACCGGGTCATAAAAAACAGCCCGGACGAACTCGTCCGGGCTGTTGTCGGCGGGGTTGATGTCGATCAGCGACGGTTCAGTACACGGTCAAGGAGACTGACAGCGTTCTGACGGCCGAGGAAGAAGTTGGAGCGGGTGATGGAGTCGAACGAACCGGAGAGGGTTCGAGATGTGTTGAGGATGGTGTAGGAGCGGTCGGAGCCGGGTTGGTTGTTGACCGAATCGGCCGCGAAAGGATCGAACAGGGTCGCTGCGCCGTTGTCCGCGGTGATGCGCAAGCCCATGAGCTCTCCCACGCGGCGTGAAACCGCGCCGGTCAGGGCCTGTGCGATGGTGTCCAGCCCCGCCACATCCGGGACGATGCCCTTGACCGCGAAGGACGGGAGGAACACGACCGCGTCGTCTTCGAGGTCGGTGTTGAAGGGATCTGAACGCTGTGAGAAGCCGAAGGGCTGGGTGTTGAAGAATCCGGTCTGGAGGAAGTTGAAGTTGAAGGCGTTCCCGAACGCGTCGAAGAGCGGCAGGAGCGGGTCGGTGGTGGTGGAGAGATACACGGTGGAGAACGGCTCGAACTCAAAGTCCGCGGGGTTGGTTGAGAAGCGAACATCAAAGCCCGAACCCGCGACGGAACCCTGGAAGAGCGCGTTGAGCTGGTTGACAAGGTTTGTCAAGACGTAGTCGTTGACTGGCAGCCCGTTGACCGAACCGCCGGTGAAGCCCAGGGCTCGGAGATCGAACGATTGGATATTGGTGGTGAATCCGCCCGCCTGGAGCCAATCCACGCTGCCGCCGTTGGTCTCGATGAGCACATTCTGTGTGCGTCGCGTGATGGTGCCGGTGCCGGCGGTGATAACCTCGAGTTGGTAGTCTGTGTTGAAGGCGCCCTGCAGCATGACCGCGAAGGTGCCGTTCGCGCCCGGCGACCCGGCACGCTCGGGGACGATGAAGTCGATGTAGAAATCGCCCTGGGCGTCGAAGCCGTAACGGGTCTCGCCGTTGTCGGCGATGACCTTGTTGGGTGTGCCGGCATACGGCAGGAAGTCTGTTGGGCTGAAGACGAGCGAGGCGTCGTCGATCAGGGTGCCTCCGGTGGTGTCGAACAGAGCGAACTGGACCACGCCGCGGTTGTCCTGGAAGTCGGTCGGCGAAGCGCTGCCCAGGTCGGCGCCGAAGTCGGCCAGTTTAACCGTGATCTTCATCCTGGTGCCTGCCGCGATGGGCTGGCGGTTGTTGAGATGGAAGACGTCCACATCACCCGTGACTAGGGCGTTGGGAACACCCGCGCTGCCGCGCGGGCCGATGGCGGCATTGACGGTGCTGGTCACCTTTCCGGAGGCGTCGCGGATGGTGGAGATGTTGGAGGCGTTGGTGCCCGAGACAATCCCGGATGCACGATCAAAGACGAACGTGTAGTCTCCGATGATGAGCGTCGAGATGTCGTCGGACGTTCCGAGCACGCCGTCGGCCCCTGCGAAACTGATCGGGTCGGGCGCATTCGCGACGAGTTGGCCGTCGCCCGAGTCGGTCGCGGAGTTGAAGCCCGAATCTCCGTCGTCGAAGAGCGTGATGGTGAAGTTGTAATCACCCAGCGTGTTGGGGAAGGTGTCCGGGTTGGGCGTTGTGGTCGGGCTGAAGACCCCCGACGTGTTGCCCACGACGATGTAGTACGTGCCGGTGGCCTGGATGAGATAACTCTGTGCGAAAGTCTGGTCGGTGGCGGTGCCCGCCGCGGCGGGGACGGAGACGGCCACCGCGTTGTCGGCAAACTGACCGAACTGTCCGCCCGTGGCGGTAAAGACCGTGAGGCCGGCGTTGATCGCAGTGCCGCGGAGTCCTGAGAGTTGCAGGATCTGACCCGCCTGGAGGGTGACGGCGTAGACGTCTGCATCGCCCGCGAAACGGAAGAAGTTGTTGTCGTTGTCGGGGTGATCGCCGATGAAGCCGCGCACGGTGTAGGGGATGTTGGGGTCGGGCAGGTTGTTCGCCGTGGCGTTGCGGTCCATGACGAAGTTGAGGTTCGTCGCGCCGTACATATCCACGCGGAGCGGAGCACCGTTGGTGTTGACGAAGTTGATCGTCGGGTTGATCTTGTCGCCGGCATCGCCGACGATGCCGTCCCCGGAGAAGTTGTCGCCGGGTTCGGAGAAACCGTCGCCGTCGCCGTCGATGCCGATGCCGACGAGTTTGGCCTTGAAGATACTCTCGTCGATCTCAAACCTGTAGATTCCCGGCCCCGGAAGGGCCGGTGCGATGGGCAGGTTCCGCTCGGTGACTGACTTCGAGAAGACGACCTTGACGGTGTTGTTGGTGGCGTCGTAGGAGAGGGTGTAGTCGACACCCTGGATAAGACGGATGGTGATGTTGCCGTTGCCCCGCACCTCGGAGACGCTCAGCGAGGGGCTTATGGTGCTGAAGTCGATCGGCTGATTGAAGACCAGATTGGCGGTGAAGACGCGGGCATCGACCGAGAGTCGGATATCGCTGACCTGGGCCGAGATCGGGGCAAGTCTGGGAGCTTCGACCGCGAAGTTGCCCTGAGAGCCTGTGAACGTGCTCCCGCCGATTCGGACCGGGCCGATGATGCCGTTGCTGGCGATGCGGTAGTTCTCGGTGGAGCGTGTGGAGCCGACCCCCGTGCCGTTGATAGTCACGGCGCCGATGGAACCAAGGCCCGCGGCGACATTGTCATCGTTGGTGCCGAAGAAGCCATCATTGCCCCGGGCGTAGCCGGCGGTGATGTCGGACTCGCGGAAGTTGCCGCTGACGGTGACGTTGCCGATGGTGCCGCTGCTGAGGGTGTCCGCAGCGGAGCCGGTGCCTCCGAAGAAGGCATCGGTGCCCAGGTCCATCCCGGAGACGAGGGCCGAGTCGAAGAAGTCGCCGTTGATGGTGACGTTGCCGATGGAATCGCCGGCGCTGAAAATGGTCTGGCTGACGGCGGGAGCGGTGATGGCCCCGACGCTGTTGCCGAAGCGGAAGAGTGAACGCTGGACTGGGCCGCCCAGCGTCAAGGACAGGGAGTCCCTCGCCACGCTGACATCGCCGCGGGAAGCCCCGGTGATGGTGATGGCTCCGCTCTGGAGCAGCGAGATGCTCGCCTCGCCGCGGATGGTGGAGTTCGCGGCCCCGAAATCACCGTTGATGGCGAGCGTGCCGACGGAACGGGCGGAGAAGAAGCCGCCGCTGAGGCCGGCGATCGTGGCGGTCGTGATGTCCCCGCCGATGGCGATCGTGCCCGAGCCATCGATCTTCCCCGAAACGATTGAAGTGACGTTTCCGTCGATGGTGATGTCGCTGTCGCCGGTGACGGAGCCAACCAGGGTCAACACTCCGAGGGCCGCATCATCGGCACCGAAGATATCGAAGTTATTGAGGATCCCGTTGGACGACGAGACGGTGAGGTTGCTTGTCGCCGTGGTGTTTCGGAGTTGAAGCGTGAGCGAGCCGGGGCTGAAGATCGCCGTGCCGGTGGTGAGCGTGATGGAGTAGGTCACGCCGCCGACCGTGAAGGTGCGAGCCCCTGTGAAGGACACCGCATCCGGAGGGGGCGTTGAGGAACCAAAGTCCACATCCGGGTTGGTGTTGGGGAGGTCTGTTCCGCCCCGGATGAGCCTGGCGTCGTTGGCGACCGCGGGCGAGAGGGTGTCGCCGAAGGCGCTGGTGTTCGTGACCGTGCCGCCCAGCGTGAGCGCTGTAATGGTCGAGAAGCCGAAAGCGGAGCGATCGTCGGCGGTGTTGTAGATGCCGTCGGCACCCGGGTCGATTCCAGCGGAGAAGGAGGAGTCCCGCGTTCCGCCCGTGATGCTGATGGTGCCGATGCTGCCCGACCCGATGGTGTCGGCGTTGGAACCGGTGCCGCCGATGCGGTTGTCTGCTCCGAGGCCGCGTACTCCTGAGACAAAGGCCGTGTTCGACACCCGGCCTGTGACCGCGATGGAGGTGATGGAGTCTCCCGCGGCGAAGAAACTGCCGATGCCGGTGGTGAGATCGTCGTTGCTGACGGAACCGTTGACCGTGATGGCGGTGATCGCACGCTGGGCGTACACGGACGCCTCGAAGACTGAACCGTTGACCACCTCGAATCGGGCGAGGTTCCTGCCGGCGGTGATGCGCGGACCCTGAATCCCCGCACCCTGGGCAACGCCCGGCGGGAGCTGGTTCCGGTTGGCATCGACGGCGACAGCGGCGGAGCGGGCGGGGTTGATGCCCACATCACCGAAGACGCTGCCCGGTGCGCTCGCCACGCGAAGCAGCGTGACGTCGAAATCGGCGTGGATATCGCCGTACAGATTGCCGTTGGTGATGACCACGCTGGCGAGCGACCCGTCGTACGACGCGATCATGTTGCCCGGGAGGAACGAGCCGTTGTTGATCGCGACGGAGGCGATGCCGCCGCTGTAACTGACGACGCTGCCGTTGAAATCGCCGTTGGAGATGACGGAGTTGATCCGACCGAAGGCGATCACCGATCCGCGGCCGAGGAGGTTGGCATCGGGCTTGGCGCTGACGCCGCCGATGGTGACGACACCGGTGATGTTCCCGCCGACGCGGAGGTCGTTGAAGAGTTGACCGGCCGGCGCTCCGGCGCTGGCGAGATCGCCTCGCACGAGGATGACTCCGGCCTCGCCCGCGCGACCGATGTTGCGTCCCGCGTTGAGGGCGGTGATGCCGCCGGAGAGATCGGTGCGGATGGCCAGATCCCGCGATGCGGAGAGGGTGCCGACGTTGCCCCGGCTGCCGGTGGTGGTGATGCTGCCGGACAGATCGCCCGCCGTCGCCGAGACCGTGGTGATCGGCCCGCTGGCGGCGATATCACCGCTGATGCCGCGGGCGGAGACGGTGATGATTGCGCCGTCGGGTCCGGTGACCTCGATGCGGCTGTTGATGATCTCGTTGGTGGCGGTGAAACTGGTGATGACGCCGGAGACCAGGAATGTCGAGGCCGTGATATTGCGGCCCGCGCGGGTGGTCGTCAGTTGGCCGGTGGTGATCGCGCTGGCTCGGATGTCGTTGGTGGCCGAGAGCAGGATCAGTTCGTTCACGACGCCGATGGTGCTGCGTGTGATGTTGGTGGCGGTGATGCCTGTGCGGACACGCCCTGTAACGTTGATGAGCAGGTCGCTCATGTCGCCGTTGGTGGCGGCGATGCGGCCCACATCGAGGGCGCAGATGATCTCGCTGGGGCGGAGTTCATCGAGGCTGCCCGTGAGCGTGGAGTTGCGGAAGCCCGCGGCGAGGATGTCGCCCACCCGGCCCGTGGTTCGGAGGCGCGACGCGTCCCAGAAGCCGCCGGTGAGCGTGAAGTTACCGAAGTTGTTGGTCGAGATCTCGCTGTTGTAGAAGGTGGAGTTGTTGAGCGTGATGCCCGCGATGTCGCCGAGTTGGACGTTGTCGTCACCATAGAAGAAACTGGGCCAGAAACCGTCGAGGGTCTGGGTGCCGAAGTACGCGCCACGGACCTGGGCATTGGTGAAACTGATGGAGTTGATGCCGTCGGCGACGGTGAGGAGCGGCTCCGGGACCGAGTTGCTGGCGCTGATGGCGCCTTCGATCAGGATCGGGCCGGGGCGTGAACTGTTCACGCTGAGGAGGTTGTTGATGGCGAAGATGCCTCCCGAGGCGATGGGGTTGGGCCCGCGCGAAGCGATACCGTCACCCACATCGACGCCGGTGATATTAAAAGCGAAGATCGAACCGATGACGCCGTCGAAACCGCCTTGCGGGGTGATGCGGTCGCCGTTGGCTGTTGCCTGGGCGAGTTCCGCGGTCGCGCCTTGCAGGATGACGTCGCCAAGCGATCCTTCGGCACGAACGACCGCCACGTTGCCCGCTCGGATCACGACGCCGTTGAGATACGGCGAGAAGGGGGCGCCGATATCGTCGAGCGAAGCCTGGCCGCCCTGGAAGTTGTCGTCGTTGACCGCACGGATCAACTTCGAGGGGAGAAAATCATCGTCGAGCAGCGCGCCACCGGGGATGCCGAGCGTCCCGCCGACCTCGCCGACGAGGCCGATGCTGTAGCCCATGAACGGCCCGATGAGGGTGGGGCCGTAGTCGGGCAGTTGGGAGCGACCGAGATTTCCACGCACGCTCAGGCGACCCAGGCCCGCGACATCCACGGCGATGATGTCGCCGTTGGGCGAGTTGTTCTCGATGAAGGCCAGGCCGCCGCCTTGCGTGTCCGCGCCGCCGAACTGGCCGCGGGTGACGCGCTCCTCGATGCGCCACACGTCGATCTCGGAAGAGCCGCCGATGGCGATGCTTGACGCCCCGTCGCCGGTCACCAGGATGTGGCCGATACCGATGGCGGCGGTGGGGGAGGTCGTGACGCTGGTGATGCTCAGCGTGCGGCCGCCGACGAGGTTGGCGATAATCTGACCGATCACCACGCCCTGCGACCCGTTCACCGGGAGGGCACGGACAAGGCCGACCTGCTGGTTGGGCGGAGCGTTGGCGACACTGATCTGCACACGGGCGCCTCCGTCATCGATCAGATTCAGCGTCTGGCCGCCGATGAGCGGGTACGTGATGTCCGCGGAGCCTGTCAACGAGAGCAGCGGCAGGTCGGCGAAACGGATGTCCGAACCCGAGCCGGTGTTCAGACGGATGCCCTGTGCCCCGAGGTAGACACCGGATCGCGGGTTGGCATCGTCGTAGGCGTCCTGGCTGACCAGGATGGCGCCGATGCGTGAGTTGGGGCTGGTGGTGACAGTGAACGAATCGCCCGCGACGTGGAACCCGACTCGGATCATGCCGATGTCGCCCGGCCCGCCGCCGAGACCCGTGAACACGTTGAACGAGTTGACGCTCAGCAGAGCGCGGGGGTCTGGTTCGTCCTGGTCCATTCCAACGCCGCCGCGGATATCGAGAAGACCGATACGGCCGTTGACGTTCAGGTCGAGGAAGTTGACATCGCCCTCGCTGGGTCGGTCGCCGCCGGGGACGGCGGACATTCCTGTATACAGCGAACCGAGATCTCCGCCGATGGTGACGTTGATCCGCGGGTTGCCCGTGACGGCGTTTGGTCCGATGTCGGAGCCGGTGATGATGTTGAAGAGGCTTCCGGCGACGCTCACGCTGCCGCCCTGCCAACTCATCGCGTCGTCGTCGCTGAGAACGGTGTTCGAGAGTTCAACCGGGGACGTTTCCGCTCCGCCGCCGTTCATGAAGCCGGTGCCGATGCGCAGCGAGCCGACATTGCCCGAGAGGACCGAGATGCTGCTGCCTTCGCCGCTGGCCTGGTCGGTGAAGCCGTTGCCGCCCGCGGTGCGGAAGGCTCCCAGCGTCGCGGGGGCCATGCCGGTGATGGTTACCGAGTACGGGAGAACTCCCGAACCGGTATCGTTGCTGTTGGGGTCGGTGATAACCAGGTAATAGACGCCGGGTGCATCGGCCTTCCAGGTGAGGTTGGTCGCGACGAACCGACCCTCGCGGAACTGGCTCGGGGGCGCTGCGAGCGTTCGGCCGTCCTGGTCCATGATGCGGAAGTAGGGAGAGAGTGTGGCACTGCTGATCGTGGCCTGGATGTTGATCGTCGCGCCTTTGTCGGCGGCGAAGGCGAAGACGTCCGCGGCGTCTTCGCCCAGGAAAGGATCTCGCCCGGAGATGTCGCCCACGATGCGTGCGGCCGTGCCCGCGTTGCCGATGAACTCGGCGGCGAGGATGGAGTCGTTGCGGAGGAAACTGGAGCCCAGAACGATGGATTGCTGCCCTGCCCGCAGGAGCGAAGTGGACGCCGTGTAGTTGTCCGGCGTGTTGAGCATGAGTTGGCGGACAGCCTCGGCGCGGGTGGTGCCCGGGTCCACGCCGATATACGCCTCGAGTTCGTTGTAGGTGTAAATGTCTCGGGAGGGACGGTTTTGCGGATCGAAGGTATCGCCGACGATGGTCACATCGAGTTGGCTGCGGGCGCCGATAAGGATCTGCCCGGCGGTCCTGCCGACGATCACCTGTCCGTTGGTCTTGTTGTTGGGATCGACCGTGCGGCCGTCGGAAAAGCGGAAATCGGTGTCGGGGGACCAGATGCCCGCATCGCCTCCGACCACCAATGAGCCCAGGTCGCCGTCAACCGTGATGGAGCCCATGAGCACGCCGATGGCGATCTTGTCCACGAACCCGGAGAAGTACGATGATCCGTGGACCAGTCCGTGGATGGTGATGCTGCCCATCGAACTGCCGTCTTCCAGGAAGATGCCCTGGTTCGGACGGTTGAACCCAGTGGTGACGTAATCAATGACGTCGAACGGGTTGGGTGTCGAGAGGTCGGGCATGAGGCCGCCCGGGTTGGCCCCTCCCTGGGTCACGTTGTTGCGGATGAAAGGTGACCCGATGATGATCGAGGCCGGCCCGGGCGGGAGGCCCGCGAAGTCGAACTGATCCTGCTGCAGGTCCACGGCGTAGGCGAACCCCACATCTTCCATCTCGTCGAGAAGGCCGATCGGATTGGCCTCGAGCGTGAAGACATATGGCGCCTGGTACTCGATGCGAGGGATGAGCGTGAAGGGATCGAAGCCGTCCGGCGCCGTGGTGCTCGTGGTGATCTTGCCGCCCCACATCTGGAAGGATGTGCGCGAGTCCGTTCCGCTGAATCGGATGGAGCCGATGCCGTCGTTGTAATCGGGGATGCCATCCGCGTTGATGTCGCCGGGGTTGAACTCGGTGCCGGGCGGCGGGATCGTCGCCAGGGTTTGGCGCATGTCGCGGCCGTAGAGGTCGCGGAAGTTGACCGTTGCACCGACGGGACCCGTCAGGACCGCGATGAAACCGTACTGCCCCAGGTCGTTGAGGAGGGCGGCATAGTCCGAGGAAGGAAGTGTGAAGGAGACATCATCGATTCGGAAAGCCGGGTTGATCCCCGACCCGGCATTGACGGCCTGGGTCAGTTCCAGACGGAGCGTGTCGAACCCTCCGACGTTCGCGGGAAGCGTCAGCGTGCCGGTGCCCAGGTTGGCGTTGCCGCCGGCGAAGAGCGCCCGCAGGGCCGCGCCGGTGAAGGACTGCGTCACGACGTTGTTGTAGAGAAGTGAAAGACGCGTCTGGTCCGTCAGGATGCCGGTGTTGTCGGTGCCGCCGTCGGCGGTGACAAGGAACGAAGCACCGATCGCCGCGAGTTGGAACTGCGGGTTGGCCCCGTCATCCCAGAAACGGAACTGCACAAACTCGGTTCGTTCATCGAGCGAGACGCGGAGATAACGCTGCTGGTTGTCCTGTACCTGGGGCTGGGCCGTGATGCGGATATCCCCGGCGGGGTTGATGTTGTGCTGAATTTGGAGCCCAGATTCGGGGGCGATACCTCCGCTGCCCACGATGCCGTAGCCCAACTGGTCGAAGCTCTCGGTCTTGGAAGTGGGATCGGTGGGGGTGATGTCGACGTTGCTGGCGATGTACGGCAGGTAGTACCCGGCGTACCCGACGACGGTGCCCAGGCCGGTGTTCGGATCGACGTTGTCGGCGGTGACGGTCAGCGAGAAGAGCATCTGCCGGCGTTCGAGCTGCTCGATGTTCGGGCGCTCCGTTGAACCGGCGAGCATCGCCAGTCGAGACGGGCCATCTCCACCCTCTCCGCACAGGCGCTGACGCTGACGGACGTATGGGCGGTTCACCTTCTTCTTGCGATGCATATCTGCTCCTGAGCACCCAACGGACTGTCCCCCCGGACATCCTTCTTGAATATCAACTTCACTCACGACCGCGCGGCCGTCCTATGGCAGCACCGATCGCCGTCGCCAACTGACTGAACGACGAGGGCGCAACGTCCCCTCGTCATACACCGAACAATATGTAGCCGTACGCAGGGTCACTTCATCAGTTTCATGGTACCAGCCTCAACCGGCCCCGAATGTAGGACCGTACTCGTACAGGGACCAAATACGGGTTCTGCTGCCAATAAACCAGATCAAAGCCCAGTTGGTGCGTTGTTTTGGTGCCCGTCTGGTATTGCCTGTCTCTGTTCAACTCGGCAGTACTCATATCCTTTTCTACAGGCTGATCTGCTGATGAGATGTAAGTCTCTCTCTACTGTTCTATCTTTCAGAGGATCCGCTTCGAACGCGGGTAACTCCCGATCACCGCCAGTTCGCGGCAGTGTGCCTTCGCATCGTCTAAAGCCCTGATCATGGGCTGGTCGTTTCGATGTCCGAGGCAATCGATGAAGAACGTGTAGGTCCAGTTTCGCCGTCCGCTTGGTCGCTTCTCGATATGAGTCAAGTTGATGTTCGATCGCTGGAACGCGAGCAAGACCTCGACCAGTGCGCCGGGTTTGTCGGCGGTCGTGAACATGACTGTTGTCTTGTCGTCTCCCGTCCGTTCGGTTTTCTGTCGGGAGATGACAAAGAAACGCGTGATGTTCCCCGGATTGTCCTCGATGCCTACAAGTAGAGGGTTCAGGCCATAGATTTGCCCGGCGAGTTCGGACCCGATTGCTGCGCTGTGCGGTGTGCGGCCTTCGGCCAAATCTGCTCGGGCCTCTTCGGCAACGATCTCGGCTGCTTTGCTGCTGCTTGGGGTGGGGATGCGCTCTGCCTTGGGGTACTGCCGGGCGAGCCAGATTCGGCATTGGTCGAATACCTCAGGTTTCGAGTAGATGCGTTTCACCTGGCTGGGAGCGCAGTTGGCGAGCAGGCAATGGCGGACATCGATCTGCACCTCGGCGCAGACTACGACTTCGCCCTTGCCCCCCTGATCGCGGAAAGCATCGAGGGTTTCGACGATTCCGCCTCCGGTGGAGTTCTCGATCGGGACCAGTCCGTAGTGCACATGCCCGCGCTGGACTTCGGTGAAGACCCCGGCGATATCGTGCAGGTCCTCGTGTTCCACGCTGCTGCCGAACTGTCGTAGGGCCGCGAGGTGCGAATAGGACCCTGCTGGGCCGAGGTATCCGATCCTCAGAGGCTGCTGCAGCGAGAAACTCCCGGACATCAGTTCGCGGTAGATCGCCTCGAGGGTTCGATCGGGGAGCGGGCCGTTGTTGGCCTTCAGCGCGCGTTCCAGCACCTCGGCCTCACGGTGCGGGGTGTAGATCGGCAGACCGGCCGCGCGCTTCTGCTCTCCGACTTTCACCACCAGCGATGAACGCTCGTTCAGAAGTGTGACCAGCGCCCGATCGAGATCGTTGATGCGCTGGCGGATGGAGGCGAGGTTAATGGCCGCGCTTGGCTTGGATCGTCGGGTCGTTTTCGCGGGCTTCTTCGGCATGGACCAACGGTACCCGCGCTGCGCGGCATTTTCGGAGAGGCGGCGCAGCACGACTTCCGGGTTTGGAGCATCGATAGGGGATGTTTACGTCGCGAGTGCCGGGAGTGCGGGGACGGTCGCCTCTACGCGGCGTGACTTGGCACCCGCGACGAGGATGTAGATCGAGGGAACAATCAGAAGCGTGAAGATCGTAGAAATCGCCATACCGCTGACGAGAACGATGCCGATGCTGTTGCGTGCCATCGCCCCCGCGCCCGTGACAAGAACCAGCGGGAAGTGACCGAAGACGGTGGCCACGCTCGTCATAAGGATGGGCCGCAGGCGGGTCATGGCCGCCTCGCGGACGGCGTCTCGCTTGGAGAGGCCGCTTTCCTGCAGGTGATTCGCGAACTCCACGATCAGGATGCCGTTCTTGG
>DDSA01000022.1:19163-19415 GCA_002343715.1 Phycisphaerales bacterium UBA2402 | reverse complement strand
AAGCCTCGCAACTTGCGTCCACCTTCCCGCCAGATAAGTCTCTTCCGCGTGTGACGGCGGGAGTGAGACGCAATGCGCAGCGACCAGCGAGCGCTCCGTGATCGTCCTTCATACACTCCGCCCCCATGAGCCAATCGCCCGCCGACAAGCCGCGCATCCTGACCGGAGACACGCCCACGGGCCGCCTGCACCTGGGTCACTGGGTCGGCTCGGTCGAGCGCCGAGTGCAGTTGCAGGATTCGTACGACTGCT
>DDSA01000022.1:0-18906 GCA_002343715.1 Phycisphaerales bacterium UBA2402 | reverse complement strand
CCTCCCCTACACCACGCTCTTCCGATCTGGACACCATCGAGATCGTGAAGGACTGGCTCGCCGCGGGCATCGATCCCGCGAAGGCCACCATCGTGCTGCAGACCGAGGTCCCCGCCATCGCGGAACTGACCTGGTTCTTCGCGATGCTGCTCTCCTTCAACGACGTGATGGGCAACCCCACCCTGATCCACGAGCTGGAGACCAAGGGGCTGGCCGACAAGTACTCCTTCGGCTTTCCGATGTACACGGTGGGTCAGTGCGCGGACATCCTTGCCTTCCGGCCCGTGTATGTCCCCGTGGGGGAGGATCAGGCCCCGCACATCGAGATGTGCCGCAAGGCCGCCCGCAAGTTCGACCAGTTGTACTGCGGCGTTCCGAATCGCACCGAGGACAAGGACTATGAAAAGGCGGGCGGCGTCTTCCCCATCCCCGAGGCGCTGATCGGCCGCGTCGGACGTCTGCCCGGCGTCGGTGACGGCAAGCAGAAGATGAGCAAGAGCCTGGGAAACGCCATCTTCCTGAGCGACCCGCCGAAGGAGGTCCTGAAAAAAATCAATAAGATCACGACCGGGCGCCAAAGCCCGACCGAGCCGGGCGACCCCGAAAACGTCCTCTTCAAGTTTGTCGAAGCCTTCATCACTGATGAAGCGCGAGTGACCGAACTCAAGGACCGCTACCGGCGGGGCGACAACCTCGGTGATGGTCACGTCAAAGCCGAGGTGGCCGAGGCGATCAACCGTCTGCTGGAGCCGATGCGGGCCCGCCGCGCGGAGTTTGAGTCACCGGGAGGCGATGAACGGATCGTCGAGATCATCCGCGAAGGAACCTCGCGAGCGAACCTCGTTGCGGAGGAAACGCTGTTCCTGGCGAAGAGTGCGATGGGTATGGATTTCGGCAGGCGCAGCCTCCGATAGTTCAGCGAACCACTGTTGCTGCGGCTTGTACCGAGCCGACATGATCGCCCGACGATGCGGTCCGATTACCGATTCGAGCGTATCTCGCAACGCCAGTCCGTCGCCGTGGTGTCGAGGGCGGTGCCGCGGAGAAAGAACTCGTTGCGGGGCTCGAGTTGAAAGTAACGCCACTCGGACTGCGACCGGATGGGCACGCCCGACGCATCGAGGAAGATGAACCTGTACTGCGTGCGGGCGAACTGGCTCGGGTTGCTGCTTGTCAGGCGCAGCGGCACGGTCACATCGAGCGGTCCTGTATCGCGGCGAACGATCGGGGTGCCCGAGACGAGCCAATCCGCGAGCGGCTTCTCGCACACGACGCGGGGGTAGAGTTCTCGTGAGAGCTCATCGGGCTTGGGGGTGAAAGGCGCCTTCACCGTGTCCTTCTTGCAGGCGATGAGCGTCGTGAGCGTGGAAAGGAAAAGGAGCGTCAGTACAAGGCGCATGGTGGATTCTCCGTGGTGGGTGTCAAGGCCGGGAGGAGCGGGTCGTGGAATGTGTTTCAAGGTAATCGCGCAACGCACGCGATCGGGGCCTGTAGGGCGGGTGAGTCTGACCGAAGAGTCGTTTGTAACCGGTGGTTCCCGCGAGTGGGCAAACCAGGGAAGTGCCGCCTTCGAGGATGTGCACGGCGGCCCTGCCGCGTTGGTCCTCGACTGTGAACGTGATCCCCTCTTCGCGGTATATGCTCTCCAGTTCAACCGCGGTGAGGTTCTTGAGGTTCCCGGCGCGGTGGTACGAGTCCATCACGTCGGGCGATGGGAATCGAACACACCTGCCCCCCATGATGTACGGAAAGTCGCCCCCCGCGACCTCGCGCCTCGTGCGGGCGTTGGCGTAGACCGCCTCTGGCGCGGACGCCCACGGGCCGGGGGATGGCACGATCCGGGCGTACCGAAGTTGCGGTGCCGCTGTCGGCGGCGGCGAGAGGTCGGTCAGCACCAGACGCGAACGGGGATCGCCCGGGACTTCCAGAAGCACCGATGTGCTCGGCTCCGTGATCGACACGGGCACGACAAAGATGCTCCGCGGCAGCAGCTCGCACGACCGCGTGTCGGCCCGCGCGCTGGCCTTCACCAGCAACCCCGCCACGGCAACCGCGAGGCCCGCGAGTTGCGCACCGCTGTCGTTCGCCCCGATCGCGACCGCCGTTCCGCCGATCATCATGGCGTTCCCAAAGAAACTCTTGGCCCGGCGGACATCCTCCAGATTGTTCCACATCAGGCTCTGAGCCATGATGTTGACATCACATGCCGCGGCGGCCTCGACCACGGGCTCGGTGCGGCCGGTCGGTGAGATCGTGGTGACGCTCAGCGGACGGCCATCGCTGGGTTGTCGAGGCTGGAAGCGGGCCAGCGAGTCGTCAGGACCGTACGCCACCTTCGTGGGGCCAACGCCGTAATCGACAATCAACACGGTGTTGAAGCGGCGCGATGACAGATCCGAGCACAGCGGAGCGAGCGACGGGTCGAGAGTCTGCACTTCGCGAAAGTTGTCCGCGGCCTCGTCGATCCGCCCGAGGGCGAGGTTCGACACCGCGCTCATCAGATACCCGAGCGCGAAATCAGTTTTGACGGCGACGTACCCCTTGTCAAGATAGACATCCCCGCCCCCGGGGTTGCGTGCATCCTGCTGAGCGGCGCGCCGGGCGAGATCGGCACTCGTCAGTTTCCCGCCGCGTTCATTCTCCCCGAAGTCCTTTAGTCTGAAAAGCGATGAGGCCGCGGCGGCTCGCGCATTATCCCACTCTCCCCGCTGGGCTTTCTGCACCGCGATGTAGTGAAAGGCCAGGGCCTGCTCAAAGGGTTCACCCTTCCAGATCTTGACCCGCTCGTTAATGACGGCGGCAGATACGGTCTTGTCGGCGTTGATTCCTTGCGTAGTCAGCAGGGCGAAAGTCTGGTTCGCTGTCTCCTCAACCTCGTCGGGCGTGCCGTTGAGCAGACCCAGCAGGAGCAATCGCATCCGATCAAGGATGTACGAGCGGTCGGACGTGTCCGAAGGCAAGTTCTTCTGGAGATCAACGATCGCCGGCGATGCCTCGCCCGTTGTCAACGCCTGCGCGAGAGTCGGACTGGAACGCGGGGCACAGCACGCCACACAGCTCAACACCGCAAGGCATAACGCAAACGCGGGCTTCGTGCTCGGGCGTCGGATTGGATTGCGGCGGTTCATGCTGCGGAAGGAGGAACGAAAACCCGGTCAGTCGTACGACTTGCCCGCTGCGGAGCGCTTGAACTGGACCGTGTCCGACCAGACCAGTTCACCCGTGGCGATCTCCGTGACGCGGTACTCGCACAAATAGGCGTCGGTCTGATCGACGCCCGCGGCACGCCGAGCGGAGTGGAACGTCGCGGCCATCTCGTGCGTGGGCGCGCGGGTCGCGCCGAACTCGGCGGGCAGGTTCCCCCGCTCCTGCCCTTCGCGGAGATGTTCGACGGGGATCACGAAATACAAGCGGCGTGTAGCTCTCAGGTCGGCGATCGGCAGCGAGTCACGCACCTTCGCCATCATGTACCACTGCTCCGACGGGGGGATGATGTCCGTCGTGAGATTCTCGACTTTCGTGATCGCCACAATCATCGGCGGGGACTCGGCGGTGCGCCCCTGCATGAATGATGCGGTGCTGAGTTTGCCGGCCATTTCAACCGCCGTGCTCGACAGGTCCTCGTTCCGAAGACGCGTCGAACTCGGCGACGAACAAGCCCCGACGGCGAGGACGATACAGGACATCACGGCGAGCATGGCTCGGCGCGCAGCGCAAGGGGTGCTCTTCGCGGCGTGGTTCATGGGGAGGATCGAAGAGAACGGATCGGGTGCGCGGCCTAGCGGACCTGCTTGATCTCGTACGGGCTGCTGTTCCACACAATTTCTCCGCTGGCCATATTGGTGAGGTTGTAGGTCATGGTGTAGTAGTTGGCGCGGCCGTCGTTGCGGTCCACCCGGTACATGTCGCCGTTGAGGAAAAAGGTGTACGCCGGATTCAGCGGCGGCAGCGAGTTATCCGCGCCCGGCGATTGCTCGCGGGCGGCGATCTGCTCGACGCGGGCTCGGCTCTCCACCCAGCGGACCTTGACCAGCAGGCTGCGGCTCTGCATCAGTTTGGCGCGGGTATTGGCCCGGAAGGCCTCGAAGTCCGTGGTCGGCACAATCCCCGTTTTGTTGTTGATGTCGCCGAACACGACGGTCGTTCGGTAGCCCTGATTGAGTTCGGGGATCACATTCAGGTCCGCGGAGAGTTGCTGCGCCACCTGATCGCTGGCCTCCGTCAACGCCTGGATGCTGATCTGGGCGCTCCCTCTCTCCGAGCGTGTGGTGGTGGTGGGGTCTTCGGCCCGGCCGGCTGGTTTGCCGCGGGGAGGGGAGGAACACGCGGCGAGTGCCGTGCAAATGGCGAGAAAGCAGCAAAGTCGAATCATGGATGCTCCGGAAGAGAGAGGCGATTGATCGGCTAAGTTAGTGCTCACAAGGATAGACGCGGCGATCCGCTTTTGGTTCCTGCGCCCGAACCCCCCCGGGTGATCCCGAGGGCGCACGCCCGGCATTGCCGCGCGGTCGTTCGGGTGAATCGTCAGTTGATCATGACGGTAAAGCAACCGAGCACGATCGATCCGCCGTGCGCGGTCGTATCGCCGAGCCTCGCCGCCGGGAGGCCGCCGATCATTACAGTCGTTGAACCTTTGGCGATGACGTCCGGCGGGCCGACGCACGTGCACATGTCCGTAGCGCGCGCTGCAGGCAATCCGCCGATCAGCACAGTCGGGCAACCCGGCGGCAGTATGGGGCCGCCCACGTGCGGAACGACCCCCGTGACCATGGGGCAGACGTGCATGTCGGATATTCGAGCGGCGGGAGGCATTCAGTCGTTCGGATGGTTGTACGAGGTGTGCGGTTTGACGCTCTGCGCGGCAGTGCTGCAGGAGAGTATCGTTGGGGATCGGCGGATGTTGCGTCCACGAAGCGGGCAGCGTTCACGGGACCGCTCGATTCGATCTGGTCGTGATGACTTTGCGTTACTTTCAATAGTGAACGTCAGGTAAAGTGCTATTATGCCATCAAGAAGCATGTATTATAGGACTAATAGTACGTTTGCACGTGCTTGACTGGATGAGTCGTGCACCCGTGGGGGTGTGCCGGAGAAATGTCAGTGAATGTGCCAGCGTGAGTGCGAGAAGAGTGCATGTCTCACCGAGGCTTTCATCCGGTTGGCGTCTGACAAGTGTGCCTCTCTGATCGCTCTCGCTGAGTGGCGGCATGGGTTGCGCACCGGAAAAAGCAAGAAGGTGTAGTCCGTACCGCCGAGGTATCCGATGGCTGACGGACATGGCCGCAACGTTCCTACCTTGACGTCGATACTCACCCGGCGGAATACTGATAGGATGGTCGGGTTCGGAGGACTACAAGCACTCATGGCGGAACACACGATCGTACAAGGAGACACCATCGCCCGCCTCGCGAAGAGGCTGGACATCCCCAGCGCGGACTTGTGGGACGGCGGGAACAAGCTGACCCCGGCGACCGGGTCGCGCTTGAAGGATTCCTCGGAGGCGAAGAACCCGAATCTTCTCTACCCCGGCGACAAACTCAAAATGCCGGAGGAAGCCAAGAAATCTGACTCGAACGCACCGACGGAACAGAAGCACGTGTACGAAATCGGTAACGAGAAACTGACCATCGAGGTTCGGTTGCTCGATGGAGACCACAAGCCCCATGCCAACAAGAAGGTCGAGGTGAAGATCGACACCGTGGCGACCACCACAGCGGGGCCTGACAACAAGTGCTCGGGCACGACCGACGGCGATGGGGTCGTGAAAGTCGAAAAAGTGGACCCCGCCGCCCGCGTCGCGGAGTTCTCATACAACGGAAGAACGGTCGAGTTACAGATCGGATTCCTCGATCCTCCGGACACAAAGAGCGGTGCCATCGCCCGGCTGCAGAACCTGGGGTACATCAAGAAGGAACTGTCCGACGATGTGCTGATACTGCCCGATGACGATGCGGAGTATGTCGCGGCGATCAAGGGTTTTCAGGCGCAGTACGTTTTCGCGAGCGAGAAAGACAAAGTGGACGGCGTGCTCGGCGACAAAACGTGGCAGAAACTCAAGGAGATTCACGGCTGCTGATGCCGTCGTCTTTTCGGTGCCGTGAAGGATTTGAGATGGGTACGACGCGGCGAAGGATGCCGCCCGATGGAGTCTTGAATGGCGCGACGGATAGCCCCCAATCTTCGCAACACCCTCGCGGATCCCGCGGAGTACGAACTGCGCCTCTTCTTCCGCGGGCACGAATCGCTGGCGAAGGGTGCGCCCCCGCCCGCCGATGATCCCAACGATAAACGCCCGAAACTGACCTCCGATGCTTCGCGGCACGGCCCGGTGCAGTACGATGACCACTTCCGCTGTGTCTGGTGGCTCGATGAGTTCGACCACAAGAAAAAGGCTCAGGAAGAGCAGCAGACCCACGCCGCCGCGAAAGTGAAGGCGGCCCAAGCCAAAGAAACACACAAGGACAAGAAGGACAAACTGCCCCCGCTGAAGAAAGCCTGGGAAGACGCCAAGAAGGCTCGCGAGGATCAGGATACAAAGGTCGAACCGCTCAAGAAAAAGTGGGATGATGCCGTCGCCGAGCACGAAGCCGCGAACGACAACTGGGAGCGGGAGAAGGCCACGCTGCGTCGGTTCGAGCAGGAAGTCGCCGATACCAAATCCGCGGCGAGCGACGCCGCGGTCGCCGCGAACAACGCGAAGAAGAGAGCAACCGACGATCGGGGCGCGGCGAAGAAACTCGAAGGTGAGTTGCCCGGTCTGGAATCCAAGGCTTCGCAGGATCGTTCGGCCGCCGAACGCGCCGCCGCGGAGCGGCAAGCGGCCCAGGCCCAGGCCGATTCGTACTACAAGCAGATCACCGCCGGCGGCCGCACACCCACGCCCAGCGAGCACGGACGATTCGTTATCCTGGAGCAGGACGCTGTCGAGAAGAAGCGCGCCGCCGCCTCCGCGGAGGACAAGGCCCGCGCCAGCGCCGAGGCCGTCAACAAGAAAAAGAGTGACATCGATTCCGCCAAGCAGAGGGCCGCGGAGTCCGAGCAGGCCCAGGCGGATCGCGAGCGTGAGAAGGAGCAGCGTGATACGGAGCACTCCGACGCCAAGGCGAAGATCGATCCGCAGAAGCAGAAGGTGTCGGACGAGCAGAAGAAGATCGCGCCGGCCAAATCCAAGATGGATGATGCCGAAAAGGCTCATTCCGACGCCGTCAAGGAGAGAGATCGACTCAAGTCCGATGAAGACGAAAAGAAGAAAAAATACGACGACGCCGTGGCGGAAGAACAGGAGGCCAAGGGCGAACTGGACACCGCGAACAACGAAGTCCGCGACACGGACCCCGCGCACATCGCCCGCGAGCGAGAGAAGCAGCACGTCAAGGACGCACAGGATTCCGGTGCCGCCGCCGCGAACGCCGTGAGCACCGCCGAAACCGCCGAAGAGGCGGAGAAGGAAGCGAAGGAAGCGCAGAAAACGGCCGACACCAGGAAGACCGAGGCCGAGACGGCGGAAAAGGCAGCGAGCAAGGCGGAAGAGGATGCCAACGCACTCCCCGGAGGCGCCACGGGCACCCCGGAGGCCGACGCGAAGAAGAAGGCGACGGATGATGCCAAAATCCTCCGCGATGAGGCCACCCGAAAACGCGGTCTCGCCGATACGGCCCAGGCGACCGCGGATCAGAAGAAACTCCTCGCCGACGCGGCCAAGCAGTCCGCCGACAACGCCCAGCAGGAAGCGGAGATCGCGAAGAAGCGAGCCGCCGATGAGCCCGAGCCGCTCCCGGCCAACACCGAGATTCTGAAAAAGGAGCAGAACAAGAAGTACCGACTTCTCGTCACCGACAATCACGCGGCGATCGACTTCGGCCCTTCCGACAACAAATCAAAGCCCGATCACTACAGGGATAACGATTGGAACCGCGACGTGTTCCCCGTGGTTCCCTTCGAGGTCGTGATCTACAAGGTCTCGGACAAGAAGAAGATCGGCGTCGGAGCGAACGATGTGCGCGTGGTCTGGGAGGTGCTCGACCCGCCGGAGGAACTGGAGAAGGTTGAGTTGTTCCGCGGGCCGTCGGTGCCAAAGGCGTGGATCAAGCGCTTCTTCGACCACTTCCAGGCAAAGACCAACGATCCACCTTCGCAGAACGACAACTGCTCCACGCTCTTCGGAGGGTTGCGAACAAACAACGGCGCGATCAACTCGACGCTCGCCTTGCGGAAAGCCCCGTTTGTCACATCGGTGCGGACACTGCTTGACGCGGCACCCGCTGGCGGCAATCTGGCGATGTCGGTCGTCCAGCCCGGCAACGACGGGGATAGGGAGTTGTGCGGTCTGTCGCGCGTCTACTTCCGGGTGCCGCCCATCGGTGGCGACAACTACCAGTTGCGGCTCCGTCTGATCGACTCCGAGGACAAGCCCGTCAAGTTCCGTGACCACGAGGGCAAACTGGTCGAGTTCCTCGACACCGGGATCTTCACGGTCTGGCGCAGGACGGTGATCGACTTCATGGTCACATTCTCTTCGGTGGCACAGGACACCATCAACTGGGAGATGACGAAGAACTCATACCTCCCCGCCTTCACCCAACTGGTCGGCCCGCTGGTCACCAAAACCTACAACAAAGCGGACTGGGAGCGGATCTGCCGCAAGTACTTCAAGGGCGTCGGTTTCTCCGATGCGGAGTTGAACGCCGCGGGCGTGTACGACAACGCGGTGTTCAACAAGCACCTGATCCCGAAGTACGATCGGCTGCTCCCGATCGTCAAGGCGGGTGTGGCCACGACGCTCACGGAGATCAGTGTACTGCCGAGTTACCCCGGGACCGCTCCCCCCAAGTACGACATCACCACCGGGGCGGTGACGACCACGGAAGGCAAGGCCAAGCGCCAGTTGCGGTGGACACACACAGAGGGCCTCTCCAAGGCCTTCCTCGACGATGCCTACAAGAAGCTCAACCGAGTCAACCCCCGCGCGGGGGCTGTCAACACGAACCAGAAGGGGCTTCTTCCCGGTCTGTCGGTCTTTTTCGCCAAAAGGCCCATGGAGTGGTCCACGGTCCTGGGGCAATACCTCAACCACCGGGAGTTCCAGTTTGTCCAGGTAGGCGATGTGACATGCACGTTCGCGCACGAACTCGGGCACGCCGTGTTTCTCTACCACGCCTGGACACAGTTCGAGTCCGTCGGGGCCATCAACTACACCTACACCAGCGAGGGAAAGTCGATGGTCACGGACCACGACCAGAAGGACGCCATCGTCTGCACCATGTCGTACCAGAACGACTTTTTCGGTGATGATGGGAAGACCAAGATGGCCCCCGCCGACAACCCCGTCTCGTGGCATTTCTGCGCCGCGTGCATCCTGAAACTCCGTTTCTACGACATGCACAAACTGCGGGCCAACGCCAAGTACATGCAGTGGGCGCTCGAAGGGCTTGGGCCTGACGCCGGCCACCCCATCCGGCTCATCAAGAACGACGGCACGGATATCTCCACCGCAGCGCCTCTCACCGCCATCGCGAAGAACGGCAACCTGGACTTCGGCCCCCTCTCCCACACGGAGGTGACCGTCAACAACACCGGTTCCAGTTACGCCAAACTCATCACCAGTGCGCTGGACTACATTTCGACGAACTGCGACCGCATGGACCTGGTGTCGTGGGACTGGAACACGCACTGGTGGCGGCTGAAGGGAGACAACGTGGCCGCCGTGGGGGGCGATGCGCGAGAGGCAAACCTCACCACAACCGTCCCCGCTGGGATTCACGCGAAGAACGCCAAGTTCAAGGTCAACGGCTGATGCCGGACCCCATGACAACCCGGAGTTGACTCGATGCCAGAACTGGCCCTTGAACTTACTCTTCCTCAGAACCGCGTGCTGAGCGGCGCTTCGGTACCCTTTTCACTGACACTGACCAACTCGGGCACCGCGCCGGCATCCGTGAAGGGGCTGGGCGACCGCGAGGGCACGATCACGCTCTTCGCCGAAACCGGTGGAACACTGCGCAAAGTAACCCAGCACGAAATGGTGGGTCTTCTCGGCGCGGGCCACGTTCACGAACGTAACCCCGACAGTGTTTCGCTCAACCCCGGTGAGTCCGTTGAAACTTCGGGCGATGCGGTTCGATGGTTCGGCACGCTCGAACCGGGCACCTACTCGGTGTGGGCTGCGTACTTCGGCAGCCCGACGGCCGCGGCCCAGACGCTGAAAGTGACACTGACCGTGTTGCCGGCAGCTCCCGTGGCGCTCTTTCCATGCGGCGACGGTGCACGCCTCGGACTATCGCCGCGACGGTTCGCATGGCTCAACAAGGCGGGTGACGAGTACGAGATATACCTCACGGAGTTGGAAGCGAGGCGACCCACAACCATCCTGTCCTCGAAAGGCGTGGACAAGTCACCCAGCCGGGTCCACGTCTACGCGTCGGTCGAGAATATCGACCCGCCCGCCGCGACCTATGTGCTCTGGCGATCCGCCGGGCCGGTCTTTCGGGCGGTGAGGTTCAATCAGGCCGGAGCCGTGTCGTCGCTCGAAGTGACACTGCCCGATGGTTCTCTGGCACCCGTAGGGAGTCCGTGGTCGCTCGAGTCCGGTTCAATGGCGATGTGGTGCGCTTCGAGCACGGGCGAACGCGCGGCCTTTGTGCAGGTTGATGCGGCCGGAAAGACTCGAGCGATGTCCTTTGATCCCAGCCCGGTCATGGGTCCATGCCGCGCTTCCTGCATTGACCGCAAGGAAGCCGCCCACCTGATCTGGTCCTCAATGGACCATGCGGCTTTGTACGCGGTGACCGTCCCGCCGCTGGCCGACGCCCCCGGGCCGTGCCGCAAGATATGGACAACAAGCCACAGGGTGCTTCACGTCCGTCTGGATGTCATGGACCACGAGGAAACCGCCGCCGATGTTGTCGTGGCCACGGTGCTGAGTCACGACGATGTGAACGACATATTCAGGCTCGAACGGATCGTGCTGTCCGACGGCAGCCAGTTCTCGAAGCCGGTGGAAGTCACACAGGTCGGCTCCGGCTTCTTATCCGTCATCGGATCAACCATGACCCGCGAGGGAGAGGTCTCCTACCTCTTCGCCAAGCCTGACAAATCGGTTCTTGTTGCGCCGCCGGGTCTCGCGGAACTGCGTCCTCTCACCGCCGACTACGCCAACCCCCTCACTTCGGCGATGGATCCCTTTATTGTCGCCGCCAGCCAACTCGCCAAGGACCCGGGAGTCACACTGATCTTTAATCGCGGCGGAGCCGCGATCGAGCGCCGCGTGCTTGCCGAGTGACGGGTTTCTGACTTACCCCACATCCCGCTTCTGGAAGAGCAGCACGGCCAGGGACAGAAACACCCCGATCTGCGCCAGCGCGTACCCCGCCGCCGTGAAGAAATATCGCGCCGGCACGGGTCGGTTCTGGCTGATCGCGTCGAGCAGCCAGTAATACTGGAGGTTCGGCAGCGCTCCCCACGCGGCCAGTGCCACCGTGTTCGTGCTGGTGAAGGACTTGAAGACATAGTCCCCCGCTTCGGGCTTGCGGATGATGGGCACGCCGGTCTCTCCGGGGCCGATGTTGCGCACCACCATCTGCTTGAACGGGGGCTGGGTTTCCGTGATGATGATGCTCGGAACTACATCGCGGGCGCTCATCGCGCCCACGCTCTTCGTGTCTCCGGCAAAGTCGCCGTACCGACGCGTCCCCATCATCGGGAACCCACTGGGGCTGGGGCTGTAGAAGAATGCCTGCCCGGTCGAGAGCGGGCGGCGGCTGGCGTTCTCGAGTTCGATCCGCAGCGCGCTCTCGGCGCTTTCGAAGGCCGGTCTGGACGGGTCCACGGGCTCCACCTTGGTGATGGTGCCGAGCAGTTCGTTGCGGAAGACGTGCCGCCCGATGAGTGTGTTGCTGAAGAGCGACGCGACAAACACGCCGAAGCAGACGACGATCGTCATCACCTGCCCGAGGCGTGTGGACGCGGCGGTGGCGACGCTGACCAGGACCATCACCGCCAGGGTGAGGCAGATGCAAGCCATCGTGATCTGAGGTTTGAAGTCCGTCGAGAACGACTGGAGTTCCCACTTCTTGCTCAGCAGAAGCACACCCAGATAACCCAGCAGCGTGAAAGGCACGAGCAGCACCATCGCCGTCTGGGGGAAACTCCATCCGTAGAAGAAGTTGCACCAGCCGGCGAGAATCAACGCCAGCGCCGTGCTCCCCAGCGCGAAGAGAAGCACCGGCTTATCCAGTTCGTCCGACGCCGTGGACATGACCTCGTGCCGGATGCTGAAAAGCAGATACACCAGCATCACGATCATCGCCGCGAGGATGGCCCCGGCAACCCCGAGGTACTTGCCCAGCACCAGGGTCGGTCGTGACACCGGTTTGCTGATAATTGTCAGGACGGTCTTGTTTTCGATCTCGCGGCTCATCACCGCCGTGGCGATAAAGCCCGCCAGCAGAGTGCCGAGCACGAAGACCGTCGCAAGCCCCACATCGAGGAGGAGTTTGTTGTCGCCGACCACTTCGCTGGTCTCCTCCTGACCCATGGCGAAGCCCGTGCCCCAGGTGTTGAACACCTGCAACACGCCCCCGGCCAGCACCATCAGCAGCAGCACAGGCTGGCGCAGCGCCTCGGTGAACGTCGTTCGTGCGATAGTCAGAGTTTGCAGGAGCATTCGAGAATGTGGTCCGTGAGGCAGAAGTCGGGAGGAAGGGGGGAAACAAGGGTCGTTCGCTCTCGCCGGTCGATCCCGGGTCCGGTCCGATCCCGGCTCTTCCTACCACGGGGAACGAACATAGGTTCGGGTCGAGCGTACTTCAAACCGAGCCGGGTGGGTCGTTTGGCAACGGTCCACCGCGAGGCTCAAAGAGCGCAACCCCGAAAGTCCATCGGTTCGGGTGGAAAGCACCGTTGGTAGAGGCCACAATACGGCCCTCTGCACCGGCCCTACCCCGGGAGGCAGATCTTTCGGGTGAACCGTCGGAAGGTTCACTCCCCCTGCTGTTCTGGCAGGGGTCGGTCGGTAGACTGATGCCAGTCGGCGGAGTGTGGGGCGCTCATCGCCGCGATAGGCAGCCCGTTGCCGATCAGGCGATTGGAATGGGATCTGTTTGGTTTCGCGTTCGAGTCCGACAGTGGAACGACTATGAAGGCCGACTACATCACCTATCAGCAGGCCACCCGGGTCAGTCTTGGTGGCATGACGCTCCAAGTTGGTTTGACCCTGGCTCTGCTGATCTACGGCATCCTCGGCAGGGACCATTCCGCGGTCACCGGAGCGATCTTCGCCGGAGTAGGCATCATCGCCTGGTTGGTCCTCTGCATTGTCTTCGATCAGCACAGGCGAGAGCGTGTCGAAGCGATGGAAACAGATGCGCTCGCGGCATCCCCTACGGCGGGGACTTCGGTCTTTTCTTCACAGGCCGATGAGTTTCGCCCCGCGGCCAAACGCCTCGCCGGGTTGCACCGCTTCTTTGTTCCTTCTGCATCTTTTGTCATTGGCTCGATCCTCACCGCGGCCAGCATTGTTCGGTTTCTTGACGGTCGTACAAGGATTTCATCCGAGGATTTCATTCATCCTACGAAATCTGCCTGGGGACTTGGCATTGGTTTGTCGGTGGCGTTTCTCGGGTTTGTCTTCGCTCGTTACACCGCGGGTCTCGCGAAGCAAGCCCCATGGGCCAACCTTCGTGCCGGTGCCGCGTTTGCCGTCGGTGCGGCTCTCATCGGGCTGTCCATCGGTGTCGGCCATCTGATTGATCTCCTGAAAGGGCCGGACAGTCTCCTTCGATGGCTCCAGGTGGCGGTCCCGGCGTTTCTGCTGCTCATCGGTTGCGAGACGTTCCTGAACTTCATCCTCAGCATGTACCGACCGCGTCGGCCCGGGGAGATCCCGCGCCCGGCCTTTGATTCCCGGCTGTTGAGCTTTGTCGCCGCGCCGGATCGCATCGCCCAGTCGATCAGCGATGCGATCAACTACCAGTTGGGTTTCAACGTTACCAGCGGTTGGTTCTACCAGTTACTCAGCCGAGCATTTGTACCGTTGATCGTCCTGGGCGTGCTGATCGTGTGGGGCTTGTCATCGGTCGTGGTCGTGAAACCGCACCAGCGCGGGATGATCCTTCGTTTCGGAGCCATCGTCCGCGAAGATGTCGGCCCGGGCTGGCATCTCAAACTCCCCTGGCCGATCGAGTCCCTCTACATCCCCGAGTACTTCACCACGATGAAGGGTCGTCCGGTCATCACCGATCTGACGGTCACCGGTCTGCGAACGATCGACCTGGGTACCCCGACCCCGGCGATCAAGGAACCGATCCTGTGGACGAACGATCACGCGGGGGAAGAGATTTACCAGATCGTGCGAACCGGTTCGGCCTTGTCGCCCGGCCCCGGAGACAAGGCCGATCTCACCGATATCTCGCTGGTCTCGGTGGAGATGCCCCTGCGTTACTCGGTCAAGAATGTCCGTCTCTACGATGAACTCGGGCCGCCCGCCAAGCGTGATGACCTTCTCCGCGCCGCAGCCCGTCGGGAGATCGTTCGCTTTTTCCAATCGACATCGCTGAATGATGTGCTCGGCGGGGGGCGTGTGGAACTCTCCTCCCAATTGCGAGAGCGTGTCCAGGCTGCCTTTGATCGTTTGAATCCGGGTCCCGACGGCGTGCCTCGCGGCGCCGGAGTCGAGATCATTTTCCTGTCCATCGACGGGGTTCATCCCCCCAAGGACACGGCGGACGCCTTCGAGAAGCCCGTGCAGGCGGACCAGAAACTCCAGGCCCGCATCGAAGCAGCTCGCGCGGAGGAGATCAAGGTCCTGACCGAAGTGGTGGGGGACCCCACCCTCGCTCGTACCATCGTCGCGCAGATCAACGAACTCGACCGGCTCCGAGAAACCGGGGGTGATGCTCCCACCATGAAAGCCCAGGAATACAAGGTGCAGAAACTGCTCGAAGACGCGGGCGGCTCGGCCGCCGCGACCCTCGCCCGGGCGCAGGCCGACCGATGGGCCCACCACATGGATGTGCGGGGCCGAGCGGCCCGGCATCAGGGACGCAGCGCGATGTACACCGCCGCTCCCACGATTTTCCGTCACGCGGTCTACTTCGATTCGCTCAAGGACGCGGCCAGAAACTCCCGGGTCTTCATCGTCCCCGAACGCAACTTCATCCTCGACTTCGACAACAAGGAAAAAGACTTCGGTCAGGACATTTTCCGGAACTTCACCACCGGGCAGAACCCCGAACAGTAAGCCCCTGTACAACCCCCGCCAGACACGCATCGACCTCACCCACCTCCCGAATCGGACCTCAACGGCGAACCACTCCCATGCGTAAGTTCATAACTTTCATCGTCACGGCCGTCGTACTGGTGGCGCTCCTGGCCTTCGCCAGCATGTTCACCGTCCGCTTCACCGAGGCGGCGGTGGTCACGACGTTGGGCAAGGCCGATGAGCAAGACGTGATCACCACCCCCGGCCTGCGTTTCCGCGCTCCCTACTTCCAGAAGGTGACCAAGTACGACACGCGCGTCCGCCCTCTTTCCACCAAACTCGAAACGCTCCAGACCGCCGACAACCGGCAGGTCGTCGTCGAGACGTTCTGCACCTGGCGTGTCACCGACCCGCTCAAGTTCTATCAGCGCTTTTCCAACGCGGGGTACACCGCCGAGGAACACTACAAAGCCGCCGAGCTCGCGCTCGTCGGCAACATGCGTGCCGCGGGCGGCCAGATCAGCAAGTACCGCATGGACCAACTCTTCGGCACGTCGCAGACCGATGAGGGGTCCGGCCTCGCCCGGCTCGAAGAGCAGATGAAGTCGTCGTTCGCCGCATCCGAGGACAAGAGCGGTCTCAAACTCTCCGATTACGGCATCGCCGCCGTGGACATGGGCATCACCCGGATCGTCCTGCCCGAGGAGACGACCAAGAGCGTCTTCGAGCGTATGAAAACGACCCGTGAGCGTCTGGCGCAGGAGACCGATAGCCGGGGCGCCGCGCAGGCCCAGGCCATCAAGGCCAAGGCCGAGAGCGATGCACGCAAGATCAAGGATTTCGCCGAGAGGCTGGCCCAGGAGATCCGCAACCGTGGCGAACTGGAGGCCGCGCCCTACATGGCAAGGATGAATGTCAACCCCGAGCTCCAGGTCTTCCTTCAAAACATGGACTTCCTGCGTGAGGGCCTGGGCAAGCAGACAACCCTCGTCCTCTCCGCTTCCACGCCCGGCGTCGGGCTGCTCTATCCCGATGCTCTCGAGCAGTTGAAGTCGGGCCAGATCCCCGCCCCGGCGGGTCCCAGCATCCTCGACCGCCCGATGAAGTCGCAGACCCCAGCCGCGACGGAGGTGCCGAAGTGAAACTCTCCGATCCCACGTTTTCGCCCGATGCCCCGGGTGATTCATCCCCCTCTCCCCGCCGAACAGCATCCGTCACGCTCGGACAGCAGGGAGAAGGGAGCGACGATCAGTCCCCGCTCGATCCCGCCAACCAGTCCATGGCCGATGCGCTGCGCATCGTTCTGCGACTGCTGCAGTTCGGTATGGTCGTCCTTGCTGCGTTGTATATTTTCAGCGGTTTCAAATTCGTCAACGAGGGGCAGCAGGGCATCCGTCTCCTCTTCGGCGCGAGGCAGGGGCCGGCCCTCGACCCCGGGATGCAGGTCAACGCCCCCTTCCCGCTCGGCGAACTGGTCCTCATCGACCGAGGTTTGCAGGACCTTTCCATCGACAAGGATTTCTGGGTTTACATGCAGGAAGGCACCCCGGACACCGTCGGCATCGACAAACTCCCCCCCTCCGAAAGCCTCAAGCCAGACCAGGGCGGCAGCGGATCCGTGCTGACCGCCGACGGCAACATCGCTCATACCCGCTGGAAGGTTGGTTACCGCCGCGATGACGCCGCCAAGTACGCCCAGAACGTGCTCGACCAGACCGAGTGGGCTTTGGTACGGGCCGCCGTCAAGCGCGGCGTGGTCCAGGCGTGCGCCCACGTCACGGTGGATGAACTCCTGAAACAGTCCGCGGACCAGACCGCCAGTGTCGCCAGCCGCGCCAAGGCGGTGGCCCAGCGCACCCTCGACGATGCGGAATCGGGCATCATCATCGACCAGTTGACGCTGGTGCAGGCGGTACCGCCCCTGTGGGTTCGCAACGATTTCTCGAGGGTGCAGAGCACCGTGGCCAACGCCGCGAAGGCCGTCGAGTCGGCCCGAAGTGAAGCCAACAACGCGCTGAACATGGCCGCGGGAGAGGCCGCCCCGTACCTCGTCTCGCTCATCGAGCAGTACGAGGACGCCGCCGCGAAGAACGATGAGGCGTCGATGGCCGCGACCATGGCAACGATCGACGCCATGATGCAGGGAGAAGAGGTCGAAGTGGAAGGGAAGAAGGTCAAGGGCCTGATCGGGGGCGAGGTCAGCGCGAAGCTCGCCGATGCCGGTCGCTACCGATCCGCCGTGGTGACCAAGGCCAAGGGTGACCTGGACCGCTACGAGGCCAAGTTGGCGCAGTTCAAGGCAAATCCCGGCCTGATGGTTCACAAGGAATGGAGCGATGCCGTCGCGTCGTTCATCAACCGGCCGACGGTGCAGGTGATGCTCGCCCCGCGCGACATCGGCACCATGCGCATGCTCATCAGCCCCGATCCCAACATCCTCCGAGATATGGACCGCGCCATCAAGATGAAGGAATCGGCCGAGTCCGAGGCGGAACGGATGCGCATGCTCCGTGAGAACAAGTTCAAGACCGACATGACCACCATCAAGGCCGCCGGCTGACGCGCTGACGCACCCCGAGGCACCACCGCATGTCCGATTCTCTTGTCGTTTGCCAGCAGGTCACCAAGGTCTTCAAGGACTTCTGGATGCGGGACCGCGCCCGGGCTGTCTCGAACCTGTCCTTTGAGATCCGCCCGCGCGAGGTCTTCGGGCTGCTGGGGCCAAACGGCAGCGGCAAAAGCACCACCATCAAGATGATCCTGGGCCTCCTGAGACCCACCTCGGGCCGGGTAGCCCTCTTCGGCAAGGCACCCTCCGATGTCTCGATCAAGAGACGCATCGGCTATCTCCCGGAAGAGTCGTACCTCTACGGATTTCTCAACGCGCGTGAAACGCTGGATTACTACGCCAAACTCTTCGAACTCGACCACCGCACACGAGTGCGCCGCGTCGATGAACTCCTCGACATGCTCGGGTTGACCGGGGCTCAGTTCCGCCCCGTGCGAGAGTACAGCAAGGGCATGCAGCGGCGCATCGGCATCGCCCAGGCGCTCATCAACGACCCGGACCTGCTGATCCTCGACGAACCGACCACGGGTCTGGACCCCATCGGCACCCGTCAGATCAAGGACCTCATCATCGAACTGGGCAACCGCGGGAAGACCGTGCTTCTCTCCAGCCACCTGCTCGCGGATGTCGAGGACTGCGTGGACCGTCTCATTATCCTGTACGGCGGGCAGAAACGCGCCGAAGGCACCTGCGATGAACTCCTTGTCTCGCAGAGCAAGACCACGATCGAGACCGACACGCTCGACGACGCCACCGTCGCCGAGATCGACCGACTCATCAGGCAGCGCACCTCCGGGAACAACGCGATCCTCCGGGTCGCCAAACCCCGTCAGTCGCTCGAGGACCTTTTCCTCGACATCGTCGATCGTGCCAAGGCCGAGCAACTCACCACATCGGGCGCCACCGCGGGCGGGCAGACAGCCGCCTTCCTCAAGGGTGATGATCCCGAAGGAGAGGCACTCATCGACAAACTGGTGCTCTCCGAGAGCGCCAGCCCGCCCGCCGCCGTTTCACCTCCGCCCGCGCCGCCCGCCCCGCCGGCGCGGCGGGCGGGGGGCCGCGGCGGGGGGGGGGGGGGGGCGGGGGCAACGCCACACCCGTCGCACCATCACATATCCTTGTCTCCTTTGTTATTCGCAAC
>DDSA01000170.1:1253-19631 GCA_002343715.1 Phycisphaerales bacterium UBA2402 | reverse complement strand
AGCGGGTCCGGCGGGGCCCATTGGTCCATCCGCACCTGCGGGGCCTTGCGGGCCTGCAGGCCCAGGGTTGCCGTTCAATGCGTACATCGCGTAAGGCGTCGCGGTAATTGCTTGCCGCGGCAACAAGGTTACAAATGAACCGCCGATCCCTGCAGGATTACGAACACGCACCTCGAGCCAGCGTGCCTCTCCCGCGAATGGCGTAAAACCGAAGTCAAGACCAACGGTGAGCAAACCGCTCATTGGTGCGGTGTTATTCAGGGCGAGCGTCGAACCGATCTGCGTGCCTCCGGCCGGCGCATCGTACAGCGCGAAGCGAAAATCACAGGCATTGATGACCGGTACGCCTCCGTCCGTAAGTTTGCCTTGATAGGTGAACTCTGAACTGACAGGGTTTGACGCGAATGTGGAAGTCGCACCGAATCCGACGGACAAAATTGCCACGGCGATACCGGCGGACGCGATCAGACGACCAACGATAAGTCTCGACGATGTCATAGAACCTCCACGTGATGAACGGAACTCCACAGTCGCTCGATGTACTGGCTTGGAGCAGATGGAACGTATCCGACGGTCTTTGTAGTATGACGACCGGGGGGGTTTATTCCAAGAACGATTTCAAAGTAATTTCAACTTTTATTCGCCTCAGTTTGTTTCGATTCGGGAGATGCGCGGCAGGCAGTTCATTTTGGAACAATTCCACAACAAATCGCCAAATCAGTAGCTGAATTCGGACTTCTCACTTGCCGAGTAACTGAGGCGTAATCAGTCACTTCACAGCATCTGGTGAGTCATGAAGGCATCCTCCATGGCTTTACATCGTCCCGCCCGAAGCCCGCCTAGTGTGTGCCGCATCAATACGGATGATCGATCGCCCTCGGGGCGGTTCGACCGGGAGTCGCTACGAAATGATGGATATCGCCAAACTCAAGGAACTCGTCGGCCTGATGAAGGCCAATGATCTGACGGAACTCGAGCTCAAGGGGGATAAAGAGACAGTCATACTCAAACGCGGTGGAACTGTCGGACCTGTTGTCCAAGTGGCATCCCCGCCGCCCGCGGCGGTCGCTCCCGTGATGGCGGCCTCCGCCCCTTCGGTACCCCCACCGGCGGCAGCGCCCGCGGCGGGGTCGTTCATCGAATCGCCGATGGTGGGCACTTTTTACTCATCCCCGAACCCGGATGCGGCCCCGTTCGTCAAGCCCGGGCAGGCGGTAACACCCGACACGGTGGTCTGCATCATCGAAGCGATGAAGGTCTTCAACGAGATCAAGGCGGAAAAATCGGGAACCATCGAGTCGATGCTCGTCAAGAGCGGGCAGGCGGTCGAGTTCGGGCACAAGTTGTTCTCCCTCCGCTAGTTCGCAAGGAACCCGCATGTTCAAGAGAGTTCTCATCGCCAATCGGGGCGAGATCGCCCTGCGCATCATGCGCGCATGCCAGGAACTTGGCATCGAAACAGTCTGCGTCTACTCGACCGCCGACAAGGACGCTCCGTACCTGAAACTCGCCGACCGGGCGATCTGTATCGGGCCGGGCCCGGCGAAGGAGTCGTACCTCAACATCGCCCGACTGATCGCCGCGGCGGAAGTGGCCGATGTGGATGCCATCCACCCCGGGTACGGGTTCCTGAGCGAGCGTCCGGATTTTTCCGCGGCGTGCCGCGATTGCAAGATCGAGTTCATCGGCCCCAGCCCAGAGGCGATGCAGATGCTGGGGGACAAGGTGGACTGCAAGAAGACGGCCCGGGCGGCGGGAGTGCCGGTCTTCCCGGGCTCGGAAGACGCCATCGAGGACGAGGACGAGGCCGTCCGGGTGGCCCGCGAGATCGGGTACCCGGTCATCATCAAGGCCTCGGCCGGCGGCGGTGGCCGCGGCATGAAAGTCTGCCACAACGAGGCCACGCTCCGATCCATGCTTCGGGTGGCGAGCCAGGAGGCCCTGGCGGCCTTCGGGAATGGCGCGGTGTTCATTGAGAAGTACCTGGAGCACGCCCGGCATGTCGAGATCCAGTTGCTGGGCGACAAGCACGGGGAGGCCGTCTATCTCTGGGAGCGGGATTGCTCGTTGCAGCGGCGTCACCAGAAAGTAATTGAGGAGGCCCCCGCCCCTCACATCGACCGCGACCGTTTCCGAAAGGTCTGCGAGTCCGCGGCGAAGATGATCCGCAACGCCAAGTACGCCGGGGCCGCGACGTGCGAGTTCCTGCTCGACGCCACGGGCGAGTTCTACATGCTCGAGGTGAACACCCGGGTGCAGGTCGAGCACCCGGTGACGGAACTCATCACCGGCGTTGATATCGTGCGGATGTCGATCCTCATCGCGGCGGGGGAGCGCATCCCGTTCAGGCAGAGCGACGTGCAGATCCGCGGGCACGCGATCGAGTGCCGCATCAACGCGGAGGACCCGGACCACAACTTCCGTCCCAGCGCCGGGAGGATCGACACCTGGCAGCCCCCGGGCGGGCCGGGCGTGCGGATCGACTCGCACGTAGTCCCGGGGTACGTGGTTCCACCCAACTACGACAGCATGATCGCCAAACTGATCGTGCACGCCGATACACGCGAGGCCGCCTTGGCGCGGGCGGCGCGGGCGCTGCGAGAGTTCAAGGTGGGACCGATCCACACAACGATACCGCTGCATCAACGCTTGATCGAGAACACCGACTTCCGCCGCGGCGGGGTGGATATCCACTACCTCGAACGACTGTTGAAAGGCGGGAAGTGAGAAGGACGGGACGTATCGTCGGCCTTCTTACTCTCCTGCCCGTGCTCTGGTGCGGGTTGCCGGGCGGCGGGTGCACCACGCCGCATTCCGGAGTCTATGAGCCGTTCTGGCGGAATCGGTTCAAGACTCTCACCCGCAGCGTGGAGGCGGCGAAGAAGGCGCAGGCCGATGCGCTCGTCGAGTTGGAAGCGGCGCAGCCCAAGATGCGCGGCCTCGTGGAATCACGGGAAACCGAAGGTCCGTACAAGGAATCACGCCATGTGATCGCTCGCTGCGACTCCCGTGTGACCCAGTCCGCCAACCGCGTGAAGAACGTGAAGGACAACTGTGATCAGATTTTCGAGGAGTGGAGGCGTGAATCCAGAGATTTCGCGGACGCCAAACTACGCGAGCAGTCTCGCCGCGAACTGGAGGACATCCGGGCCAGGGCGGACCGGCTGATCAAGGCGCTCGAAGAGGGACAGAAAGCCATGGGGCCGGTGCTGGTCTCGCTCAAGGACGATTCCCTGTACCTTCGGCACCGCCGCGGTGTACGGGATTCCCCCCCACCGGCTTATTCGACGCCGGGGGCCGCGGACGCGGCGATGGCCAAACTCCGACTGCTCATCACCGAGGCGGGCGCGGAGTGTGAATCGTTCATCGCATCATTCCCGCTGGCGACGGAAGGGACTCCCTGACCGCCGAGCCGACGCAGGATCGCTTCTCGCCGGTACGCGAAGATCGCGTCGAGTCGAGGGCGGACGAACCAATCGTGTACAACCCGCCCACCCGGTGCCGCGTAGCGGACGACATCCGTGCACTTGGTGCCACCGGCTTCGGCCGTAAAGGTGTGGGTGTGGTGCCATAATCTGTACGGGCCGCGGATCTGTTCATCCACAAAGAGGTGCGGCGGATTCCAGTCGCTGATGAGTGTCCGCCACCGCATCGGCACGCCGTGTAGTCGAATGCGATACTCGATCAGCGTGCCCTTCGCCATCCGGATCGGGAGGGGAGTCAGGATACGGAAGTGAAGCCACGGAGGGGTGATCGCACCGAGGTTCGTGGCTTGTGCAAAGAATGGAAATACAAGTTCAGGGGGCTGCTGAAGCCAGATGTCTGATCGAAGGACATACTCCGTCATGGCGATCGGTGTTCGGCGACTTCGGCGCGGCGGATTCGCGGCTGTCACAGGAATACCGGCATTTCGCCCGGGTTCCGGCCCGTGAGACGGGTCATGTACGCCTTCCATACGTCCTTACCAGTGACGCGGTCGTAGGACTGAAGCGCCAGATTCGCCAGGTCGGCCGAGTGGTACAGGTCGTGAAGGATGATGGCCAGCTTGAGGAGTTGCTCGGGGCTGAGCGCGTCGAATGTCATGAAGTTGCGGACATAGACGGCGTCCGTCCAGAGCACCTGATTCAGCCGCTCGTTGATGCCGCGAGGTCCCATCAGAGGCTTGAAGGCACGGCCCGAGATCGAATCGGCGAACATATGCAGCAGGAACCCTTGCCGCCGCAGTTCGGAATCGATGTCCGCAAAGACCGGTTGCCCCTTGTAAAGCGGGATGAACTCGACCTCGGTGCAGATCACCACCGCGCCGGCGAGCAGCCTCGTGCCGCCGCGGAACGCATCGAGTTCCGCTCCTTGAATGTCGATTTTCAGGAAGTCGATACCCGTGATCTCGGTGATGTCGTCGAGGCGTGTGGTCTTGACCGGAGATGACTCGACCACCCGGCAGAGTTCTTCAAGATTGTTGAATCGGCTGAGCAGGGCCGCATCCGGCTCGAACAGGCTCGAGGTGGGAACAAAGTTGGTCAGGTGAAAGCGCCGCTCGGTCCCATCGCCGATGAAGTAGGGCAGGTAGCGGTGGTTCTTCTGCTTGCGGGCGTTGAGCTTGTCGCACTCGGACTGCACCGGCTCGAAGCCAACCACTCGGCAGAGGCCGGTCTTGAGGAGAGGCGCGTAGTCGCACTGTGCACCCTCCACGCTCATCGCACCGACATCGACGAGATCGATCATCGGCGCGATTTTGCCGAGCATCTGCGCCAGACTGAACTGCGCTCCCACGGCGGGCCTCCCGGGTGTTAGGCGTGCAGTTTGCGGATCGTGCCGGCGACCTTCGCGCCCAGTTGCTCAACGCTCGCCCGCTGTTTCGGATCGGTCAGTTGACCCGAAGCATCCATCGCCTCATGGACCTTGCCGACGGCGACTTGCTGGGGAAGGACGATCACGTTGATATTCCCGAGGATGGACCGCAGGTGCACCAGCCCTCGCAGGCCCCCGAGCGCGCCGGGCGAGCAGGCCATCAGCGCCGCGACTTTGTCGTTGAAGCAGGAAAGTGGCGGCTCACCCGGCTCGGGCCGGCTGGCCCAATCGATCGCGTTCTTGAGGACGGCTGAGATGGAACTGTTGTACTCGGGCGAGGCGATGAGCAGGCCGTGGTGCGCTCTCATGACCTCCTTGAGACGCTTGACGCCGGCGTGCGGGCCGCCTTTCTCCAGGTCTTCGTCGAAGACAGGCAGTTGGAGGTCGCGCAGGTCAAGGAACGTCGCCTCTCCTCCCGCGGCGGTGACCCCCGCCATGGCGATGCGGACGAGTTTTTTGTTGAACGAATGCTCGCGTGTGCTGCCGGACAGCGCGAGAACCTTGGGTACAAACGGCATGAGAGACACTCCTGAGTAGTGCGGGCGGCGTTCGAGACGCGGACTGTATCTCGGCGTCCGGCCCGCATCCTCCCGGGGGACTATCCGGCCTGTCGGCTGATCCAACCGCTACGCTTGATCCCTTCCATGCCGCACCGAACGCCATCCCCTCCGCCGTCCGAACACCAGCAGTTCGTCAAGGGTCTGCCGGTCTCCGGGGGCATCGTCATCGGGCGCGTCCTCGTCATCGACGATGAGTTGCGGCGCGTGATGCCACGGTCCATCGAACCCGCGGAGGTCAGGGGCGAAAACGCCCGATTCGACAGCGCCGTGAAGGCGTCGATCGCCGAGATCACCCGGGTTCACACGCAGGCCGAGAAAGAGATGGGCAAAGAGGCGGCCAAGATCTTCTCGTTCCATATCGGGATGCTCAGCGACCCGACTCTGCTCAAGCAGGTTCGAGCGATGATCGAGAACGACCTGGTCACAGCGGAGTACGCGGCGTCGCACGTTCTGGACAGATTGGCGGGTCAGTTCCGAAGCGCGAAGGACCCTGTCTTTGCAACCAAGGTCAACGACATCGAGGACCTGACCACGCGGCTCCTGGCGGCCCTGATGGGCGGCAGCCGCGCCAGCCGCGCCGAGCAGGCGGACAAGGGCACCGTGATCGTGGCCCGGGACCTGACCCCGAGCCAGACGGCGGGCTTCGACCGCAGCCGGATCGTCGGGTTCGCCACCGACCTGGGCGGCATGACGAGCCACACGGCGATCATCGCCAAGGCGCTCGAGATCCCCGCGGTGGTGGGGTGCCGCACGCTCCTGCGCGATGCCGATGACGGGGACCGGATCATCCTCGACGGCGACCACGGGGTGGTGATCCTTCACCCGACGCCGGAGACTATCGCGCAGTACGAGCGAGCGATCACCGTGCGCCGAGCCAGGCAGGTGACGCTGACCGAACTGCGCGACCTGCCGAGCCTGACCACCGACGGCGAGGCGGTAGCGCTGCTTGGCAACATCGAGTTGCCGGATGAGGTTGAACGAGTCTTCGGCGCGGGCGGCGAGGGCGTGGGTTTGTACCGAACGGAGTATCTCTACCTGACGGGCAAGAGCGAACCGACGGAGGGGGATCATTACCGCGCCTACCAGCGGTGCGTGCAACTCAGCGGCGGCAAGGAACTGGTCATCCGCACAATGGACCTCGGGGCGGACAAGTACACCCAGGCGCAAGAGGAGATCCCCGAGCGCAACCCCTTCCTCGGATGCCGCAGCATCCGCTATTGCCTGAAGAACCAGCCGATGTTCAAGAAGCAGTTGCGGGCGCTGCTTCGGGCCAGCGCGCTGGGACCGATCAAGATCATGTTCCCCTTGATCTCATCGATCACCGAACTGCGTCAGGCGAAGTTCCTGGTGAACGACACGATGGAGGAACTCGAGGAGGAGGGGCTTCCCTTCGACCGATCCATCAAGATGGGCATGATGGTCGAGGTGCCCAGCGCCGCCATCCAGGCCGACACCTTTGCACGCGAGTCCGATTTTTTCTCCATCGGCACCAACGACCTCGTGCAGTACACCCTCGCGGTGGATCGGATCAACGAGCGGGTGGCGAACTTGTACACGCCCAACCACCCCGCCGTGATCCGCCTGATCCGCGATGTAGCGCGCGCTGCCAGGCGCCACAACTCCCCTGTATCGTGCTGCGGCGAGGCCGCGGCGGAGCCGGAATACGCGATGCTCCTGATCGGCTTCGGGGTCCGCACACTGAGCGTCTCGGCTTCGGCGATCCCGACGCTCAAGCGGTTCATCCGGGGCATCAGCACCGAACAGTGCGAAAAAATAGCCAAACAGGCGTTGACGCTCGATTCGGATGTGCAGGTCGCCGCCCTGCTGCGGGAACGAGCCCGAAGGCTGGTTCCCGAGGCGTTTGATGGGTCCGAACTCGAGTAACCGAGCAGGACGGGTCGGTGCCGAGGAGGGGCGTCCGTGTGCCGCGTTGCTTCGGCGGGCGATACCATGTGGCACCATGACCACCGCCACCGCTCCCGCCGCGATGCCCGCCACGAACACCCGATCCGGCCGCATGTACAACTTCTCCGCCGGCCCCGGCGTGCTGCCTGAAGAAGTGATCCGCCAGGCACAGGAAGACCTGTGGAACTGCCGCGGCAGCGGGATCGGGATCATGGAGCACAGCCATCGGGCCAAGACCTTCGACAAGATTCTGGCCGAGGCCGTGGAGGACTGTCGCGCGGTGGGGAACGTGCCCGCGAACTACCATGTGCTGTTCCTGACCGGCGGGGCGACGACCCAGAACTTCATGGTCCCCGCGAACATTCTGGCCCAGCACGAGACGGCGGACTACCTCACCACCGGTTACTGGGCCGAGAAGTCCTACGAGCACGCCAAGATGTACGGCACCATCCACGAAGCGTGGAACGGACGACCGCACAAGCACACTTTCTGCCCCTCGGATGCCGAGATCGCATGGTCCGGCAAGGCCGCGTACGTGCACATGTGCAGCAACAACACCATCTACGGCACGCAGTGGCGCAACACCGACGGCTCGATCCGTGTCCCGAAGGTTCCCAACGGGGCACCGATCGTCATCGACATGTGCAGCGACATGTACAGCCGGCCGTTCAACGTCGCCGACTTCGGCATCGTCTACGCGGGCGCCCAGAAGAATGTGGGCATCGCGGGGTGCACGGTGGTGCTGATCCGCGATGACCTGCTGGCGAAGAAGCCCCGCGAACTGCCCCTGATGCTCCAGTACAGCGTGCAGGCCAAGGACGAAAGCCGCCACAACACGCCCCCGGTCTTTGCGATCTACATGAGCGGGCTGGTGTTCAAGTGGATCCAGAAGCAGGGCGGCCTGGCGGCGATGCACAAGCACAATGTGGACAAGGCGAACCTCATCTACGACGTGCTGGACCGCAGCGCGTTCTACAAGGGCCATGCCCGCAAGGACAGCCGCAGTCTGATGAACATCACCTTCCGATGCCCGAGCGAAGAGCTGGATACGAAGTTCATCGCCGAGGCCTTCAAGGCCGGGATGGACCAACTCAAAGGCCATCGATCAACCGGGGGCATGCGGGCGAGCCTTTACAACGCGATGCCCGTGGATGGGTGCAAAGCACTCGCCGATTTCATGCGGGAGTTCGAGCGAAAAAACGGCTGAACGAAAGCGTCAGGGCACAAAGTCAACCGTTCCCGGTCTGTGCCGAGGGAGGTTCGTCCCGATGTTCCGTGCCGGACCCTGTCAGCCTGCGCTCCGCCATCTCGATCACCTCTCGCAGCGTGATCCGTTCCATCATCACAGCGCTTGATGGGTCCTTGTGCCGCATGAAATCGCCGGGCCTGAGGTGCTGGATCACGTCCGCACCGCGTCCGTATGGTCCCACCCGATGGACCCTCGTCGGTCCGAAGAGCGCGATGAGCGGCCGATCAAGCCCCACCGAGATGTGAAGTGCCGCCGAGTCGTTGGCGACGATCAGGGCGGCACGCTCGATGATCCCCATGAGTTCGGCCACACTCGTTCGGCCGATCATGTTCACGGCCCTTTGATCTCGCCCGCAGAGCGCCAACACCGGGCCGGCCTGGTCCTCCTCGCCCCGTGCTCCAACAAAGACCACGCGCATCCCGGCACCGATCAGGTGTTCCGCGACGCCGGCGAACCGATCCGCGGGCCACTGTTTCGATCGCCAGCGGCTCGTGGGTGCGAGGACGGCGTACGGCGCGGCCGACCAATCCTGGGTCGTCAGCCAGGCGCGAGCACGGGGGCTGGTGTACAGCCGCATGTCGCGGATCGGCGAAACGCCCGCCGCGGCGATCACGGCGAGCATCCGATCCACCGTGTGCATCTCCGGATCGGCCTCGGCGGTGTGCGAGTAGGCGAGGTGAGCGAACTCCCTCGCATCGCGCAGTCCGTACCGGGTCTTGGCCCCGCACCCGACGGCGATGACGGCGCTTCGGGCCAGCCCCTGCAGATCAAAGACCGCGTCGTAGCGTGCTTCGCGAAGGTCGCCGAGGAAACGCTTCAAGGGGCCGATGTTACATCGGCGAAGCGAGGCCTTGATGGTCCGCTTCGGGAATGGAACAGCCCGCGACAGCGCGGGGTGCTCATCGATGATCGCTTCGAGGCCCGCATCAACCACCCAGTCGATCTGGGCGCTTGGGAAGGCGGCCCGCAGCGAGACGAGCGCCGGAACAGTCCGGGCCACATCTCCCATCGCGCTGGGACGGATGATGAGGAATCGGGCCGGAGATGGGAACGGCTCAGGGATCACTCGGCGGCCTACTCCGCGAGCGCGCTGAGGACTTCTTCGACCGTCGTGCGGCCCTCCCGCACCTTGGTGAAACCGTCGTCAAGAAGTGTGGAAAGGTCGCCATCCGTACTGGCCCGGGCCGCCACGGCGCGGCTGCTCGCCCGTTCGGTGACGAGGTGCCGCACCCCATCGCTCACGTGCAACAGTTCATACACGCCCAGGCGGCCCCGGTAGCCTGTGCTGCGGCAGGCGCGGCACCCCGCTCCTCGGCGCAGCGGACCGCAGCCACGCAGTGGTTCCGGCAGATCCGCCGGATCCGGCGTGTACGTGGAAGCACAGACTTCGCACACGCGACGGACCAGCCGCTGGGCCATGACACCTTCGAGAGACGATGATACAAGGAACGGCTCGACGCCCATGTCCAGCAGGCGGGTCACCGCACCGGCGCTGTCGTTGGTGTGCAACGTGGAAAAGACCAGGTGCCCGGTGAGAGAAGATTGCACCGCGACCTCGGCTGTCTCCTTGTCACGGATCTCGCCGATCATCACCACATCGGGGTCGTGCCGCAGGATCGAACGCAGCCCCGTGGCGAAGTCCAGCCCGACCTTGTGATTCACCTGGATCTGGTTCACGCCCTGCACGTGGTACTCCACCGGGTCCTCGACGGTGATGACCTTCACCGCGTCGGAGACGATCCGGTTGAGCGAGGCGTAAAGGGTGGTGCTCTTGCCCGAGCCGGTTGGGCCGGTGACGAGGAGGATGCCGTGCGGGCGGTTGATGAGCGAGGCCCAGCGATCCCGCACGGCGACGGGCATGCCGAGTTCGTCGAGCGACATGAGGACGGCGGTCTTGCTGAGGACGCGCAGCACCACGCCCTCGCCGAAGAGCATGGGGATCACGCTCACTCGCAGGTCGAACTCCTGCACCGGTCCGCCCGACTGGGGCCGGTGGCGGAACGTGATCCGACCGTCCTGGGGCCGGCGCTTCTCGGCGATGTTCAGGTTGGCCATGATCTTCAGCCGGCTGATGATCGCGGCGGCGAACCGGTTGATCGTCGATGGGACGTTGGCGCGTTGCAGGACTCCGTCGATGCGGTAACGGACGATCAGTTCGTGCTCGTACGGCTCGACGTGGACATCGGTGGCCCGCTCCGCGACGGCTTCACTGAGCAGATCGTTCACGAGCCGGATCACCGAGGCTTCCTGCGCCTGCTCTGCTTCATCGGCGGGCTTGGCCTCGACCGCCGCGCCGCTCTCGGCGGCGAGCGCATCGAGCGTGTCGCCGCCCACGCCGTAGTTGGCGCGGATGAACTGCTGGAGGTCCTCTTCATCGGCGAGGGCGAGTTCGATCGAGCACCCGGTCAGGAGTTTGAGCTCGTCGAGCACGCTGATCTCGTAGGGGTCGCTGGTGGCGACCGTCAGCGTGCCGTTCTCACGACGGATCGGCACACAGCGCTGACGGAAGACGAGTTTCGCGGGCAGGCTCGCCAGGACCGACTGTTCGACAGACATGCCCGTCAACTCCACAACGGGCATATGGAACTGTTCCCCCACCGCCGCCAGCACCTGCTCGCGTGTCACGTGCCCCAATCGAACCAGCACTCGGTCGAGCCGCTCGCCCGTGGCACGCTGCTCGGCCACCGCCGCGTCGAGTTGCGCGCGGTTGATCAGTCGGTTCTGGAGCAGAAGCGTGCCGAGAGCCACAGCACACTGTAGGTCACGGGATCGAGAAATCGGAACACCGGCAGCCTTGACGCACTCGCGTTTGGCTGTTTCTTATCGGCATGCTGCGCTGTACGGATGTTCGCACGAACCCCAACTACCAACTCGGAAGTTCATTCGCCGTACTCCGCGCTCGTTCGATCGGTCTCCCAGACGGTCATGCTGCGCAGCCCGGCGCCGTTGCTTCGGACGGCCGGGGCGAGAATCTTGTAAAACACTCGTGCGATGTTCTCCACCGTAGGGTTCAGCCCGCCGGGCTGTGAGAACTCCGGACAGTCCAGGTTCAGGTGGGTATGGTCGAAGCGTTCGAGCAGCAGTCCGGCGACGAGTGATTCCAGCCTCGCGAGCGAAAACTCGCTGTGACCGGCCTGATCGAGCGGAACCTCGATGCACGGCTCGAACTGGTAGTTGTGCCCGTGCCCGTTGACGCGGCTGCATTTGCCGAACAGCGCCGCGTTCTCCGCATCGGACAGCCCCGGGACAAAGAGTCGGTGCGACGCGGCGAAGTCAAAGCGCTGACGCATCAGAACACGATCGGTGTGCGGCATGGTCATTTCCAACGAGTAGTACGGGGTGAGTTTCCACCGAACGGACTGGAGCAGCCCGCGGAGTGCCTCCTGCATCGGTCCGAGCGACTCCCGCAGCACACTGTTCGGGTTCGGCGTGGCAGCCGATTGCATCGTGAACGCGGCTGGAACAAGGGTCTGACGCACCACCCGGTCGATCTCTTTGATGTCGATAAGATACCCGGCCCGAGGGTCGATCTCGCCCCCGCAGGTGATGACCGCCTCGAACCATGCTTCACCCCGAAGGGCCGCGGGCCATCCCGCAAAGGCGTTATCCATCGGACCTTCGGTGGCCGCGGCGGCGAATCGGACTGTACGTTGCAGACGAATCAATCACGGAGAGGGTAGTGTCGGAGTCGCGTACAGTTCTTCGGTGCGACAGCGAGAGATCGCTGCCGGATCAGTTATGAAACAGACAGTGCTCGTCCTCCTCGCATCGTCCGCGTGTGTGTTTTCATCGTTCGGACAGGCCCCCGCCTCGGAACCGCCCGCCAAGCCCCCCGAACCGGCGAAAGTCGAGGTCCCACCGGCCGCTACGGATACAACCAAGAAGGACGGCTCGCCCGCCGCGACATCCCCGGGAGTGCAGGCACCGGAGAAAGTCGATGCGTACGTGCTCGGATTCACGGCCAAGGACATTGACGGCGTGGACAAAAAGTTGGAGGACTATAAAGGCAAGGTGGTGCTGATCGTGAACACCGCCAGCAAGTGCGGGTACACCAAGCAATACACCGGGCTGGAGGAACTGTACAAGGCGAAGAAGGACGCGGGGCTGGTGGTTCTTGCGTTCCCTTCCAACGATTTCGGCAGGCAGGAACCCAAGAGCGAGGCCGAGATCAAGACCGAGTGCTCGGAGACCTACGGCGTTACCTTCCCGCTTTTCTCGAAAGTCGCGGTCAAAGGACCGGAAGCAACCCCGCTCTTCGTCAAACTGGCGAAACAACCAGCGCCGATCGGCGGCGAGCCGGGTTGGAACTTCACCAAGTACCTTGTGGACCGAAGCGGGAACGTCGTGGGGAGATTCGAGTCGAGGGTCAAGCCCAACGACCCGGAACTCATCAAACAGGTCGATGCGCTGCTGAAGGCAGCTCCTCCCATGTAGCACGCCGCTTGAACGCCAAGCCGGGGATCAGGGCGAGAGGCTTTCGATCTTTGATGGGCAGGATGACCTTACGTCACCGAGTGGTGCCACGGGCCACGCCTATCGAAACGGCAATAACTCCACGGCGAACCGCAACCCCCACTCTCCGTCCTCCCTCGGTGAATCAGCGACGTAGCGGCTTCCTAATCGCACGCGCAGCGGAAGGTCCCCGATACGAACTTCACGTCCCAGCGTCACGTTGAGCGGCGATGACCATTGCTGTGCACTCCAGTTGTACGTTGATTCTGTGTCGATCGTGGTGGTGGTTGATTGAAATGTGTACGACACAAACGGCTGCACGTTTGTTTGATACGAATCGGCCGAGGTGTCCTCCCCGCTGACCGACCACAAGTGATTCGCATGGGCACCGTATGTCCACCCGCCGGACTGCTGGAGCACGACACCGCTCGGGCCGCCGCCCCATTGACCCGAGCCAACCCCGCCGCCGGGCGATGCCGAAGGGACGAGCAGGGAAGGCCCGATGCCCCAGACAAGTTCGCCGGATGTAGGACTCAGGTAGATACTCGGCGTCTTGCCGCCGATCCTGAGTTCTTCAACCACGTTGGTTGCGGAATCATCGGAACTGCCGGCAACGTTGGGCCTTGTGGTGATCCGCCAGTCGCTGCTGTTCGTGAATGGCGTGGACGACTGGGTCGAGAGCACGATCGACCCTCCACCTCGGGCGGTGTGCGCTGCCCTCACATCGAGCAAGTTTGGGATGTCGGATGTGTCCGAGTCGGGCAACTGAAGTTTCCGAGTCAGTTCATCATCCGGGGCCTCGGCGTCCGTCGCCGTGTGATAGAAAGTTACGAGCTTCGCAGCGTCGAAAAGTTCGGCATCGAGTGCCGCGGCACGAACAGGGCCGACCACGAGCAGCGTTTCGAGCTCGGGCGGCGGTGTGCTCTCGGGCATGTGGAGCGGATCCAGTGACAGCTGATGAGCGGATCGAACGATGTCACGCGAGCGTGCGGCACCCTCTGACAGGGCGACGACAATCGCCACAACACATTGGAAGTTGTGCGGCAACAGACTCAACATAGGTTCAGTTGGTGTTCTCCAACTCGTGAATGATAGTGTGGCACCCGCCCGACGAACAGTGCCCCCCCCCCCGACTGAGCGAGCGGTTACCCACGAAGGCCGGCGGCGATGTCGGAGTCTCGTGCCGTCACGTTCCGTGTCGAATGCACGAGTCGAGTTTGACTCCGTTGATGGCGGACAAGCGGTCTGTGTTGGCGCTGTTCAGCGTTTCTTTGATGGTCGCTTGGTTCCGGCCTTTGCACGGCGCGACGAGAACGCCGGCGCGGGATGCACGCCGTTGGGTGTAGCCGGATGATCGATTTTTTCACCGGTGATCGGGTTGTTGAAGTGCGATTCCTGGATCGGGACGACCCATTCGAGAATGTGTTCCAGCACGCGCGCCGGCGAGCCGGTGGCGTCCACTTCCCGGATGATGGACTTGGGGTAGTAATCGAGCACGGGGAATGTCTCCTGCTCGTAGACTTCCCAGCGCTTGCGGATGACCTCCTCCTTGGCGTCGTCGACGCGGTTCTCCTTGAGGGCACGCCGGCGAAGTCGCTTGATCATCTCTTCCTTGTTGGGGCAGACCAGGTGGATGATCTGGAGCACGTCGAGGTGGTTCTTGAGCAGTTTGGCCTGGTTCACATTGCGCGGAATGCCGTCGAGCACCAGCAGATCGGCCTTGGGCTTGTAGTCACTCAAAACGGTGCGGGCGTGCATGTTCTGGTGCCACATCTCGATGGTCACATCGTCCGGGACGAGTTTGCCCTTGCTCGAATACTCCTGGAAGGTGCGTCCGATACGCGACGACATGTCGAGCGTGCGGAAGACTTCTCCGCAGGACAGGTGATAGAACCCCGGCACGGAGCCGAGAATTTTGCCCTGGGTGCCTTTGCCCGCGCCGGGCGCGCCGAAGAGAAGAATGGTCTGGAATCGTTGGGACATGCGTACCTCCGGGGAGTAGACGAAGGCAAGGATAGCGGCTCGCATGGTCGGGGATCGTCGGGGGTCCATCACAACCAATCGTTTCATCAGGGACAGCCCGTCGCCAACCGGCTCGCCACTCCCGATTCATCGACGTCCCCCGCTACTCCGGAGAAGGTGATGGCTCACTCTTCAGTTGGTCCGCGGCGATCCGATCCATCGAGCGCAGGGCATCGCATACCGCGATGAGCGTGAGCGCCGTCGCCTCGGGCGTCTGCCTCTGGTCCCACACGCTGGCACGCACCCCCCACATCGCGGTCCGCGGATCCGCCGCCGCGTACGCCGCGGCATCATCCACCGCCAACTGACGCAGAAACCTCAGAGCAGAGGTCATCCGCGAAACTTCCCGCAGTTGCTCGGGCTTGTCCGTCAATCGTGCATCACCCATGATCCTCGCGAGAAACGCGATGGGCCGCGCTGACTGCCAGGTCGGCAACGGATTCGCCCCCGTCGTAAACACGATGCCGCCCGCCAAGTCAGGACCATCCGTCCCAACGTCCTCCATCGTCAGTTGGTGCTTCCACACCAAATCCCGCATATCCCGCAGCGCCGCCGCGGCCGGCACCGCGCTCTTCCCCGACGCTAACCGCAGTTCCGCCCACCCCAGCCACGGCATATGGCTCACGAGCAGCCCGTCCTTCGTCGCGCGATACACCGTCCGCAATGCCGATTCCGCACGAGCCTGTCGTCGTTCGCGCTCTTCGGGAGTCAACCCCGGCTCACTGACCATGCACGCGAGACCATACACGATGAACGCCCGCTGCGCTTCGCTGATCTTCGATCTCCAGCCCGCCTCCGCATCAAACGACCCCTCCAGCGCCTCGTTCCAGGCGGCGTGGGCGCGCAGCGCCTTCCACACCACCCCGGACTCTGCCGCCGCCATATCCGCACCAGCGAGCACCGCCATCGCCGCGGCGTGAACTGATGAAAGTGGTTTCGCCCCCTCGTCCATTGTCGAAGCAAAGACCTGCTCAACATATGCCGCCGCGTCGGCGGCTGCCGCGGCCCGCAGTTCAGCGGCCCGCTCCGGCTCAGCCGGTTCGCCCCGCAGCGCCGTAAAGTGCAGCAAGGCAAAGTGGCGCAACATCTCATCGAGCACCTCATCCGCCGATGTCACACTCCGCCCTCGCCACGAGTAATACGGCTCCGTCAGAGGGTTCGTGGCCGCGCCGTCGGCACCCCGACGACCAGCGAGCCGCTCGGCCAGATCGAACGCAAACCTTCGCAGCATGGGTATCGTGATCTCGCGGACATCCACCACCCGCCCGCCCCGGAACAGGAAGACAGGCTCCGCCCCCGGCACCGTTTGCGCCAAGTGCGTCGTTCGAAATCGGTAGTACATGGCCCGGTGTTCCTCGGCGATGTGCCCGGGCTGTCCTTTCGGGTCCATTTTGAGCGCGATGTTCGGCTTTCCGGCCGCGGTCGAGATCGCCGCGGCCAGTGCATCGGAGGGCGGCATGCCCAACGCGAGCATCAAGCCGGGGAAGTTCGCGGAGAGGGTGCCGCCGATCCCCCCCACCCGCGCCGCAACCCCGTCGAGACCGTGCTGAAGTTCCAAGTCGCAGTCCGAAAAAGTCACGGGCTTGATCGGGATCAGCGGCCCGGCGAGTTCGAGGCTGATGGACCATTCCGCCGCCGCGGCCAAGGCTAGTTCCGCGGCCAGCGCATCGTTCGGAAGTCGCAGTCGAGCACGTGCTTCTTCAATAGCCCCCTTCGCAGCGGCCCGCAGGGCAGAGTTGTCATCCGCGAAAACCGCGCCGCGTCCGACAATCCCCCCCGCCGAACGAAGGACCACGCACGCCCCTGGGATCATGGGCTGCCCGGTCGGTGTCGTGTCCGGCACGTCCAACGATCGAACCCAGTCATGGACCAGGCGATACGCCCGCATCGCTTCGGAAGGGTTTGGAGGGGCCAGTGAGTCCGGCTCGGGTTGCGCGGCCGCAACGCTGAACAACCCAAACAGTGTGGCAAGGAAACAACGCCACATGTTGCCCGGACGCAACACGCCAGTACACGCTAACCCTGCATCGAGTCGTCCGGCGTCCAACGGTCTGATTTTCTCGGTCTCAGGCTCCAGCGCGGACCTCTGGCACGCCGGTTGAATGCAGTCTGGCACAACCAAAGAAAGGTGCCCGATGAAACTGCTCCTCGCTCTGAATGAACCCCGCCGCCGCGTCATGCTGCTGTGCCTCCTGAGTTTCCTCGCCATGTGCTGAGAGAGGGTACGGAAGCAGCAGCCCGGCCGCGCGTGGTGTCACTGGACGAAGGCCCCCGATGGGTCGAAGGCGTGCCGCGTGTCATTGTTACGATCCGCGGCAACGGCGCGTGCCGCAAGAGCACGGCGCAAGGTGTTCGGCGGTTCACAGCGACGATCAAGATGATGGTCCGCGATGGTGGTCGCCCGCACCGTCGCGCGACGCGAACGGCTCACGGGCGGCTTCGGTGTCCCATGAACAGGCCGAAGAAGGCCACCGTCACCATCGCACCCGGCACCGTCGCCACCCACCCGGTCCACACGTCGCGCCCGGTCGCGTCCCGGTACCTCGCGTTCCCGGCGAAAGTGCGGCCATCGGCGGAGATGGCTTCGCAGTGCGTCAGCCACATGCCCGCGGGAACACCGATGCCGTGAAGAGCAAGGAACTCGTGGGCGAGCATCGGCCACGTTCCGCTGGTCCAGATTCCCGCGGCCTCGGGGTACAGCCCTGTGTTGCTCGTGAAGTTGATGACCGCACTTTGGCCGTCATCGCTCATGTCTTTCGCTCGTCCCGATTGGTAGTTGCCCGCGATGCCGAGATCCAGCACGCCGCCCGGCACCCATAATACAGGGTGCAAGTTGCCGGTGCGATCGTCTCCATCGCCGACGATGAGCCGCCCATTTGATGACACCCCGAAAGCGCGAGTCATTCCAAACCCGGATCCCGGAAGCGCTTCAAATTCCTGGCTCCCGCTCAATGCGGTCCACCGAAACGCGCCCGTGATCCCGAAGACTGAGAGGGTTGCACCCACGACTACCGAGCCGTCGCGATTCGTCGCTTCCGCTTCGCTCCACTGCGTGATGTCCGGCCTCGGCGGCGGGATGAACTGCCAACCTGCGGTTCGGCTCCATCTGTACGCATCGCGGATCTCACCAAAGCCGGAGCCGCGGCGGGCGTGACCGACGGCGGATTGGCCATCGCCGCTGATGCCGACGAACTCGGCGGACTAGTTGGGGCCGGGAACGCTCAGCGCACGCAGCCCGTCCTGCGCGGAGAAGATCAGCGGGATTGTGTCATACACCCGATTCGGGTGAGGCCGATATCCCGCCATGGCGATGCCGTCATCGGCGATGTCCCACCCGCC
>DDSA01000170.1:0-1039 GCA_002343715.1 Phycisphaerales bacterium UBA2402 | reverse complement strand
GTCATCGGCGATGTCCCACCCGCCCATGTCGAAGGTCGTGAACGGTGGAACGATATAGCGAACTTCCGACGGTGCAGAGAACGCCGTGAACACAAAGGACTCGCGCCCATCCCGCGAAAGTGCCGTGTTTCCGCCCGCGTGTCGCCCGTAGGCCGATAGACCAGAAAAGCCGTTTGCGTACGCGCCGTCGCGAAGCGGAAACGGGAAAAAGCCAATCGGCTGCGCGGGGGCGAACGATATCGCGACAAGCCACGCGAACCCGGCGACGACCGAGGCCCGATGCTGTGCGCGGAGACTCACGGCGTCACCCCCGCGTAATCACTGACGAACTGCGCGACATCCTCGACATCGACCGTTGTAGTCGCCGCCCGCGGTCCCTCCCGCGAAGGCACCGAGGATGAAGATGACATCCGACTCATCCACCGCGCCGTCGAAGTTCACATCCGGCCCGGTCGTGTCGGGTGAGGCGGCAAAGCACTCGCCGCACTCCCCGGGATCGCCTTCCGGGTCTTGCATGTACTCCACGCAGCCGTCGGGAGTGACCTCCGCTCCCGGCACTCGCATCAGTTGCACCAGGTCGATGCGGATGTTGAACTTGCCGTCCGGCAGGTGGCAGTACGACATGAGAATCCTGCGTGGATGGGAGTGACACGTAAGGGATCGGTAAACGCGAATGACCCCGCCGCTCATGGTACCGACAGGAATCTCACCCAGTAAGACTAAACTGTTCTTTTGTCGCAGGAGATCAGGGGACACGTCAACCCCTGACTGCGATCCGAATACGGGATCGAATTCGCCGTCTCGGCTCGCTTATGCCGACACCGACCGGGACGGTCGGGCCATCCATGCGCCACCGTTTACATGGGCGGCGGGATCGGAGTCGCGCGCCCGAACTGGCTCGGCGGCCGCACCGGCTGCGCGGGCTGGGGGATCGGAATCGTGCGGTGAGCCTCCGCGGCGGCGTGCATCGGCGTCGGCGGGGGCGGGCGCTTCTGGCGCCGTTGGGCGCGCGTGGGCGCAGGGTTATCTGGGTGTTGTT
>DDSA01000026.1:5333-5514 GCA_002343715.1 Phycisphaerales bacterium UBA2402 | reverse complement strand
CCTGTCGATCCTGTCGCCGCCGAACCCGCGGTAGCCCGACGCGATGCGTGGGAGCGGGTCATTGAGTGAAACCTGCTGATCACCGCACGAACCGTCGCGCACAGATACGAGCCGCTGATCGCTCCGTGGTCATGGTCTATGGTCCCAAACTTCCGTTGACTTGGGGGGGGGGGGGGGGCAA
>DDSA01000026.1:0-5083 GCA_002343715.1 Phycisphaerales bacterium UBA2402 | reverse complement strand
GGGGGGGGGGGGTACAATCCGATCGAGCCATGATGCAAGCACCCGCCAACGGCATGATACCCGTGCAGTCCAAGGACGGCCTGCGATGGCGGACGAAGGTTGGATTCGCGACGTGTTGCATCGTTGCTGTTGTGGCGGGTGCAGCGGAGTCCGCCGATGACCCCGCGGTCGATCATGCAGATGATGTCGTCCAGCGATGGTTTGACGTCGCTTGGAACGAATCGCAGCGCATCCGTCCCATGAATGAGTATCAGATCGCGTGGACGGTGACGGACTACACGCCACTCCTGAACGCCGGATCGAGCGGGACCGGCTTGCCACCAGGCGCGAGTGTCACTCCCTCCGCGACAAAGCCCGCCGAGAATGTTCTGCATTACGTCTTCACCGCGGGCGATCACGAGGCGTGGCGGTGCAACGTGACGTACCCGTCGCTGGCTTTCGTCGACACCGTGTCTCACCCGGAACGCTCGTGGCAGTTGTCGCGGAATCAACTCAAGGTCTTTGACCCGACCCTTCGGAACGATCCCGCCAGCGAGCAGGGCGTGAACACCCATCTGCGTTCTTTTTTTCTTGACCTGACACAGATCACCGACGGCGGGTTTGGCATCGGACGAGTGGCGGAGGTGAAACCGGGCCGGTTACGCCGTTCCGGTGAGCGATGGACGTGCCGTGCCGAACGGCACGTAAGCGGCAAAGTGACATACGCCGTTGAGTTCACCGGTGAATGGAACACCGATACACGCCGCGGGCGTGTGCTGAGCATGACGACGATCCTCAATCAATATGCACCATCCGACGTGGGGTCGGTCGTGCGCATGTCCGAGTGGCGATGGTCTGAACCGCTCCGACTCGAGTGCGCTGGCGTGGTCGAGAAACGTCGCTCGGACGGACGACTCGAACGGCGTATGGTGCTTCATGATGTCGCGCCGCTCCCGCCCGGCGGCTTCGAGGCCATCACCCGGGTGCCGATGGACGGTCATGACCCCATGAGGAGTGAGATCGTCCTGAAGCAAATCGTGAACTATCACCGCGGTGAAGTGGTGGATCCATCCACCGGGAATGTGGAACCGCTCCGTACCGCGCTGAGCTCGGCATCGCCCCGACCGGGTTCCGACAGACTCCGCTTTTGGGGGTACTTCGCGCTCTGCTCGGCGACCGCCTTGTTGGCGGCTCTGAAGTTCCGGCAATGGCGCGCTCGGCAACACAAAAAGGTGTAACATGAATCATCGACACACGCGTCGGAATCCGCTCAGCACCATGGCGCTCACGGCGCTGGTCCTGTGCCCTTCGGGGGCCGTGGCGGTTCATTCGTGCTACGTGCACGCGTTTCAAACGACCTGCTGCGAAACTATTAAACTCTGGTGCGATGAGGGGCTTTGGTTCTGCGACCAAATAGCGGCCAACGGCGGGCCGTTCGCCGTGAACATCGTATCGGGAGCGGGACCGAACCAGTCGGGCAAATCGAACGTCAATTCCACACTCATGGGATCGTGCGAGTTCACGCCGTCAACCTGCGGTCCGACTCCCGGCAGTTGTCTCCCGGGCACCCCGGTCACGATGACGTGCCATTCCTACACGCCGACGGGCGACAACTGCACCGGGCGATAGCCACGGCCGCATCGTGCGTGGAGAGTGCAACCGTGATGTCCACCGACCCTTCCTGCGAACCGACGTTCAACCGCGATGAGGACGCGCCGAAGGTGCCGTCGGTGGTCGCGGGCATCGCCCGGTGGATGACGCACGCGGTGATGGCACTGCTGTTGCTGGCCGGGTTGATGAAAGCCGCCGACCCTGTCACGTTCAGCGCGACTGTCGAAGCATGGGAGACCATTCCCGTGTTCCTCAGGACGCCGATCGTAGTGGGATTGCCGGCGGCGGAGGTGCTGGTGGCGGGCTGCTGGTTTCTTCGCATCCGGCCGTGCCGGAGTCGGCTCGCGGCCCTGAGCATGCTCCTGGCGTTCTTCACCGCAACAGCCGTTGAGTCTGCTCATGCCGAACCCGGGGCGTGCGGCTGCTTCGGACTGATGGACGCGTGGCTGGAACGCACGGCGGGCCGAGAGGCGTTGCTGTACCGCACGGGGGTCATGACGCTCTGCCTGTTGACCGGCCTGCTGCTCGATCGGGGCGTATGCAAGGATGCCAACCCGTGAACCGACGCGCCTTCACGCTGCTCGAACTCCTGTTGTGCATCGTCATCATCGGCGCATTGGTGACGCTGATCGCGGGCTCCCTCGCCGATGCGCGCCGGAAGGCGCTGGGCCTGAGGACGCTCGCGCACCTGCGCACGACATCGACCATCCTGCACCTCTATGCAACGGACTGGCGCGATGCCTGGCCGGCGTTCGCCCAGCCGGGAGGATCGAGCACGACCATCGAGACGTCACGAGGCCCGCTGGTCGTGCCTTTCTACTTCATGTCGGGCCTCCTCTGGGCCGCCGCCATCGCCGACTATTCCTTTGACGGGAACGACCGAAGTCCTTCTCTCTTCGATGCGGAGCAGGTGGCCGCCCAGGGCGGCGTGGGCGGCCCGACGTTTCTGCTCAGTTGCGCCTTGTTCGCGGACCACCAGTTCTGGACATCCGGGGCTCGGCTCGGCCATTCACAATGGCGCGGAACACGTCGGTTCGAGGTGTGGCGAACCGACAAGAAGGCTCTGCTGGTCTCTCCTTTCGTCTTCCATTCGGAAGCCCCGATTCGGAATGTCGCCGGCCCGTACGGCCGGTTTGTGGCTCCCATGGCGTTTGTGGACGGATCAGCTCTTCGTGTTTATTCAGGCAACTTACGACAGGGCATCATGTGGGGCGAAGGAACCTTCCCGGGCACGTTCCATACGTTCGACGCCTACGCGGGTTTGCACACCATCGATGGCACGCGCGGCACGGATATCCGTTGAAGTCTTGCTCGGGCGTCTACCTATTTCAATTTCGGGTTGTGTAATACCTGGCCGTGCACGACCTGAACCACATCGCGCAGGTGTGCAAGGCGGTCGCCTTCCAGTTCGGAGAAGGTGCCGGGCCGTGGTGCGCGTACCTGTCGATCCTGTCGCCGCCGAATCCGCGGTAGCGGCGGCGAGCCGGATGGAAAGAAGTCCGGTCGCGATGTTGCCGCCCGCGTGGACATTGCTCGCCCCGCCTGACAAGGAACTTCGGCCCGCGATGGCACATTTTGTGGTTGATGCAATGGTGTACCCGGTCGTGTCCGACTAAAGACATGAAAGTTATCGGCGTTCTTTTCGCCGAGAACACACGCCCCGACGTTCGGGCATCATGCAACGCTTTCCGGCTTGCGAAATTGCTCTTTGCGTACACGAAGCCCCGCGGTATACTGGGGTAGAGCGGTGCCAGAGCACCGCGGGAGAGAGTCATAACCATGAAACGCCACCGAGTACTCGGCACGGGCCTCCTGACATTCGCTGCCCTGACGATCACGGCCACACCCGCGAGGGCCGTTGAGATTTCCTCCACGTTTTCCGGGGGCATCTTCGACGGGGCCACGACCCCGGGGTTTTTCAACTACTACGTCGGGTACTCGTTTCCTTCTTCGCCCTCCGAGCGTCGGAACTACTTCATCTTTGACCTGAGCGCGATCACGATGCCCGTCGCGAGCGCCGCGATCAAACTCTACCTGCCCGGGCCGCCGCTGCTGCCCGCGGGCTACGTCAGTTCTGACCCGACCGAGGACTACCGCATCAGCGGCTCCTCGTTCCCGTGGACCGCCTTCGCCGATGCCTTCGGGGGCGTGGCGACCCCGCCGGCCCTCTCGGCGATGTTCGCCACGATGGGGACCGGACCCGCGTACGGCCTGACAACCGTGTCCGGCGATGATGCGGGAACGGACATCGTGATCGATCTGTCCGCGGCCGCGATCACGGACCTCAACGCCGCGTTGGGCGGGCATTTCCTGGTCACCGGCCGTCTGACCGATCTGCACCCGTCCATGCCGGGCATGCCCCCATCGGAACTGGTCTTCGCGTACACGGACCTCCCGCACCCGCTGATGCCGTTCCCCCGGCTCGAACTCACCTTTATCCCCTCGCCGGGAGTGGCGGCCCTGCCCGCCGTGGTCGGGATCACTCTTTTGACCCGCCGCCGCCGTGCTTCGCGCGTCGCGGGCACCGGTTGCTGAACGGCGCGGACGCGTTTACCGGTTTCATGGCGCGGGCGCGCGGCGATACGCTTGGCTCCATGTTCGAGCACCGATCTCAACGGGTTGTTTCGACGGGCCGATTCGTGCGGCGTCAGGCCGGGTACCTGCTGACAGCGCTCGCACTCACCGCAGCCTCGCTCGCGGGCGGCGCGGCGGGGTATCACTCGGTGGAGCCGATGTCGTGGATCCAGTCCTTCCACGCCGCGGCGATGATCCTGACGGGCATGGGGCCGGTGGGTGACATGACAACCGATGCGGGTCGGCTCTTCGAGACCGCGTACGCCCTCTTCAGCGGCGTGGTCTTCGTGGTGGTCGTGTCGGTCATTCTCGCGCCGGGCGTGCACCGGCTGCTGCACGTCCTGCACGTCGAGAAATAGCCCGCTACGCACCCGCCGCGAGCCGCCGCCGCACCACGGCCTCGGCCCCGCCGGCGACCACCAGCTCCTGCGCCACCGGCGACAAGGGAGAAAAGGCGAACGGCCTGACCACGCCGCCGGGGGCTGTCAATCGGACCACCGACGCCTTGTAATCGATCTCCACGCGGCCCACCATCGCGGATTTCACGGGCGTGCCCACGCGCGTCTGCTCGACATCGTTGCGGAGGAAACCGACCAGGTCCGGGCACTCGAAGCAGACAAAGCCGTTGTTGAAGGCGTTGCGCTTGTAGGTCTCGCTGAAACTCGCCGCGATGACGCACGGGATGCCGAAGTACTTGAGCGCGGTCGCCGCCTGCTCGCGGCTGCTGCCGGTGCCGAAGTTCAACCCGCCCAGCACCACATCCCCCGGCTTGGCCTTCGCCCGGAACTCGGGGTCGTAGTTCTCGAAGATCACTTCGGCCATCTGCCGCGGCGTCAGGGTGTCGTTGTACGTGTGCTTGCCGGCGAAGATGCCGTCGGTGTTCAGGTTGTCGCGGTCCATGACTGGTTCTTATTAAAAT
>DDSA01000212.1:4373-4500 GCA_002343715.1 Phycisphaerales bacterium UBA2402 | reverse complement strand
GCCGCTGTAGTCCTTCATCGCCTGATCGATCTGGGCCAGGAACCCGGTCGGAACGGTGAACCCGCCCGCTGAGCCGGTGATGGCCGACAGGTCGCGGACTTCGGGGTTGTCCTCGGGGAGCGAGTTG
>DDSA01000212.1:3678-4090 GCA_002343715.1 Phycisphaerales bacterium UBA2402 | reverse complement strand
CTTCTCGCGGTCCTTGCTCTCGGCCTCGTCGTCGTCGGCACGCTCGAGGTTGGGCTTGACGTCGCGCTGAGTCTTGGGCTTGCCCGGCTCCTCCAGACCCTTGCGGATTTCGGCCTGCTTGCGGACCTGCTCGGAGCGCTTGCCCAGGGCGACGATCTTGTCCTGGAGTTCCTTGAGACGGGCCTCCTCGTCCTTGCCGAAGTCGCGGTCCTCGGTGGTCACCTTGGCAACGAGTTCATCCGCCTGGTCGCGGAGCTTGCGCCGCTCGGCGTCGTACTGGTCGAGAATTGCTGACAGATCGATCGTGATGCTCATCGCTGACATGGGTGCCTCCCGCTTGGCGTGCGGTCCACTGGCCGCGCCAGACTAGACGTATTGCGTTCTCAGTTCCACAGCGCGGACCGCGCCTTGT
>DDSA01000212.1:3227-3387 GCA_002343715.1 Phycisphaerales bacterium UBA2402 | reverse complement strand
GTCCGTGCCCGCTCGCCGGACCCCGTCCTGCAGGATGTCCTTGAGGCTCGCGACGTCGCCGCGGGCCTCGACCGACGTGTCCGTGTACGCGGGGAACGCCACGGCGCTGACCTCGAACAGATCGACCGCGAGCAGTTCGCGGCGGTAGACCGTGTCACCG
>DDSA01000212.1:2790-3027 GCA_002343715.1 Phycisphaerales bacterium UBA2402 | reverse complement strand
TCGCGGCGGTAGACCGTGTCACCGTCCTTGGTCTGCCGCGTCCACTCGTCCTTCACCGTGGCGAACCCGAAGCTCATCCCTGTGAGGTCGCCGCGCTTGACGCTCACGACCAGGTCACGCCCGGCGGTGGTGTCGGGAACGGAGACCTCGACCGCCAGGCCCTTCTCGTCCTCCTTCACTTCGAGCGTCTTGGCCGACCGGCGCCCGATGATCATGGTGGTGTCGTGACCGACCAGC
>DDSA01000212.1:2341-2572 GCA_002343715.1 Phycisphaerales bacterium UBA2402 | reverse complement strand
ATGGTGGTGTCGTGACCGACCAGCGCGCGGATGTCATCGCCGCGGCTGAGCGACTGCGAGAATGCCCCCTGCCGGATGAACTCGCGGAACCCGCCGAGATCTTCCGAGAGCGAGTTGAAGACCGCCGCGTAGCCGCTGAGCGTCGCGATCCTTCCGTCCTGGGGCTTGTCAAGTTCGCGGAGGGTCAGGCCGGCGGAGAACCGCCGTTCGATTCGAGCGGGCATGTCGCAC
>DDSA01000212.1:1884-2081 GCA_002343715.1 Phycisphaerales bacterium UBA2402 | reverse complement strand
CCTTTCGCCGTCCACTGTGCGAGCCTAGACGGGTCAGCCGTCCTTGGCGACCTTGTCATCGGTCTTGGGGTCGGGCTGACCCGACCCGTCAGTTGGACCGCCCGCGCCGCCTGGTGCCGAGCCGGAACCCTTCTTGATCCAGGACTGGATGAGCTCGTCCCGTTGTGCCTCGGTCGGGAGCGGCATGTTGCTGGACT
>DDSA01000212.1:1169-1687 GCA_002343715.1 Phycisphaerales bacterium UBA2402 | reverse complement strand
TCGGGAGCGGCATGTTGCTGGACTGGGTCCAGTACGTCCGCCCGCGCCCCTCGGGCAGGTCGTTGAGGTTCTCACGCTCGCGGATTTCATCGGGCGAGATCGCGCCGACGCGGAAGAGCCGCTCGTACAGCTGGCCGCGTGCGTTGGCGTCCATCTGCACGATGGCCTGGGTGAGGTGCTCAGCGTAGAAGCGGTCCTGCTCATCCTCGCCAAAGAGCTTCCAGTTGAACTCCTGTTCGACCGATTCGACCCACGGGGCGAGCGTGTCACCAAGGAAGTCCAGGCTCTGCGATTCGATGTTGTTGTTCGTGGCGCGGAGCAGGTGCTGGACCTTGTGGGGCTGCACTCCGAACCACCGGCAGATGTCCTCGATGCGGAAGTACGAGCACTCGACCCACTGAGCATCTTCGAGTGGCATGCCGGACGCGGACCAGGTCATGCCCTCCTCGAGAATGAGCGGCTTGCCCGTGTTGGCCGTGCCGCCATAGACCGCGGCGAAGGATTCGCGGAGGTTCTTC
>DDSA01000212.1:0-955 GCA_002343715.1 Phycisphaerales bacterium UBA2402 | reverse complement strand
CCGCCTGGTCCCCGAGCTTGCCGGGATGCTGCAGCACTCCGCTGGGACGCAGGCCGTTCTTCAGGAGCGTGCCGGCGAACTCATCCGCGGCCAGGGCGGCGCCGATCGTCTGCCTGGCATGGGCGATCACGGACAACCCACACATGCCGTCGTACGACAATCCGGGAATGTGCAGCACGTCGCGCCTCAGCAGCGTGACCGGCGCGCCGTCCGTGGTGACGCGGTACCGCACCTCTCCTTTCTCGCGGATCGGCGTCACCCGCTCGGATTCGATCGGGATGATCGCCTGGGGACGGCCGTCGCCGCGGCGGACGATCTCCGCATACCCGTTGCCCCACAGCAGCGTGTTCGCCACGAGGGTGGACCTGAACGTGAATGACGACATATCCGCGTTGGGCCTGACCTTCAGCAGCCGGTAGAGCGGGTGCCCCGTGGCCCGCTCTCGCCCGGCGCTGGTCCGCTCGTATGTGACCAGGGGCATCCGGGCGATGGCGTTGGCAATGACCCGAACGCAGGCCCACACCGCCGCAACCTTCATGCTCGACCGGGGCGTCACGGCTTTTCCCGATCCTGTCGCGCCGCCGCTGAGCAGGTCCGCGAGTTGGGCTGCGGTGATCGGCTTGGTGGGGTCCTCGATGTTCCGCGACTCTTGGAATCCGCGTGACCGTTCGGGGTTAACCATGTAGGGTTCAGCGTCGGTGTCGAGACCGGGGCCGGTGATGAGAGATGCGCCGAACGCGGGGGTGGTGATCGCCTTCATAGATTCAGGACTCCGCGCTGCTCGTACACGGACGGGGCAGCGTCACCGACACTAGCCCGGCCCAGGGCATTCACCAACGCGGCCACCCCGTCAATGCGGGCGGTGGAGGCCTTCTTGGTCAGCCGCTCGTTCCCGTTGACATCGACGAGAACCGCGACGTTCTCAACCATCCATCGCAGGACCGGGTTGCCGCCG
>DDSA01000173.1:9394-9580 GCA_002343715.1 Phycisphaerales bacterium UBA2402 | reverse complement strand
GACCACCCATGCAGCGAACGATGCCGCGGCCCGTGCGTTCGCGGAAGCCCAGACCGCCGCTCATGCGTTCCACTCCAAGGCCATTCGGACGGCCGAGAACGAACACCGCCACACGACCGCCCGTGCCGCCGCGCAGCACGCCGCGGATCGTGAGGCCGCTGTGGAGCGCCGAGAGGCCGAGGTGCG
>DDSA01000173.1:8819-9175 GCA_002343715.1 Phycisphaerales bacterium UBA2402 | reverse complement strand
GGAGCGCCGAGAGGCCGAGGTGCGTGCCTTCACGGTCGAAACCAACTCGATGGAAGGGGCCGCCAACGAGCGTGGAGATGAGCGTGCGTGGCTGGCCGACACCCTGTTTGAGTCGGCGTCCAAGAAGGCCCGGGCCGATTTCGACGCGACACGCACGCTTCTGGAGGCCAAGAGCAGGGAACTCGGGGCAATCGAGGCCGCGGCCCAGGCGCTGCTGCGGACGAACGGGCACGCGCCCTTGCCGGTCATCAATCGAGACGCACCCGGCGCCGAGGGTGACCTCGATGCCCGCGGGGCGGAGGCGGTGGCGGGGCTTGACTTGCTGACCAGCCGTGTTCGACCCATCGCCGTCAGCC
>DDSA01000173.1:0-8601 GCA_002343715.1 Phycisphaerales bacterium UBA2402 | reverse complement strand
GTGTTCGACCCATCGCCGTCAGCCCCGGCTTTGTCTCGGGCGGCTTGTTGGTCCTCATCGCGGCGGGCGCCATCGGGGGTGCCATGCTCTTCCCACCCGCCTCGCTGATGACGGTCATGTACGGTGGCGGTGCCGGCCTGGGCCTGGGTCTGCTGGCATGGTTCATGGCACGTGCCCTGCTTCGGAGGCGTGTGCCGGCGGCGGCGGCCGCGCTGGCCGAAGCGCTTTCCGGGGCGGCTTCCTCTGGCAAGACGGCGCTGAAGGCCGCGGAAGCGAAGCGCGAGGCGATCATCGCCGAAGCCCGTACCAAGCGTGATTCGGAAGTCCGGGCCGCCCGCGCGGAGTTGGAGGCGGCCACGCTCGCCATCCGCCAGCGGCGAACGGTCGATGAGCCCGCTCTGCGACGGCGTCACGACGATGCCATCGTCGCGATCGATGCAAGGCTCGATGCCGCCCAGCGTACGGCCGATCACGTCAGGGAGGCGCGTCGGCGTGAGGCGGATGAAGCTCTGGGCGCGGCCCAGCATTCCGCCCAAGCCCAGCGTGATGCGGACCTCGTCGCCGCCGCCGGCGTTGAGCGTGAGGCCCGCGAAGCGCTCACGCTCGAGTTCACCGATCAGGTTGCTGCACAGATCGCCGAAGCGGAAGAAGTTCGTCGGACGTCCGCGGCCCTGTGCCCGGGGTGGGCCGATACGTCTTGGATTGATTTCAAACCTCGCACCGCGGTCCCCGAGGCGGTGTCGATCGGCGAGTTCACGATCGACCCGCGGTTGCTTCCCGGTGGATTCCCGGCCTGGCACGGTTTGGCGGGAAGCACGATCACCCAACCCGTGCTGATTGATTTTCTCGACCGGGGTTCGCTGCTGCTGCGGCACGGAGCCGATGGGCGTGCCACAGCGATCTCGGCCCTCAACAACGCGATGCTGCGCCTGCTGACGGCCTTCCCGCCGGCCAAGGCACGGTTCACGATTGTCGATCCCGTCGGGCTGGGCCAGTCCTTCGCGGCGTTCATGCACCTGGCCGATCATCACGAACTGCTGATCTCGGACAAGATCTGGACCGACCCTCGCCACATCGAGCAGAAACTGGGCGAACTCACGGAGCACATGGAGACGGTGATCCAGAAGTACCTGCGCAACGAGTTCCAGACCATCCAGCAGTACAACGAGTTCGCGGGTGAGGTGGCCGAGCCCTTCCGTTTCCTCGTCATGGCCGACTTTCCGGCCAACCTGACCGAGCAGGCGGCCAAGCGCCTTGCCAGCATCGTCACCAGCGGCCCGCGGTGCGGCGTCTTCACGCTCATCGCGCTCGACCAGCGGGCCAAACTGCCGTCGTGGCTGCCGGTGGCTGAAATGGAGAAGGCCGCGGTGACGTTCCGGCACGACGGGGCAGTCTTCGCGCGGCAGGAGGACGACTTCCGTCCCTGGCCCATGTCGTTCGAACGCCCGCCCGATGAAGACACGACAACGCGCCTGCTGCACGAAGTCGGGCGCCTGGCCAAGGACCTGGGCAAGGTCCGGGTGCCGTTCGAGATGGTGGCACCCCCGGCGGATCAGGTCTGGTCGCTCGACACCGCCGAGGGGGTGCGCATCCCGCTCGGGCGGGCGGGCGCGACGAAACTCCAGCACCTGACGCTGGGACAGGGCACCGCGCAGCACGCCCTCATCGCGGGACGGACGGGATCGGGCAAGTCCACGCTGCTGCACGTCATCATCACCAACCTCGCCCTCTGGTGCTCGCCGGACCAGGTGGAGTTGTACCTGGTGGACTTCAAGAAGGGCGTCGAGTTCAAAGCCTACGCCACACACGCGTTGCCTCACGCGAGGGTCATCGCGGTCGAGAGCGAGCGTGAGTTCGGCCTGTCCGTGCTGCGCAAACTCGACGCGGAACTCACCCGCCGGGGCCAACTCTTTCGCGACATGGGCGTGCAGGACGTCGCGGCGTACCGCAGGGCCGCGCCCCGGGCCGAGATGCCGCGCACGCTGCTGATCGTGGACGAGTTCCAGGAGTTCTTTGTCGAGGATGACAAACTCTCGCAAGAGGCCTCGCTGCTGCTCGATCGGCTCGTGCGGCAGGGGCGGGCGTTCGGGATGCACGTCATCCTCGGCAGTCAGACCCTCGGCGGGGCCTACTCCCTTGCCCGCAGCACGCTGGGGCAGATGGCCGTGCGGATCGCGCTGCAGTGCAGCGAGGCCGACAGTTACCTCATCATGGCCGAGGACAACGCGGCCCCGCGCCTGCTCAACCGTCCCGGCGAGGCCATCTACAACGACGCCAGCGGCATGGTGGAGGGCAACAGCCCTTTCCAGATCGTCTGGCTCCCCGAGGAGACGCGCGAAGCGAAACTCGCTTCCGTGAGGGAACGGCTGACCGCGGACTCACGCGCTGCGCCGCCCCCAGCCATCGTCTTTGAAGGCAACCAGCCCGCCGACATCTCGCGAAACCACGTGCTCGCATCGCTCCGCGCCGACCCTTCGTCTCTCCCGCGTCTTGCGCCACCGCAGGCGTGGCTCGGCGATGCCGTTTCGATCAAGGACCCAACGTCGATGGTCTTCCGGCGACAGTCCGCGGCGAACCTGCTCATCGTGGGTCAGCAGGAGGACGCCGCGTCGGCCCTTCTGGTCAGCGCTGCGATGAGCCTCTCAGCGCACCCACACTGCAGCTTCGCGCTGTTCGACTCGACGCCCGCCGACTCGCCGCACGCCGGCGTCATCGCGAGCCTCGCCGAGCGTCTGAAGGCACCCTTCGCCGCGCCCCGTGCCGCGGCGGCGTCGGTCGCGGTCATCGCCGAGGAACTCGCACAGCGCGAGGCGAACCCGGCCGGTGATGATGCGCCTCTCTTCCTGATCATCATGGGCCTGCACCGCTTCCGCGACCTTCGCCGCTCCGACGATTTCTCGTTCGGGAGCGAGAGCGAGAAGCCCGCCCCCGACAAGCAGTTCGCCCGCATCCTCCGCGAGGGGCCGGCCCTGGGCATTCACACCATCGCGTGGTGCGACACCGCGGCGAATCTCGAGCGCACCCTGGACCGCCAATCCATCCGCGAGTTCGAGGCCCGGGTGCTCTTCCAGATGTCGGCGAACGACTCGACCGCGCTGGTCGATGCGCCCGCCGCCGCGAACCTGGGCAGGTACCGCGCGATCCTGTACCGCGAGGAACTCGGCACCATCGAGAAGTTCAGGCCCTACGCGATGCCGCCGTCTGAATGGCTCGCCGGTTGAGTCTTCTCGGCGGCGATGATCAGCGCCTTCAATCGGCGGACTTTCCGCACAATCTGGCGATCAGCACCGCCGCGAGTTGGCACCGCTCCACCAGACTCGCGACCTCGACCCACTCGCCGGTGGTGTGCAGGCCGCCACCCCGCACGCCCAGTGTGTCGATGGTGGGCAGGCCCGCCGCCTGGAGGTTGTTCCCGTCGCAGACGCCGCCCGTCGAGCCGAACGGAAGTGCCTGCCCCAGGTCCGCGGCGGCTGTTCGTGCCGCCAGCGCCAGGGCCTCGGTTCCCGGTGTAAGCGGCTTGGCGGGCCGGTTGAAACTCCGACGCACGCGGATGCGCGGCAACGCTTCGCCCTCCGTCGCCAGCGAATCGAGCGCCCGGCCGAGTTCATCGCCGATCTCCGGCGTCTCGTAGCGCACGTTCCCCGCGGCGGTGGCGAAGTCGGGCACGATGTTCGTGGCCGCGCCGCCGGTGAGCGGCCCGATGTTCACGATGCGCCCCCGGTCGGGATCCGCGAGGCTTGCCGCCCGCACGATGGCCTCCGCGAGCGCGTGCACGGCGTTCACGCTGGTCTTGAAGTCCCTGCCGGCGTGACCGGACTTGCCGCGGACTTCAATCACGAACTGTCCGCTGCCAGGCCGCTTGACAACCAGGCCGCCGTCCGCGGTCGCCGGCTCGAAGACCAGCCCCGCGCAGTACCCCTTGGCTTCGTCGCGCATGGCCCGATCCGAGTGGTACGACCCCGTCTCTTCATCGCTGTTGAGGACGAAGCCCCACGAGACCGGGACCCCTGATTCCTCGAGCGCTTCGAGCGTATGGAGCGCCACCACCAGCCCGCCCTTCATGTCCACGCACCCCGGGCCGGTGCAGTTCGCACCGTCGGGTGAGAGTTGAAACTCCCGGAAGGGCCCGTTCGCATCGTGCACCGTGTCGAGGTGCCCACAGAGCAGCACGCCCGGCACACCCGCACGAAGCCTCCGGCAGATGACGGTCGGCGGGATTTCCTGTGGTTCGCCCCCGGCGCGGAGCCACGCCTCCTTGGGGTCGCCGGGCAAGCGCGACTCCGTCGCTCCCAGCGCTGTCAGCCGGGCGGACATGAACCCGCGTGCTTTTTCCAGTCCGTTCCCGTTGGGACCGGTGGGGAAGTTGACGAGGCTCCGCAGGTCGTCGAGCATCGCCGGTCCGCGGCGGGCGATGGACTGTGTCAACGTGTGCTCGGCATCGCGTAATGGCATGAGACGAAAGGCTATCCGTTCTCGAGCGCGGGTGTTCACCGTACAGTTCGGCTTGATCGGTCCTTTGCTCGCTCTCGTGTGTATGGTCCTCACCGTGGCGGGGCTTGCAGCAACGGCGGCGGCCGCGTTCCGTCACGGTGCCCGTGGCCTTGTCGGCGCCAGCCCGGCGGGTCTTGGCGGACTGTTGGTGTGGGGTTGGTTTGTTATGTTTGTTGGTGTCCGGGAGTCCGTCTGGTCGATGGGTTCACCCTCGGCATGGATCGCTGGCGGTGTCGGAACACTGGGGTGTCTATTGATTGTTTCGGGGTGGCGGTCGGCGATGAAGCCACGATTGCTCCCCGGCCTGTGCGCTCGGTGCGGGTATGAAGTTCGCGGCCTTGACCGATGTCCCGAGTGCGGGAGCACGCTGACCAACCTGGGCAAGGTCGTTACACCCACCAGAACGGGACCAGACCACTGACCAGCGCGATCAACGCGACCGCTTTGAGTCGCTTCGCCGCCAGGTCGATCGGCAAACGATCGCACGGGATGCCGACGATCCCCGCCAGTCTTTCCTGGCGGGTTCCGATCGAACCGTGCCGCCACGAGAACCTTGCGATCGGGATGCCGTTGAGGTCGGCGACGGCCTGAAGCGCATCGCTCATCGTTTCCGCGCCGTCCCGAGTGATCACCGCGGATCCCGACGCGATGCTCAGATGCCGCGCGGCGAAAGCGTCCGCCTGCCATTCAAACCGGCGTGAAACAAAGCCGATGGTCAGACCGGCGGCCGTGAGCGATACGACCGAGGCGGCGCCGTCGAACCACGCGGCCTCCGCGGGGATACCCGTCGTATGCCCGGCCAGGGCGCAACCCCACCCCGCGACAAGCACCGAAGCGATGACACTCACCGCCAGCCACGGAAGGTGCCTGAGTTTCACGTGGGCCACTTCGTGCGCCAGGACACCGTCAAGGTGCCTGTCATCGAGTCGATCGAGCAGCGCATCGGTAAGGAGCAGGTACCGAAGCGGGTAGAAGACACCGAGGATGGCACCGTTCACCATCGATCCGTGTGTCCTCCACAGGTATGGCCCGCGGGCGTGAACGCCGTATTGTCTGAGCATCCTCCGGGCGCGGTCCCGCACCGACCCCGGACCGATCAGGACCGTGTCCCAGGCCGCTCGCAGCACCGCGGGCGATGCGATCAATACCACGCCGATCCCGGCGAAACGCGTCCACGCCGGCATCCGGTCGCCCAGTGCATCCGACACGCCCGCCCACGCCGAGAGAAGGCAGTACGGCAACAGGATCAGCAGGAGTTGATGCCGGACACAGAACCAGACATACTGAACGCGAGTCAGGGGGGGATGCACGGGCGTGTGCTCCAGGCGCCTTCTGAGCGTCGCCTCGCGTACACGCAGGTCGAGCGGGTGGAATGACCACCACAACCCGATGAACAAGGCAAGCACGGGCAGGATCGATAGCACGGGCGTGAACCAACTCTCAGAACCCGTTGTCAAGCCGGGGATCGGCGCGATGAACACACTCACGATGTGCCATGCGGTGCCGGTGAAACGTGCCGCGTTCATGGATCGTTCGGCCCGAACAGCCGCATAGACATCACCCTGCTCATCCATGCGATGCCCGCACCGTTGAGCAAACACATGGAACGCAAGCCAGAGCACCGCCATCGGTGCCCAGGCGGCCACCCAACTCCAGCGGCCGGTGATCCACGGGTCCGCAAGCCCCGTGATCCGGCCCATGTGTGTGGCGGCGATCGCGGCGATGAGGAGCAGTTGAACCATTCGTGCGAAGCGGAAGAAGGGCCGGGAGCGTAAGCGGGGTTGCGGACCTTCGCGTCTCTCGCCGGTGTCGCGTCGGCCTCGGGATTATGATGATGAATCATGCCCGACCCCGACCCGGAAATCATCGAGCCGTTGTGCGCGGTCTTCCGCCGCACGCTGCGGGGCGAGGGCCTCAAATACACCCCCGAGCGAGCGGCGGTGCTCGACACGATCGTGCGTCTCGACGGCCTCTTCGAGGCCGATTCGATCATCGAGAAGATCAAGGGGGGCGGTTTCCGTGTGAGCAAGGCCACGGTCTACCGCACCATCAAACTGCTTCAACAGGCAGGGATTATCCAGGCCGTCCTCCTCGATTCGGAGCAGACCCACTACCAACTCGTCTATGGCCGCCGCCCTCAGGAACTTGTCATCCGCGTCGATACCGGGGCGGCCGAGACGGTCCACCTGCCCGAAGTCGCCGCCGTGTGCGAGTCGTTGTGCCGGGAAAGGGGCCTTGTGCTCAAGGGGCACCGGCTGCATATTTTCGCGGTCGGTGCGGACGATGGCGGGCGTTGATGATCACTCCGGTCCGGCCAGCGCGGTCTGTCGCGCCGATGCGGATATGTCGAACTGCATCCGCTCCTGGTTCACGTAAATCAGCGGGTGGTTGGCGTCGATCCGGCGGGTGTCTTTCACCAGTTGACGGAGATGGGCGATCTTGTGAGCCGTCGGGATCTCACCAAGACGCGGCTTGGCCGGACGCCCGCCCCAGACGATCCGGGTGTCCTTGTCCGTGACGATCACGAGGCCATCGCCTGACTCGGTGTACTTCGAAGCGTCGATCCCCTTGACCTGTCCCGACCACGGTTCGGCGACGATCCGCGACAGGAGTTCAAGGCTCGCGGCGACATCTTCGCCCGACCAAGGCTGGGCATAATCGCGTTCGCCGGAGGAACTCCGTGGCGGGCCGTGCGCCGGCTCATAAATGGTCCACACGGTCTCGACGCCGGGGGGCATCGGCTTGCCATCCCACGAGATCAGAAACTTCTTATTCCGGTGCACGACATTCGCCGCGGGGATGCGCCACGCACCGTCGATCGTGATCACCCCGCCGGCTTCGCGGGTAACTCGAGGCGTGCCGGTGAACCAACCTGATTCTTCCATCGCCGTGCAGATGCGAGCCAGTTGATCGGCGGAGAGGTGGTCCAGCGAAGGGCCCGCGGCCTCGTTCGCCAACATCATGAGAACTTCCTGCGTGGGCACTGGCAGCCACGTTCCCGATCCCCCCCGGGCGGTGGGCCACACGATGCGCACTTTCAGCGAGCCGGGGTCGAGCGTTTTGGCCGCACGATCCTCGAGAGGGCGCAGGCCAAACGTGAGACCGGCCCCGATCGCGCCGAGAAGAACGACGATGGTCGCGGCAGATAGGTACGTCTTCGCGAGGTGGGTGGTTGAGGAAGTACTGGTCGATCGAGCCATTGGCGTCCTTGCCGTTGGTGTCGGGAATGTCACGTCCTGTTACGTCGGCCTCGACGAGGCTCAGTCAGGCGAAGTATCGACCATTGTTGGCACACATCTGGCGAAAAGCGCCCGAACGTGGCGTTCTCTGACTCCAGATCACGATGTTCGTCAACGAGGTCGTTACCTCGATCACTTCAGAAGGTCACAAGTGATTGAATGAGATTGATGAGTAAAGTGGTACTACTGATCTGAATGCGAGCAGAGAGTTGGTGCTCTCACTCAATAATGACGCGGGGCGTGGAGCCGGTGTGGGGGAAGGCTCTCACGCCCCGCGGATCTCGTACGACTACCCATACTCATGCGAGGATTGTGTCGAACAGGATCATCGATTTGAACCAGTCATCGTTGCATACCGAAATAATACAAACACAAACCTAACTTGACGAAGTGTACTTTGATGAATCTTGATGCCTAGCATTTCCTGTTCCGATGGTGTTACCGCGGGGTCTTTGGGATCGCCGCGGAACAGGTCTTTGGTTCCCGACGCTCTCTCTTGCCCGAGAAGAAGCACCGGTTTTCTTCTCAGGGCAGGAATCTTTTTCATGAAACTGTACGTCGGTAATCTGTCTTTCAAGACGTCCGAGGCTCAACTGCGTGATCTGTTTTCCGCGCACGGCGATGTCACCTCGGCCCAGTTGGTCATGGACCGCGACACGGGCCGCCCCCGCGGTTTCGGCTTTGTCGAGTTCGCCAACGCGGACCACGCGAACGCCGCGATCAATGCCCTCAACGGCAAGGAGATCGACGGCCGCAGCCTGACCGTCAATGAAGCCCGTCCCCGTGAAGGCGGCGGCGGCGGTGGTGGCGGCGGTGGCGAGGGATACAACTATTGGGTGGGCAACGAGCTGCACGGCGGCAGGGGCGGCGA
>DDSA01000276.1:8588-8780 GCA_002343715.1 Phycisphaerales bacterium UBA2402 | reverse complement strand
GGATCGGTCGCCGCGTTGAACGCCGGCACTTTCCCGGCCTTCTCAAAGGCTGCGCCCTTGTGGAGAAGGAGCGTCAGGTCGCCGCCGTCATCCAGCACCATGTTCGGGCCTTGCCCGTTGGCGAAGTTCAGAAGTTGGTTGGTGCACCACCAATACTCATCGAGCGTTTCGCCCTTCCAGGCGAAGACCGGG
>DDSA01000276.1:0-8279 GCA_002343715.1 Phycisphaerales bacterium UBA2402 | reverse complement strand
GCACGAGGCCCAGCGCACTTCGGCACCGAGTTCGACAAGGGTTTCGATCAGCACGGCCGTCTGCACGGTCATGTGAAGGCTGCCGGCGATGCGAGCGCCTTTCAGGGGCTTCTGCGAACCGTACTTCTCACGCAGGGCCATGAGTCCGGGCATTTCGTGCTCGGCGAGGCGGATCTCGTGCCTGCCCAGTTCTGCGAGGGCGAGGTCTTTGACCTTGAACTCGAGGCCGGACTTGGAAATGGAAGGGGTGACGGCTTGGGGGGTTTGTATGGCTGTCATGTGCGGGTGTGGAAAGGGGTGGTTGTAAAGAGACGGATGAAAACGAGTTAGTCTTGGGTGCGGCCGGTGGCGACAAAGAGAGCCGGGCCTTTGGCGTTCGGATCGGTTGTCAGTTCAAGGTACTGTGTGCTGATGAATCCGGCATCGGCGAGAGCCGAGGACATGGTCTGTTTCGAGAAGCCCAGATGCTTGTGCCCCATTGTCCTTCGGTACTCATCCCGGTCGTGGGCAACCATGTCCACCACGGCCAGGACGCCGCCCCCCCGATCTGTGCGAAGAACACGCCGCAGTTCACGCAATGCCCCGCCGATGTCCTCGACGTGGTGGAGCACGAGCATGCAGACCGCGGCATCGATGGATCGGTCGGCGAGTGGCAGCCTGTCCAGTTCGGAACGTACGAAGTCGATATTGTCCCGCCCGCACAGGCGATCCTTCGCCGCTGCGAGCATCGGTTCGGATTGATCCACCGCGATGACTCGTTCAACCACCGGGCTGAGCGCTTCGGCGACATTGCCGGTACCGCACCCGAAATCGGCCACGACCCAGCGCGGATGGATCAGGGAGAGCAACGCAGCGGATGTGAACCGTCCGCCAAAAAGTTCGGCTCGTATATGGTCCCATTCACCGCGTACACGCCCGAAATACATAGCGCTGTCTGTTCGGCGTTCTGCGAGTACATCGCGGGTGCGCTTGTCGTCCTCGAGCAACTCCGCTTTGGCCCCAAGATGCGAACGGACTGCTAACCAAATCGATCGGATCGTTTCTGCCAGATCATCAGGAACCAGACGGTAATAAATAGTCGTCCCTTCAGCCCGGCGCACGATCCAGCCAATATCCGACATGGCTTTCAGGTGTCGGCTCGCAGTTGATTGTGGTATTTGCAAGACGCTTGCCACTTCACCAACTGCCAGTTCATGTTGCTCCAGTATCCGTGCTATGCGCAGTCGAACGCAGTCGCTCATGACAGCGAGAAGTTCGGCGAGGGTACTAGGCTGAGTCGTATTCATGCAAATATGCACAAATATGGTATAATAGTTTGAGGACTATTTCAAGCCCCTCAGTGTGAATCCAAAACGGCCAATGAGGGCTAAATATGCGTATTATGTTAGGTATGCGCAGCGGCAAGTTCGTGAGCCAGGCCGCCAAAGTTGCGAAGTACTTCAAACCCGGATTCGCTGTTCGTTACTCCGACAGCAACAACCATGATCCGAGGAATCAAGGTAACCGCTGAACGCAGCCCGGGCAAGAAACCTCCGTGTCCCAATGCGTTTGCGTCAGTGCCGTGATGCAGGTGAAGCCCAAGGGTGAACGATGCCCCGGGTGCGGTGGGTTTGAGGATCTCCGCAGCCAGATGAGCAGGAATGCCGAGGGGACTTGTCTTCCCTCTGGCACAACGAAGCACTTGCACGAATATCGCAGCGAGGTCAGCACTCGTAGTCACCAGCCCACTCGCCGCGGTACATGGCGACCAGACCGGATCCAACGGGCGTCCTTGGGCATCATGCCCGACGAGGAGTGGTTCGCGCTGCGCGGCGGGGGGAAACGTAGATGTGCGAATCCCGAGCGGGTCGAAGAGCACTTCCCGCGCGAGAGCCGCGAAGTCACCGAATCGTCTTTCCAGGTGATTCTGAAGTAACATGTATCCGCCGCCGCTATACACCGATGAAGCATCCGGAGCGTGCGTGAACTCCGGGATGAAGCCGGTCCCGTATTCGCCGCGGATGGCGAGTTGGTTTGTCGCAAGAAGCGTGTCCAGCGAGAGTTGCGGCGAATAGGTAGTCCGAAGTCCGGCGCGGTGGGCGAGCAGTTGTCGCACCGTGACCAGCAAGTTCGACGGAACCCCTGGCGGAAGTTCATCCGGGAGAAGGCAATCATCAAGGTCGAGTCTATTCCGTGCCGCGAGGCATGCAGTGATAATCGCGCTTACTGGCTTGGAGATCGACCCCGCCCTCCAACGGGTGCGTGAATTCACCGGATCCCGTGTGTCCGAACGGGCGAAGCCAAAGCAGCAAGTATGGACGGGACGGTCACCGACAGCCAGGGAGACCTGCGCCCCGGGGACAGCCAAACCGCGCAGGCGACGCGGGAACGTACGTTTCAACGCTTCGCGGAGCCTCAACTCACAGAGTATTGGGTGGGAGGCGGCGATGCGGTTGACGATCCATCGCGGCCCCATCCTGACCGTTACTCGCCGACGCTCATTGGGACTTCCGTGTATCAAGTGAGAACCGGCGTTGTGTCTACTTGCCCTCGAACCAGTTGGCTCCTGCGTGTGCATCCACCTTCAGCGGGACGGAGAGTTTCATCGCTCCCTCCATCTCGGTCACCACGATCCCTTGCACCTGCGCCGCGGCGGACGCCGGACACTCAAAGACGAGTTCATCGTGGATCTGCAGGAGCATGAGGCAATCGGCGAGCGGGTCATCAGGGATTCCCCGCGAAGCGGTGATGCGCCGGTGCAGGTTCACCATGGCGACCTTGATGAGGTCCGCGGCGCTGCCCTGCACGACGGAGTTGATCGCCAGACGCTCGGCCAGTGCCCGACGTGATGGATTGCTCGAATCCGTGTCGGGGATGGGTCGGCGTCGCTTGAGCATGGTCTCGACGTACCCGCTGACGCGGGCCTGTTCGACACACTCCTGCAGGAACGTGGTGATGCCGGAGAACCGGCGCTTGTATCCGTCGATGATCTTCGCAGCCGCGTCCTGCTCGATCTTCAGCCGGCGGGCCAGGCCGAACGCGGTGATGCCGTAGACGATGCCGAAGTTGACCATCTTGGCCCCGCTCCGCTGTTCACGGGTCACTTGCTCGGGAAGAATGCCGTGGATCTGAGCCGCGACCGCGGTGTGGATGTCCTGATCCTTCTCGAACGCCTCGATCAGCGCCGGATCGCGGGACAGGTGAGCCAGCAGCCGCAGTTCGATCTGCGAGTAATCCGCGGTGATGAGCACCCGGCCCGGCGGCGCGACAAAGGCCCGACGGATGGCCCGCCCCACCTCGGTGCGGATAGGGATATTCTGGAGATTGGGGTCGCTGCTGGCCAGGCGACCGGTCGCCGCGACGGTCTGGTTGAAACTCGTATGGACACGACCTGTCTTGGGATGGATCGCATCTTTCAGCGCGACCAGGTAGGTATTGACCAGTTTGGTGAGTTGACGGTACTCGAGGATGAGGCGAGGGATCGGCGTGGTGATCGTGTCGTTGGCGGCGAGGTCTTCAAGGACTTCCGCATCGGTCGAAAATCCGGTTTTGGTCCGTTTGCCGCCTTTGATGCCCAGACCGGGCGGATCATCATCCCGCCCGTGAAAGAGTGCGGCGGCGAGTTGTTTCGGGCTGTCGGGGTCGAAGGTGCGTCCGAGTTGAGCGCGGGACTCGGCCTGGATCTGCTTCTGCAGCGAGTCAATCTGACCGGTGAGTACATGACGCTGTCGATCGAGTTCGGCGGGGTCCACGGTGATCCCGTTCCACTCCAGTTCCGCCAGGACTTCGACGAGCGGCAGTTCAACACCCTCGGCCAGCGGCATCAGGTCCATGGCCCGCAGTTGCGTTCGCATGACCTCCCGTAGTTGCAACGCGACATCGGCATCTTCACCGGCGTACTGCGTCGCGGCATCGACCGGCACGGTATCGAAACTGCGGCGTTCCTTGCCGCTTCCCACAAGCTGTGAGAGGGAAATGTTGGTGCGTCCCAGGAGGGCAAGGGCCAGCGCATCGAGGGAATGAGACGAACGCGAAGCGTCGATCAGGTAACTGGCGATCATCGAGTCGCACCCGCCGGGGGCGGTCAGTCCGCGCAGCGTCACTCCGCAGGCACGAAGAATGTTGATGTCGAACTTGAGGTTATGGCCGCACTTGGGCTTCAACGAATCTTCGATGATCGGCCGCAGCGCGGCGAGCACTTTCCGCTCATCCAGGTGCGAGTCGGGCGTGGGCGACCGGACCGGCACGTACCACCCCGTGCCCGGGGCGGTTGAAAAACTGATCCCGCACAACTTCGCGCTGTGAGGCGAGAGGGCCGTGGTTTCGGTATCGAGGCTGATGACCTCGGCGTGCTCCAGTTCCTTGACCAATTCGGCCAGATCGCCAGAGGTCAAGGCAGCGCGATACGCGCCGGACTGCGGCTTCAGGATGGGTGGATCTGCGCTCTCAACCGCTCTGTCGAACAACCCGCCGGCGACAGGGTCGGCAACCTGCGTCTTTCGTGTTGCCGGAGATTGTGTGTCCGCCGCGTCAACCTTGAGGGGGGCGGTCTGCCCCGTCAACTGCCGCACTTCGTCCTGATACCGATTGAAGCCCAGTTCCCGAAAAATGGGGATCAATGAGTTCAGGTTCAGACGCTGCACCGCGGAACGATCCAGGTCGAGGTCGCAGGACAGGTCCCGGCGGAGCGTAATCAGTTTCCTGCCGATGGGGAAGCGTGGGATCGCCTTTTGAAGATTCTCGGCGCGCTTGCCGCCCACGCGATGAATGTTGGCGATGAGCGCCTCGATCGAACCGAAATCACGGACCCACTGAGATGCGATTTTCTCGCCCACGCCCTCAACGCCGGGCACGTTATCGACGTTGTCGCCCATGAGTGTGAGGTAGTCCACGACCTGATCGGGTCGAAGGCCGGTGTCGGCCTTGAGGGTGGCCTCGTTGTAGGGGTTGTCGGTGTGGACATCGAAGAGTTCGACCTGTTCGCCCTCGAGCAACTGTTTGAGGTCTTTATCCTTCGACACCATCCGGATCGCCAGGTCCGGGTGTCTGGCCCGCAACTTGGTGACGAGGGTGGCGATGACGTCGTCGGCCTCGAACCCCTCCTCGCCGATGATCGGCACGCCCAGAGCGCGGAGCATCGCCAGGCACCGGTCAACCTGCTGGAAAAGGTCTTCGGGCGGTGGTGGGCGTGTCGCCTTGTACTCGGGATAGATCTGAGAGCGGAAGGTGCCCCTGTCGCCGGACACGTCGAGCGCCACCGCGAGGTAATCCGGTTTGCCGGCCTTGATCAGGTTGACCCCGTCGGCTTTGAGGAGTTTGAGCAACAGGCCCACAAAGCCGAACGTCATGTTTGTCGGCTCGCGCGTCACCGGGCTGCTCATCGGCGTACGGATGGCGTGGTAGCACCGAAAGAACGCGGCGTATCCGTCGATGATGTAGAGCGTTGGCATGTGAGGGCGTCTGGGGGAGCGGACCAAGCGGACGAACGGGTGCGGGACGGTACACGGCGAAATCGCCTGAAAGGATGCAGCGCCGGGTCGGCTAGGTCACCGCAGACGCTCTGTGGAGCGCGGAGATCCGCTCCAGGTAGGCCGCGGTCGGTTCCAGTTTTCGCCGGGCCATCGCCGCGCGCATGACTTCTACGAACTTGTCAAGCCGGTACGCGCGCCGTCCCGCATCGGTGATCCATGCGAACGCGGGCACGTGCCCGCTCGCTGCGGTCGTAGAGGCGATCATGCCCCCGGTATGCAGGATGGAGCCGGTCATGAGGCGGGTGCAGATCGCGGTCTTCACGTGGTCCCCGATCACCGGCCCCAGGAACTGCTGGCCGGTCGCCTCATTCCCCACGCCCGCGGCGGGGCGGGCGATGATCTCTCCGTAGGTGTTGAGCAGATTGCTGGTGGTCGTGCCCGCGCCGAGATTGACCCATTCCCCCACGTACGCATCCCCGATGTAGCCGTCGTGTGCCTTGTTCGCATAACCCTGAAAGATGGTGCCGCCGATCTCACCGTTCACCTTGCACCACGGCCCGATGCTGGTGTACGGGCGGATCGTCGCACGCTCCAACACGGTGGAATGCGGACCGATGTAGCACGGGCCGATGAGGATCGCGCCGGGTCTGATAACGGCGTGCTCATCAATCATGATCGGGCCGCCCTCCAGATCGAGCACCGTGCCGGGGTAGACCCGGGCTGATGGGGCGATCCGCACGGGGTGGTCGCCGTACTTCGTGACCGATGGCGGCGGCTCTCTACCGGGATCAGAAATCAGTATCTCGAGGTCCTTGCTGATGCAACGATCGCGGAACGCGCGGATGTGCCACGGCCGAGCCAGCAAGGTCGGTTCGTCGAGTGATTCCACGATGGTCAGCGGCGGAGACTTCCCCTGCACGAATACCGAGGCCTGATCGGGATCAAGATGAGCCGCGACGAGATCTCCGCTGCCGCCCTCGATGATGGCTTGTCCCGGTTCGAGCATCGCGGCCGAATCCGGTGCGAGCGGCGCTCGGCCGTTCACGTACAGGGCCGCCCGTGTCGGCGGCGCATTCACCGGGGCCGCGTGCCTCTCTCGGGTCAGGTTCGCCATCGGATCGGGGACCACAAGCCCGAGGCAGAACCCGCGCAGCGTCGCCTGCAGGCGTTCCAGAGTCGTCATCGCCCCGGTGCGCAGGTCGAACGAAGGACGCAGATCCGTCAGCGGAGCGAGGATGCCCCTGCCGTCATCGAAGGCGAAGAATGGCGCCATGCGCCGGCAGTGTACGGGGTGAATCCTCCGCTCGGTGCGAAGGGGTATCGCTCCCGCAAGAGAGCAACTTGACCGTGTCTGAACACGCCGCAAACATCGTTGTTTGTAGTGCACCGCTACGCTCGCGGCGATGAAGAAAGCCGTGATCTTCGACTTTGACGGGGTTATCGCCGACAGCGAAGGGATGCACCTCCAGGCCTTCAACGCCGCCGCGAGGCAGGCCGGTTTTCCTGAGCAGGTGCTCCCGACGATGCACGACTACGCCGGAAGCGCCGATGCCGATGCGTACGCACGATTGTGCCTCCGGGCGGGTCAAGGGGTCGATCCGGACGCGTTCGCCTCGTTCATCGCGCTCAAATGGGAGCGTGCCGCGACTCTGATCGGAGAAGGCCATGTCCGGGCGTACCCCGGAACGGTGAGGCTGATACACGCAGCGAGGGATCGGGCCGCCATCGCCGTCTGTTCCGGCGCGAGGCGGCGAGAGATCGACCTGATGCTCGAAGCGCTGGGGCTTGCAGGGGTCTTCCGCACGATCGTGAGCGCGGATGATGTTCCCAAAGCCAAGCCCGATCCCGCTGGGTATGTGCTGACGGTGCGCAGGCTGGGACTGACTCCGAGGGATTGCGTGGTGATCGAGGACACGGACAAGGGAATCGCCGCGGCGAAGGAGGCGGGGCTGAAAGTCGTTGCGGTGGCTCATACGCTGCAACGCGAACGCCTGATTGCCGCGGACGTGGTCATGGATTCGACCGATGGGCTGACGGTCGTTGCGCTGCTGGCCTGATGGGACCGCCGGGATCATCGCACGCGCAGTCCCGGAGAGAATCCGGGTAAGTTCAACTCTCCGCTCGCTCCCGGCTGTCAAAGCCCGGATGCACGGTCGCGCTGGGCGCAAGAAAAACCCCGCGGCGGCGCGGGGGTCGGCTTTTACTCGCGGTCGCCGGTATGTTCAGCAGTCGCCGGCCTCCCACGCCATGAAGAAGGTCTCGACATCGCGGCCGTCGGTGCCGCCATCGCAGTTGGTGTCGGCTTCTCCGCCCTCCCACGCGATGAAGAACGCGGCGACATCGCTCCCATCGACGCCCCCATCCTCGTTGTAGTCCGCGGGGCAGGGGCAGTTGGGATTGGTGTCGTAGTCGCCGGGCTGGTCCTCGGCACGATAGTGGTCGCTGTCGTAGCGCAGAACGTTGTCGCCGCGTACTCAGGCGAACCAGAAGAAGCAGGACAACAGCCGCGCCACCCGGGGCCGGCACGCCCGCGGCCACTCGAAGGCCGTAGAACAAGGAAGTTGTACTTGGAAAAGTGCCACCAACATTGGCGATGAAATCGCCGCCGGACCAAGACGCCCAGTTGCTCCCCATCACCATGCGATAAGGAACGGCCGTCGGCTGAATAACAGACTCGAGCAGCTCTCTCGTTGCCCCCGCCGCATCGAGCATCCCCCAGGGCGAGACGGTGTCCGGGTATGAGCCCAGCGGGATTCTGTAGTGCGCCCCGCCCGGCAACTCGAACCTCGTGTTGGCCTGTCCTTGCCCCGGCGGGCCGTAGATGAGCGG
>DDSA01000149.1:4080-17501 GCA_002343715.1 Phycisphaerales bacterium UBA2402 | reverse complement strand
CATCTCTCGCCGTGTATCTAGGCTACAGGGAGGAGCGGGTCTCGCTCGCGGCGATCGTGGAGGCGGGCGCGGCCGCGGAAGTCGTCCTGATCGGCGAGAACCACGGGCATCCGTCGGGTTTGGCCGCCGCGGCGGAGATCTGGCGCGACCTGCTCGCCCGCTCGCCCGGGGCGGTCCTGTCGATGGAGTTCTTCGAGCGAGATGAGCAGGCCGGCCTGGATGATTACCTCACCGGCCTTACCACCGCCGAGCAGATGGAGAAGGCCCTGCGCCGCACGCCCGGCAACTACCCGCCGGGCCACCGCGCGATGGTCGAATCCGCGAAGGGGGCCGACCGACCCGTGATCGCGGCCAACGCGCCGCGGGTGTATGTCCGCGCCGCGAGGCTCGAGGGGTACGAGCGGCTGCGGGCCTTGCGGGAGGAGCAGCGCCGGCTCTTTCGCATCCCCGACTCCGAGCCTTCGGGGCGCTACCGCGAGGACTTTGACCGCGTGATGAACGGGATGAACGACCCCCCGACGCCGATGACGCCGCAGCGCGCTGCGACGCTCGACGCGACCTTCCGCAGTCAATGGCTCTGGGACTGGACGATGGCCGACAGCGTCGCGCGCGGGCTGGATCAGGGGACGCCGGTGCTGCACGTGGTGGGACGATTCCACACCGATTTCGACGGCGGCACGGCGCAGGCGCTGCGCCGCCTGAGGCCGGGGGTGCGTCTCATCACGGTGAGTTTCGTCGATGCCGATTCATCATCACTGCGTGAAGAGGATCGTGGCAGGGCCGACTTCGTGATCTACGCCGGGGAAAAGTAGTTCGAGGCTACGGGCCTTCGCTCGAAGAGAGTGGAATCGCTACCCCCACAGAACGCCCTGATAGCGCACGACCTTCAACTCCGGAGATTCGCCGGGGACGATCGGCACCCAGGGAGTCGGGGCATCGTGCCCGGCGATGGTGAGTCGGCGCGGGCAGCCCGCGTGCTCGCGTCGGGCCGCGTCCGGCGTGTTGCACTGGCGCGACAGGTGCAGCAGCACCACGTCCGACCGCGGGCCGATCCGACCCACCGCCGCGGCGGACTGCGCGTTGCTGAGGTGCCCCTTGCCGCCCATGATGCGGTGCTTGAGGAAGTCGGGGCGGCTGCTGGCCAACTGCATCGCGGGGCAGTAGTTTGATTCGATGGCGAGGACATCGACACCCGCGACGTGGTCGCACATCTCCGGCGTCGGCGCGCCCGCATCGGTCACGTAGCCGAGCGATGCCCCGCACACGAACTCGAAACGGAAGGCCGCACACCCCAGGTCGTCGTGCCCGAGCAGCACGCTTTTCGCGCGGATGCCCGGCAGCGGCTCGAACTCACCGTCAAAGACGCCGGTGCGCAGGTACGCCTTGCCGCTGCGCTCGGCCCGCGCCCGGTGCCGCCGGTGGATGAAGACCGTGGTTGTCTCGGGCATCGCCGCGACCCAGCCGGGATTCCAATGGTCGATGTCGAGGTGAGTCAGGACGACCGCATCGGGCACGACGCCCGACAGGCCGATCTCCGTGAGCAGGATTCGCGTTCGGCGGGGGCTGAGTCCGGCATCCACCAGGATCGTTCGCTCGACCCCCGCGGCATCGCGGGCACGCACCACCGAGCAGTTCCCCGAGGAACTGCTCGACAGCACGCACAGCCGGGCCGCGCTGTCCGTCACTGCACGCCCGCCTCTTCGGCCATGCCGGCGCGCCGGCCCCGGGCGATCGGGCGCTTGCTGCCCCGGACGAACTCCGCCATTTCCATGACGGGCGGGCAGTTTCGGCCATGTTCCTCGAGCGCGGCGAGCATCTCGGGCCGGGGCAGTCTTTGGCACAGGACGTGCCAGAAGACGTTGCGCACTGCGGTGATGTGCTCGCGGGGGAAGCCCGCCCGCCGCATCCCCACCAGGTTCACCGAGTTGAGGATGTTGCGCTCCCCGCTCACGCAGAAGGGCAGGATGTCTCCCGGGCAGGCCGTCAGCCCGGAGACGAAGGCCAGCCGGCCTACCTGCGCGAACTGGTGGATCGCCGCGTTGCCGCCCATGATCACGCCGTCGTGGATCCGCACATGCCCGGCCAGCAGCACGCTGTTCCCCAGGATGACGTTGTTGCCCACCGTCACATCGTGCCCCGCGTGCGATGACACCATCATGAAAACCTTGTCTCCGATGGTCGTCGGGATGTCTTTTTTGGTCGCGGCGTGCACCGTGACGTGCTCGCGGATCAGGCAATCCCTGCCGATCCGCACCCCCGCGGTCGTGTCGCCGAGCTTGAACTTGTAGTCCTGGGGGGGGAAGCCGATGCACGCGCCGGGGTACAGGATCGTCCCTTCGCCCACGTCCACCGGGCCGTTCAGGTGCACGTTCGCCACCAGGCGCACGCCCGGCCCCAGCCGCACGCGCCCTGTCAGAACGCACCACGGCCCGATCTCAACACCTTCCGACAACTCCGATTCCGCCGAGATGACCGATGTGGGGTGGATTGTGTAACTCGCCATCGGGCCAATCGTAGAGTGCCCGGCCCGTTCGTACCCTGTCACGCCGAATGCTCCCGCCCCGTGTAGAACTCGTGGACCTGGGCCGACTTTCATACGCCGCGGCGTACGCGGAGCAGGTGCGCCGAGTCGAAGGGGTCCTCGCAGCGCGGGCCAACCCGGACGGTCATCTGGGTGTGGTACTCCTTGTCGAGCACCCGCCGGTCATCACCATCTCTCACCGTGCCGGGGCCTCGAACCACCTCCTCGCCACCCCCGCCCTGCTCTCTGCGAACGGCATCGAGGTTCACGAGACAGACCGCGGCGGCGACATCACCTATCACGGTCCGGGCCAGATCGTGGCCTACCCGATCCTCGACCTCAACCGGCTCAACCTGGGCTTGCACGAGTACATGCGACTTCTGGAGCAGGCCGTCATCGACACCTGCGCCGCCTTCGGCATCCGCGGCGAGCGTGACCCGAAGGCCACCGGGGTCTGGGTCGATGGGGCCAAGATCGCCGCGTTCGGGGTGCGCGTGCGCAAGTGGATCAGCATGCACGGCCTCGCGCTCAACGTGACAACCGACCTCTCGCACTTCGGTTTGATCGTGCCCTGCGGGCTGCACGGCCGGCCTGTGACGAGCATGAACACGCTGCTGGGCGCGACCTGCCCATCGGTGGATGAGGTTCGGGGTTCGCTGCGGGGCCACCTGACGCGGCTCATCATCGGCGCGTGGGAGACCGCCTGTGTCAAGAGGTCGGGGGTGGTCTGACGCGTTACCTGGGTCCGCCGGGTGCGGACCCATCGGGCACGGGCACCGCCGCGGCGGGGGCTTCGAGTTTCATCGCCGCGATCAGGCGCTCGGTCAGGTCGTCCGCTGTCGGGCTTTTGATAAGCCCTCGGGCAAGAATCTCCTGCACCGCGCCGTTCACGTTGTCGCTCTTGATGGTGAAAGCCCCGCTGCGCGTCGAGAAGACATGGGAGTAGCCCAGTTCGCCGGCCATCCGCTCCGCCGCCTCGCCCACCAGGCGGAAGGCCTCGGTCACCTGCGCCGTCTTGAACTGCTCCACCTCGCGGTTGGCGACCTGGCCCATCTCCATCAGGCGCTGGTTCTTCTCGTTGAACTCCCGGGCGAGGTTCTTGAAGCGCTCGCTTTCCTCCTTCAGGTCCTTCGACTCGTCCCGCAGTTTCTGCAGTTCATCGGCGAGGGGCTGGAGTTTCTTGTTCTGCTCCGTCGTGAAGTTGTCCCGATCCGCGGTGTACTTCTCACCCGAGATCATCCGTTCCACCAGCAGCAGCATGTCCACCGTCGCGATGCGCGTGGTCTCGGCGGCGGTGGGCGCGGCGTGTGCCGGCTCGCCCGTGCCGCGCAGGCCCAGCGCGAGGGCGAGTGCGAGGCCGATCCCGGCGGTGATGGTGAGGCGCTCCGTCTTTGTCATGGTGTGCTCTCTTGCGTGCGTTGGGCCGCGTGAAAACCGCGGCGTTGGGTGCGTTTCGGACGCTCTGGCGCCCTTGTTCACGAGTGGGCCAAGTGTACGCCGGGCGCTATCGCCCGGGGTGCGAGCGTCCCTTGGGGCCGGTGCGGAACGCGAGGTAGAAGAGCACGATCGCCGCCAGCGGCACGGCGTACGCCCCGCCCAGCGCCCAGAGTGCGCCGCTGAGCATCACCATCGTCAGGCCAGCGCTGCGGAGTCCCGCCCACCGAACAGAAAAGGGCACGCGCGGCCCCTCCGACACCGGCCCCGTCTCGGCATCGTCCGGCCGCAGCCACGCCCCGCAGTGCGGGCACTCCTCGGTCTCCGCCGGCAGTTCCGCCAGCGAGCTGCCGCACGAGTCGCACATCGCGCCGTCGGCCAGCACACCCGGTTCATCGACATCCACCGTGGACCAGTCGATCGACCGCGAAGCGGCCCTGGTCTGGCGGAGCACGTCCGCCGCGCGGGCCAAGTCCCCGCGCCGCACCATCACCTTGATCGGGTCGTTATACCCCGCCTCCCACTGCACCATGCGGGCCGCCGCCGCGAAGACCCGCGCCGGGATCCCCTCCGCCTCAAGGGCCGCGGCCATCGCCCGCCCCTCGAACTCGGTCTTGGCGCTGGTCAGGAAGACGAGGATGTTGGGGTCGGAGGACACGGCGGCGCGAGGGTGGGTGGAAGTCACACGGGTTGGACGGTGGTAGGACGAACGTGATGCAATCCGCGTGCCGCGGCCGCGCGGGGTCGCTGCTCGTTATTCGCCGCTGAACGAATGTCGATTCACGTGGATTCCGTGAACGTGTACGTGATCCGCCGCTCTGACAGTTCATGCAGGATGTGATCCACCGTGCCGGGCTGATCGGCGAGGGCTTCGGGGGGGTTGACACCGGGGGACTTGAACGTGCCGCGTGCCAGCATCCGCGCCACGATGGTGCAGGGCATGCCCGTGGTTCGTGCCATGCTCGTGCTGCTCGTCTCGCGGTCGTAGAAATCGAGAAGGTCCCAGGTCAGCGTCGTTGCCCTGCCGCGCTTCTCACCGGCGGCGATGATGCGCATGACGGTGAGGTCCTCCTCGCCCGGCCCGTACGTCCACTTGGGGAAGAGCAGGGCGCTGGTCACGTCCAGCGGCCTCACCTTCGCGCCGCGCACGCTGATCTCGTCCTGCGAGAACAGGCCCGTTTCGCGGAAGGCCCGCATGAGCGCAATGTGACCGGGGTAGCGCAGCGTCTGCTCCTTCATGTGCGGCACGCCGCGGCGTGCGCCGACCGTGTCGATCAGGCTGCGCAGGCCGTCGGTGTTGAAGGCTTCCAGCGTGCCCACGCCGGCGAAATCCATGAGCACCGGCTCGCTCAGGGCTTCCTTCACCACCGTCCGCCCGTGCTCCACCAGGCGGCTGGGGCGCGTGTACTCCTCGATCACATCGGCGGGGCTGAAAGCGGCTTTGTAGTCGAAGGGCCATCGCCGTTCACGCGGGAGGCCGCCGACGTAGATCTCGATGCGCTCGCAGCGGTCCAGCATCGCCGCGCCGTGGGCCGTGAGGATGTTGCTCATCCCCGGCGCGACACCGCAATCCGTGACGCACGTCACCCCCGCCCTCTTCGCCAGTTGATCGAGTTCGAGGAAGTCCTCGGCCATGAACGAGATGTCGCAGTAGGGGCGCCCCGCCTCGATCACGGCCCGCAGCGCCGCGAACCCGATCCGGCTCGAGAGCGCCCCGATCACCACATCGAACCCCGCCGCCAGCCGCGTCACCGCGGCGGGGTCCGAGAGGTCCGCCCGCACCGTCCTGATCCGACCCGGTGCGCGCGCCGCCGCGGCCGACAGGGCCTCTTCGCGGATGTCCGCGATCGTGACTTCGAAATCGCGGGCCATGTCCGAGGCCATGATGCCGCCGACCATGCCGGCGCCGAGGATGAGGGAACTGGGCATAGGTGTAACCTGATGAGGAAGTGAGGGATGCGGGCACGTGGAAACGGCGGGCGCATCCTGTGAAAGTAGCCGTTCCCGATTGAAAGCCCGAACACTATGGAGTCAAACCATACAAATGTGATCGGCGCTTGTTCGCATCGCATGATCCGGTCCCCACAGCCTGTGGTGCGTGATGATCTCATCGGGGGAAGTAATCAGGAATCTGATAGGGTCCGGATTGGAGTGCATCAGCCCGACTACCGATCAGAATCCTGCTTCAATCTCTACGTACGACGAAACTAAGCCGATACGTGAACCGTACTTCTAGGAAGGGGAACGCAGCGCGACCGAGGTCCGTACCATCGCCCCCTTGCGCAACCCCCCAACTCGATGAGCCAGAAAGCACGCCAACCCGATCCCGGTGAAACGCCCCGCCTCGCGGCGGGGTCCGCGGCGGGTTTATCTCGCGCCGGGAGCACCACCAGCGCTCTCTCGCGGGGTATGGGCTCCACCGGGCCGGTGGTGCCCAGCGCCGAGGAAGTCCGGCAGGAGGTCGCCAAACAGGGGTCCAACATCGACACCATCCTGGGCAGGATGGTCATCGACAATCAGTTGGCGACGCCCGAAGAGGTGCAGCACTGCCTCACCCAGTCGAAGAGCCTCGCCGAGGACAGCAACCAGCGCTCGTTGGCCGACCTGCTGGTTCAGAACGAGTACGTCACCAAGCGTCAGATGGCCCGCTTGCGCGAATACGCGCAGGCCGAGCGCAGCGGCCAGAAAATCCCCGGCTACAAGATCCTCAGCAAACTCGGCGCGGGCGCGATGGCCACGGTCTTCAAGGCCAAACAGATCAGCCTCGACCGCATGGTCGCCATCAAGGTCCTGCCTCGGAAGTTCACCACCAATCCTCAGTTCATCGAGCGCTTTTACGCCGAGGGGCGCGCCGCGGCGCAACTCAACCACCCCAACATCGTCCAGGCCTACGACGTCGGCAAGGCCGGCGACTACCACTACTTCGTCATGGAGTACGTGGAAGGCTCGACGGTCTACGACGTCATCGTCAAGAACCGTCGCTACAACGAGCAGGAGGCCATCGACATCACCATCCAGGTGGCCGAGGCCCTCCAGCACGCCCACGAGCGGGGCCTCATCCACCGCGATGTGAAGCCCAAGAACATCATGCTCACCAGCGCCGGGGCGGCGAAACTCGCCGACATGGGCCTGGCCCGCGCCATCTCCGACAAGGAGGCCGCCGAAGCCGAACAGGGCAAGGCCTTCGGCACGCCCTATTACATCAGCCCGGAGCAGATCCGCGGCGAGATGAACATCACCCCCGCCGCGGATATCTACTCGCTGGGCGCCACGCTCTACCACATGGTGACGGGCGCGGTCCCCTTCGACGGCAAGAACCCGTCGGCGGTGATGCACAAGCATCTGAAAGCCGAACTGGTCGCGCCCGACCACGTCAACCCCAAACTCAGCGCGGGGCTTTCCGAGGTCATCGAGATGATGATGGCCAAGGACCCCAAGGCCCGCTACCGCAACTGCAAGGACGTCATCAGCGACCTGCGGGCCGTGCGCGCGGGCCAGCCCCCGCCCCTGGCGCACAAGGACTTCGGCGGCGTCGACCTCACGCAGATCGTCGCGGCGGAGGCGACCGCCGCGCCCGCCGAGATCCCCGTCAGCGGCGTGCAGCCCGTGAGTCTGCTCAACTGGCTCGTGTACGTGATGGGGGCGCTGCTGGTGTTGTCGGTGGCGTTCAACATCGTGCTGCTGACCAGCAGCAACTGACGCCCACGTCCGCGGCGGCCCTTGACTCTCCCAACAATCCCCACGCCGTGGCCGATGATCCCATTCCTGAACCGGTTGATGCGGACGGGTTCGCGCCCGCCGATGCGCCGCCGCCCTGGGGTACGGAGCGCCGCGACGAGCGGCTGGCCCGCCTGTTGAGGAAGGCCCGCACCCTGCCCCGCTCGCCGGGGGTCTACCTGATGAAAGACCACAAGGGCGTGGTGCTCTACGTGGGCAAGGCCCTGAACCTGCCCGACCGGGTCGCGTCGTACTTCGTCCCCTCCGCCGAGCTGGGATTTCAGAAGAACCCGATGCTCGACGCGGTCCACGACGTGGAGACCATCGAGTGCGAGAGCGAATGGGAGGCGCTGCTCACCGAGAACCGTCTGATCAAGGATGTGCGGCCCCGGTTCAACGTCCGCCTCACCGACGACAAGACCTTCCCGTATCTGGTGATCACCTCCGGCGAGGACTTCCCGCGCGTCTTCGTCACGCGCGACCCCACCGGCGCGGGTGATGAGGCGAGCCGGGCGCTGCTGAAGGGCGCGCGGGTCTACGGACCCTTCGCCAACGCAGGGGCGCTGCGCGAGGCGGTGCAGGTCCTCCAGCGGGCCTTCAAGTTCCGAACGTGCAGCCTGGACATCACCGCTGGCGAGGAGAAGAACAAGCGTTTCCGGCCGTGCCTGCTCCACGCCATCAATCAGTGCACCGCCCCCTGCGCCGACAAGATCAGCAAGGAGGACTACGCCGCGGATACCGAGCGGCTCGTCCGGTTCCTGGGCAGCAAGCGCAGCGCCATGCTGCGCGAGATGAAAGAGGAGATGGCCAGGGCCGCCGCGGAACTGCGCTTCGAGCAGGCCGCCTCCCTGCGCGACCAGATCCGGGCCGTCGAGCGCCTCGACGAGCGTGCCGACAAACGTGACAACTGGCAGCCCGAGGCCGAGTCGATCATCTTCGAGCCGCGGAAAGCGCTCAAGAGCCTGCAGCGCACGCTGGGCATGGACGAGCCGATCCGCTGTCTGGAGTGCATCGACATCGCGCACCTCGGCGGCGGCGAAACGGTGGGCAGCAAGGTCTGCTTCATCGACGGCCGCCCCTTCAAGAGCGAGTACCGGCGCTACCGCATCACCAGCGCCGGGAACGATGATTACGCCAGCATCCGCGAGGTCGTCAGCCGCCGCTACCGCGAGGCGGGCGACGGGGCCGAACTCTACCCCGATGTGATCATCATCGACGGTGGCCTGGGCCAACTCCACGCGGCGATGGACGCCTTCGCGGTGCTCTCCGTGAAGCCGCCGATGGTGATCTCGCTGGCGAAGAAGGAGGAACTGATCTACGTGCAGCGGGCGAGCGAGCCGATCCGGCTCGGGCGGGAGAACCCGGGACTCAAACTCTGCCAGGCGATCCGCGATGAGGCACACCGCTTCGCCCAGCACTACCACCACCTGCTGCGGAAGAAGCGCACGCTGGGCGACGACACCCCCCGGGCGGGGGGAGCGGGAGGCGCATCAATGGGTGACGAGAACTGAATGAAATCAACACAGTGTGTCCACGGTTCGTTCGGGATCTCTGTTGACAGCGCGGCCGTGAGTTAGCGCGGACTTCACACCGCCGCAACGGTCTCTTGACACTCTTCTGTTATTCTCATGTGCTCATAGATAGCGCGTGCGGCTTGTGCCGTGGTGCGCTTGCTTCTCTCTCACACGAGGAACGTCATGCACGGCACAAGGGCACATCGCAGGCGGTCAGAGCGCTCGGGCTTCACGCTCATCGAGCTGCTGGTCGTGATCGCCATCATCGCCCTGCTCATCGGTATTCTTCTGCCCAGCCTGGGCAAGGCGCGGGCCACGGGGAGGATGATCAAGTGCGCCGCGGGCGAGCGGAGTGTCGTGCAGGGCATCGCGGGCTACCTGATCAGCGGCAAGCAGTACTACCCGCCGCACTACGTCTACGGCGCGGATGAATCGGGCCTTTCCTGGCGGTTCGAGGATCAGCAGCAGACCAACCCGAACCTCAATCATGGGTACGTTCACTGGTCCTACTTCATCTTCAACGAGGGTGGCGTGCCCGAGTCGGCCTTCCAGTGCCCGGGCATGCCCCGGGGCGGCGCGCCCGCCACCAACCCCGGCCCGAACTCGGATCACTGGGAACTGGGCCAGATCAATGACCTGGGCGGCGGCGTGGGCGCTACAACACCCAACGACCGGCAGGTGAAACGCATCGCCTTCACCGGCAACGCCGCGATCTTCCCCCGCAACAAGTTCTTCAGCAGCGACGGGGGACGCAAGAACATCTTCGTCAAGGACTCGGACATCCAGTTCTCGAGCAGCACGATCCTGACCACCGAGTTCAACCCCGTCAGCGATTACGCCGCTGTCAAGGTCGCGGGCGAGACGCCCCTGTTCAAGAGCCACCGACCCATCACGCCCTTCATCGGTCTTTCATCAGGCGTGAATGTTTACGCCGAGCCGTTGAACGACCCCACCGGCTATGGGCGTTACCGTTACCCCCGGGTGACGGACATCGAGGACGACGCGGTGATCGTGGGCGCCATCGAGGACGGCACCCGCACCAACATGAACGCCATCGGTCGCCACCACCCCGGCAAGAAGAGCGCCCGCGGCGGGACCACCAACTTCGCCTTTGTCGACGGACACGTCGAGCAGTTGTCCATCGAGACCACCATCGAGAAACGCCTCTGGGGCGACAAGTTCTGGAGCATGGGCGGCGGGGCCAACAAAGTGGACATCCGGCCGGGTCAATAGACCCGGTCGTGGACTTTGGGAGAGAGAGCGATGCGGCCGCGGCGAAAGCCGTGTTCGCGTCTTGGGTCGATCGGCCTGCCAACAGCGTGCGACTTTGCGAGCGTCCCTTTGCCGGGCCGCTCGCGGTGCGCGCGGATCGCGTGAGGATCGCGCACAGGCCGCGTGCGGATTGTGTCAAGACGGCGTGCCTCCTTGTTGCGCCGATCGGTGGTGTGTTCGATTGTGGATGGAGGCCCGCCGCGAGCGGGCACAGAACAGAGAGGATTCGAATGACGAAGTATCGTACAGCGTGGATGGCGGCGGCCGCGGGGACGTGCTGCGGTATCGCCGCGGCACAGACCGGCCTGATCAACGTGAGCGGCGCAACGCTGCTCGAGAACTACGTGAGGTCCAACGCCTCGACCCACGATTTCATCGACGTGGACGGCAACGGGGTGGCGGGCTACCTCTTCTCCGGCATCCAGCAACTCGCCTCCGCCGGACCCTCCAACACCTCGCAGGTCTGGGGTGTGCAGTACCGCGTGGTCGGTTCGGTCAACGGATTCATCGAACTCACACTGAACGGGCGCGGCAGCGGCGCGACCGGGGACGACACCACCCCCAGTCCCCTGGGGATCCGCGGCGCGCGCGGCCCTGCGGTGGTCGATGGGCGAGCCTCCTTCGCCTATCACAACCGCGTGCTGTACATCACCAGCGGCAACCAGAACCCCACCCCGGCTCTGTACAACTCCGGCAATCCCGGTGGTGCGCCGCTGACCACCAACGCGATGTACCAGGCGATCTACGCTTCGCCCGGCACCTCCGCGGGCGGCTTCCTCGAAATCGATGTGTCTCCGCTGGACGTATCCACCACGCTCGCGGTGCGAAAGGACGGCCAGGCGAAGTGGGACCGGGCCCCGGCTGATGCGGGCTATGGCCAGAACCCGGTTCTCTCGGGCACCCGTCCGTTCGGTTCCGCCGGGTTCGGCAACCTGCCCAGCACACTCGCCGACCTCAACGGCCGCAACCTCTTCGACCCCAACAACCCCGGCGCCGCGGACGCGAACACGATCTTCGACACCTCCCTGGCCTTCGCACCCATCGCGCCGGTGATCAACCCCGGCACCGCCATGCGGCGCGCCACCATGACCGAACTGCAGTACCTCTTCACGACCGGACGCGCGGCCTCGGGGGAGAACCTCGTCGTGATGACCCGCGATGTGGGCTCGGGGACTCGCAACGCCCTTATGAACTGCATCGGGGTGGACCCGTCGTGGGGTGTCGGCGACAACATCGGCGGCCTGTCGACCGCCGCCAACAACCACACCCTCGGAGCATCCTTCACGCCGACCAACAAGGGCAGCAACGGCGGCATGGAAACCGCTCTCCGCAACGTACGCCTGGGCATCGGGTATGTCGGCACCGAGCGAGGCGTTACCGGATCCGGCTCGGGGTCGTGGCTTACCACCGGGGCGCTCGAGATTCCTGATATCAAGAACGATCTCTACGGCGGCACCGAGTACGTACGCCCCACCACCCAGAACATCGTCAACAACTCCGACAACGGCTGGCTCATCGGCGGGCAGGCGGTGCTCGCCACCATCGGCGATCCGCTTTCCAACGCCTCCTCCCTCGGCGGCCAGGGGTGGGTCGGCGCCTTCGATCCGTTCGTCGATCTCAACTGCGACGGCGTCCGTCAAATCAACGAGCCCTTCACCGACCTCAACGGCAACGGCCTCTTCGACGCCACCAACGCCGAAGCGGGCCTGCCCGCGCGGGTGACGCCCCCGATGGCCAACCCCTACGCCGCGGCGTACATGAACAACATCTCCCGCAGCATCGACGCGACCACGAACATCCCCAGTGATCCCGGCAACTTCGGCATGCCCGGTGAGTTCGCCGCCAGCCAGTTCCTGCTGCTGGCCGCCCTCGACCGCCTGCACCTCGACGGCGACTACACCCAGATGGTCACCAACTCGGGCAAGAACAACTGCGTGCAGCAGTACACGCTGTCGAACAACGTTCACAACAACCCGGCCTTCGCCGCGTTCAACGAGTCCGCGTGCGGGCGCGTGCCGGCCCGCACCACGGGCGCGACCTACAGCGACGGCGTGCTCAACGGCCTCAACTACATCCGCCAGGGGACGGTCGGCACTCCCGATGTGCCCGTCTCCTACGGCGGCGTGCTCGACTGCCGCAACAAGATCGCCGGCGACTTTAGCGGCGACAGCGCCCGCGATGCCGGCGACGTGACCGAGATGATGAAGGCCTACGCCCAGCGCTACAGCGCCGGCAACCCGCGCTGGAACGCCCCCAGCGGCGCCGCGGGCTCGGGCGAGCAGGCCATCATCGAGGTGCTCGGCGACTTCGACGGCAACGGATCGTTCGACGCCGTCGATGTCCGCTACTTCGCCGATGGTCTCTACCTGACCAACGGAAACCTCGACCGCATGAACGGCTTCATCGCCGTGGACACCGCCTGGGCCGCCGCCCCCGGAGGCGACAACAACTTCTTCAACACCACCCTCGCCACCGGCAAGACCTACGCCGCGGGCGACAGCGCCGGCGACCTGGTCGGCTCGGCCACGGGCGTCCGTCGCGGTTACAGCCCAACGGGGGCCGACGGTGTCGTCAACGCCGCGGACATCGATTACGTCTTCGCCCAGTACAACAACGTCTTCGTCACCGACGGGGCCGCGAACTGGGCCGACCTCGATGAGGCCGTGGGCTTCGACCTCTCCGCCGACCTCAACGGCGACCTGATCGTCGATGGGGCCGACATCGAGCACCTCGTGACCGTCATCCTCGGCACCGAGATCGGCGATGTGAACCTCGACGGCGTGCGCGATTGCACCGATGCCGAGATCGCCCTGGCCAACCTCGGCTCTTCCGGCGGCTGGGCGATGGGCGATGTGGACGGCGACGGCGTCGTGACCGAGAACGACATCACCATCATCACCACCGGCACCTGCTGCGGCTGCGCCGCCGACTACAACGCCGACGGCGGCGTCGACGGCGGCGAT
>DDSA01000149.1:884-3837 GCA_002343715.1 Phycisphaerales bacterium UBA2402 | reverse complement strand
GGCGATGTCGAGGCCTTCTTCACCGAGTGGGAGCAGAGCATCGGCTGCGCCGATGTGAACCAGGACGGCGGCATCGACGGCGGCGACGTCGAGGCCTTCTTCAACCTCTGGGAAGCGGGCGGCTGCTAAAGAAAACCCCTGCCTGTGACACTCACAGGACACACGGACGCGGGCGGGTGAACCCGCCCGCGTCTTTTTCCTGCAACGCGATCCGGCAATTCCCGCCCTCACACCGCGTTCGGCACGGCATGAGTCAACGCCGCATGATCGTCCATGTTGTCGCCGCCTGCGCCGCGGCGAGTGTGAACGCGCAACCCGTGTCGTATGACTTCTCGGTCGTCACCGACCTGGCCCGGGGCGCGATCGAGGGCCGGAACGTCGCCACACCCGTGCCGGGGTTCGACCTTTTGCTGATGAAGGACGGCCGGACGGTGTACCACGAGTCCTTCGGGGACTGGTCACTCAATCGCGTCGCCAACGCCGATTCGGCGACCAAGACGCTCTCCGCCGCTCTGATCCTCTCCTTGACCGAGTCCTCGGCGCAACCCTTTTCACTCTCCTCGCGTCTGGTGGACTTCATCCCGCAGTTCAACGGGGCCAAGGCGGGGATCACCATCGCGCAGTGCTTCTCGCATACCTCGGGTCTGTACGCTCAGTCCCTGGCGGTCGGCGATGCATCCATCACACTCCAAGAGGCCGCCCGGCGCATCGCCGCCGCGCCCCTGCGAGATGCACCCGGGAGCGTCTTTCTCTACGGCGGGGTCTCGATGCACGCCGCCGGTGCCGCGGCGGAGGCGGCGGGGAGCCAGCCGTGGAACACGCTCTTCCTGAACCGAATCCGCGCACCCCTCGGCCTCGTCCGCACGCGCTTTGTGCTCACCAGCCCCGACAATCCGCGAATCGCCGGCGGTTGCGAGAGCACCGCCGAGGAGTTCGCACGCTTCATGGAGATGCTCCGCCGCGGCGGCCTGCACGGGAACACCCGCATCCTCTCCGAGGCGTCCGTCGCGGCGATGTTCACTCGTCAGCCGCCCATCGGCATTCCCATCGCGGGCAGCCCGCTCGACGGCAGCGCCGACTACGGCGTGGGTGTCTGGCTCGATCAGCGTGACACCCTCGGAGGGCTGACCGGCGCCCTCGCGGCGGGGGCGCGCGGGTTCTCATCGTGGATCGACTTCGACGACGGCATGGTCGGCGTCTTTGCCACCGACACCACCAGTTCCGGCAATATACAGCCCCTGCTGTACCAGATTCGCGCCGCGGCGGAGGCCGCGATTCGCCATCCGCTCCCGTGTTTCAGCGATTTCAATCAGGACGGAGGCATCGACGGCGATGATGTCATCGCCTTCTTCGCGGCGTGGGAACTCGGCGGTGACGATGCCGATGTCAACGCCGACGGCGGCGTAGATGGGATGGACATCGCCGCTTTCTTTGCCCGGTGGGAACTCGGGGTATGTTGAATGGATGATCTCGCTTGACTCCGGGGAGCATCCCGCCTTCACTCATGCACCTCATGTTCTTCGACCATCGCCATCACCACGATCATGGACACGCACCGACCCGGTGATGCTTCGTAGGTCTTTTCCTCCACGACGCCGGGTTCGCCCGGCGTCGTGTTCGTTTGGGGGTTGAGTGATCCCCGCACGCCGCCGCGGAACCCCGCACAGTTCACGCGAGCGACCCCGTGACAACACCCATCAAGACGGACCCTCTCCGCCTCGCCCTTCCCAAGGGCCGGATGCACGACGGCGTGGCACGACTGCTCGCCGAGGCGGGCATCCGTATCGGCGCTTCGGCCCGGGGCTATCGTCCCTCGGTCTCACTCCCCGATGTCGAAACCAAGATCCTCAAGCCCCAGAACATCATCGAGATGCTCGACTCGGGCACGCGCGATGTCGGGTTCGCCGGGGCCGATTGGGCCGCGGAACTGGACGCGAGCATTGTCGAAGTGCTCGACACGGGCCTGGATGCGGTGAGGCTGGTCGCCGCCGCGCCGCCTGAGATTCTGGTGAACGGTCGCTTGCCGGAACGGTCGCTGGTGGTCGCGGGCGAGTACGAACGGTTGGGCCGACGGTGGATCGCGGCGCGGGGCCGGGGCGACCGCTTCGTCCGCTCGTACGGCGCCACCGAGGTCTTCCCTCCCGAGGATGCCGACTGCATCCTCGACATCACCGCCAGCGGGGCGACGCTCGAGGCCAACCGCCTGATCATCTGCGATGAACTGCTCACCAGTTCCACCCGACTCTACGCGAGCCGCGCCGCGATGGACCTGCCCGCCAAGCGCGCCCGCATCGCCGACCTGGCGATGCTGCTGCGCGGCGTGCTCGAAGCCCGCGCCCGCGTCATGCTCGAACTCAACGCGCCCAAGGACCGCCTCGACGCCATCATCGAGATCCTGCCCTGCATGCGGCAGCCGACCCTCAGCCAACTCGCGGGCGATGCGGGGTTCGCCGTCAAGGCCGCCGTGCCCAGGGACAAACTCCACCGCCTGATCCCGCTGCTCAAAGCCCGAGGGGGCGCGGACATCGTCATCTCGCCCATCGCGCAGGTCATCCCGTAGCCCGTGCCGTTCGCCGCCGTGTGATTCACACACTCATCCCCATGCCCACGCCCATCTCCCGACTCCCCGCGTCCGCCTACTCGCGCGCTGCCGACCCGCGCCCCATCGATCTGCGCCTTGATGCCAACGAGGGGGCCGGGCCGACGCCGGAGTTCCTGGACGTTCTTCGCCCGTCGCGCGACGCGGTGATGTCTTATCCATCAGCGCGGGCGCTGGAAGCCGAGATCGCTTCGGATGAAGGGATCGCGCCCGAGCGGGTCATCGTCACCGCCGGGGCCGATGATGCGCTGGAACGAATCTGCCGAGCGTACCTGGAGCCGGGGCGCGAGGTGATCCTCACCGATCCCACTTTCGAGATGCTGCCGCGTTTCTCGTCCCTCTGCGGGGCCGACA
>DDSA01000149.1:463-630 GCA_002343715.1 Phycisphaerales bacterium UBA2402 | reverse complement strand
CCCTGGCGCGTGCGATGGAACTGCTCTCGCCCCGCACCGCGGCGGTCTTCGTGGTCTCGCCGAACAACCCCACGGGCCTGACAGCGACCGAGGCGGACGTGCGGACCCTGTGCGAAGCGGCCCCCGATGCGATCATCGTGCTCGACCACGCCTACATCGAGTTCGCG
>DDSA01000149.1:0-141 GCA_002343715.1 Phycisphaerales bacterium UBA2402 | reverse complement strand
CTGCGCATCGGTTACGCCGAAGGCCCCGCCGCGGTCATTCACGGCCTGCGCAGCGCGGGGTTGCCGTACACCACTTCGGGCCTCTCGCTGGAGATCGTCCGCCGCTGGCGGCGCGAGGGGCGCAGCGCCACCGCCGCCTTC
>DDSA01000047.1:6864-7086 GCA_002343715.1 Phycisphaerales bacterium UBA2402 | reverse complement strand
ACGGGCGGCTGGCCGAATCCGCCCGCCCACGCGCCGGTTCGGCCCGCGGGCATTGTTCCGACACGGAACGTGTGGAGCACATCGCCCTTCTTGTCCAGCAGTTCGACGGTGTCGCCTTGCCGGCGGATCCGTTCCTGCGGCACCGGCTTGCCGTTCACTTCGGCGCTGATTTCATCCCCCTCGATGCGGAGCGAATAGGTATTCTGGCCGTCGGATGCCGAC
>DDSA01000047.1:0-6662 GCA_002343715.1 Phycisphaerales bacterium UBA2402 | reverse complement strand
GGTTCGACGTCGAGGATCTGCTCTTCTTGTTCAACGGCTTGGAAAACTCTTCCCACTTGCCGCCGGATTGGCCGCCCTCACCGGACTGCGCGGCCGCGAAGCCCGCCGCGCAGATCACCAGCGCCGCGGCGGTCAAGGGGAGAACCCGAAACGTGCGAGATTGAATGGTGTTGTGCTTTGTCATGTGCAAGACTCCTCGAACTGAAACCCCTGTGCGAGCTCACGAATGCCGGCGAGGAGATTCCCATGGTTTTGGGAATCCGGCGGTGACCGTTTCGCACCGCCGCAGTGCCTGGATGCGCCACCAGCGTCGCACCCGTCTTGATGAATATTCAAACCGCCGGCTTGGCCCGTGCTCGAACCGGTTGCACCGGCACCGGTGCGGGTTGACCGGACTCATCGGATGAGAACCGATACAGATCGACCACCCGCGCCCGCTCCACGATCTGTCGTATATAGATGACTTCGAACCCCTTCCCTTCGGGAAGGCGATTGACATCGACGAGTTTCATATTCGGCTGTTCACCGATCACGCTCCCATCGGCCTGTCCCTTTTCGAGGTACAGGCTAAGGGCGTCCGCGGCGTTCTGGATCCCGGAGCCGACACCAGCCGTCTGTCCGATGCCGGGGGAGGTTGCCGCGGGCTTGTTGATGAAGGCTACTCCCAGCGCGGCGGCGGCGGCCCAACCCGCCCAAGTAGCCACGCGCCGCGCTCGGAGCGAGACCTGCGCCTTGGCGAAGGAAAGATCACCCGCCGGCTCGGTCAACGCCGGAAGCGTCACGGACTCGGCCCGGATTACCTCAGCCCGCACCGAACCGCTCAAAAGCGTCGCGTCGCGCTGCGTCATCGCCAGTGCTTTCCAGACACCCGGATCGGCGGCGGCGTGTCGTTCCACGGCATCCCAGTCGGCAGCGCCGGCACGGGCGTCGATGATCCGAGAAAAATGAATGTCGAGTTCGCTGTGGTCCATGTGCGGCCCGGTGAAAAGTCGTTCCCTCTTATGAGGATGCGGGCCGAGGCTCTTTCCGTCGCGGACGCGGAATCAACCGGCCCGCCGCCCTTCCTGCCTCGGAAGTGACGTTTCCACCATGCTGCCGTCGTGTGTTCAGGCGTTTCGACGTCCGGACGGGTCGAATTTTCTTCTCAGCACCCCAGCCCCATCTCTTCCCGCTTGGCGGCCAGTTCCCGTAACTGTCGCCTACCCCGGGCGATCCGTGTCTCGATGGTCGTCTCCGGAAGGTCCAGAATCTCACCGATCTCGCGGTAACTCAGGTCGTGCAGCGCTTTCAGGAGCAGCGGTTCCCGATAGCCGTCAGGAAGTTGCGAAGCAAGGTCCATCAAGAGACGGCCTTGTTCTCGGTCGGACAGACTCATCGGTGCTGCGGTGTGATCCCGTGTGCGTCCTTCTCGAACATCATCACCGCCCTCCAGCGAGGACAGACGCTCATCCCCCTGCCTTCGCCTGCCCGATCGTGCCGCGGCGTGGGCCACATTGATCGCCACCGTTCGCAGCCAGGGCCGAACGGCCCTTGGATCACGCACTTCGCCCACTTTTCTGACCATCGAAACTGCCACATCCTGCAGCAGATCCTCGACATCCGCCCAACGGGGTTTGTGCGCCAGAAGGATCGCGGCCACCCAACGCCGGTTCGCCGCCCACAGATCACGAAGGGCATTCTGATCACCCGAGACCGCCGCAGCGGCCACTCGATCCGATGCGGTGCGCGCGGCATCCAACGCCCGTTCTTCGGGCGTGCCGGCGACGATTCGCCCCAACACGGGGGGTAACTCCTGATCCTGATCCTCCAACGTGGCTCCGTTCATGGTGTATGGATGCGCCATCAGTCCGCCCTTTGGCGGCCAAATCCGGAACCCCCTCCGTGGAACTGCAAGAATCCTATCACTTTCGGGTTTTGTACGAACAAGAGTTCAATCTATATCAGTGTCAATGGTCACGCGTGGAGCCAACCTGATGCGTCATAGAAACGGTGTCGAACGGCGACTGAGCGTGCGTTGAAACATCACAGGCAATTTACGGGCCGAAAGAACGGCGACGTTGCCCTCGACAGGCACCGCGGGGTGAGTGGACTCTCAGCCGCGTACCCTCCACGCCCCGCGACCGATGGCGACACCGAAAAGCCCAACATCAACTCCCGAAGCGGTGATGCCCCTGGGCGATCACCTCGAAGAACTGCGCAAGCGCCTCATCCGGGCGCTCATCGGCCTGGTGCCGATCCTGCTGACAGCGCTCATTTTCGGTCAGCCACTGCTTGGGTTTCTGCTCAAGCCGCTGCGACAGGCGCTGCTCGATGCGGGACAGACGCCGATCCCGCAGGCGACGGAGGTGCTGGAAACGTTCGGCGCGTACATGAAGGTCAGCCTGATCGCGGCGATCATGGTGGGCAGTCCCTGGCTGCTGTACCAGGTCTGGCTGTTCGTGAAGCCCGGGCTGTACGACCGCGAGAAGCGGTTCGTCTATTTTCTGATCCCGTGCTCGGTGGTCCTGACCACGGGCGGGTTGGTCTTCCTCTTCCGCGTCGTCATGCCGATCCTGCTCGCCTTCTTTCTCGAGTTCGGGTCGCAGATCGGCGTCGAGAAGCCGCGCCTCGTGGACGTGCCCGAGGGTGTGACGCTCCCGCTGGTGACGGTGCTCGACGGTGATCCGAAGGATCCCGCTGTTGGTGCTGAATGGATCAACCGCACGCTCAGCGAGCGGCGCGTCTGCATCGGCGTGGAGGCCGACGGCACACCCCGTATCCTCAGTTCACCCTTGCAGAAGACCGCGGGCATCAGGCAGGACTACCGCGTCAGCGCGTACGTGAGCCTGCTGCTGAGCACCTCGCTGGGCTTCGCCATCGCCTTCCAGACGCCCATCGTGGTCCTGCTGCTGGGATGGGCGGGGATGATCGATCAGGCCTTCCTCTCGAAGTACCGCAAGCACGCCTTCTTCGCCTGCGCGCTGGTCTCGGCCTGCCTCATGCCCGGCGATGTGCCCTCGATGATCCTCATGTGGGGTCCGCTGTACGGTCTGTACGAACTCGGCGGACTGCTGCTGCGTTTCTTCCCCGCGAAGCGCATCGCGACAGGCATCGCCGGCAAAGAGCCCGACGGCGAGGCGGACACCTGAGTTTCCAGCAGCGCGGCGGACCCGGCTTTAGATCTCGATCTTCACGCTCTTGACCGTCGTCTTGCAGCGCTGCTTGATTTCGAGCAAACCGCCGGAACGGAGCCAGCGGTCGAACTCGAAGGCCGTCGCCGAGTCCGAGGCCTTGATCGTCATCACCCCGTTGGCGCTGATCTTGTGAAGGCTGGCCCGATCCGCGAACTCTTCGGGCGCGATCTGACGCCAGGTGTCGTCCAGTTCGCTCACCGCCTTCTGCTGCTTCGTGAACGTCCTGTACAGGTCCGTCACGCTCTTCTGCATCGACAGGTCGGGGGCCATCTGGGCCTTGAACCGACGCAGACGGGCCAGTTCCATCGTCACGGGGGATTGTCTCATGCGAGTACCTTCGAGAAAACTCAGGAATCCAAGGACGTTCCGGCGCGGGAGTGAATCCGGCCGCCCCGTAGATGCACGAGAGACGGCCGGGGAGCCAAATACTACAGACATTCCCCCGTCCATGCAACCCTTTTTCAACAAACCTACATTCTGCACCCATGCCCACCCCACCAGCAAACAAACAGGGCGACGCGACGGCGATCACGATTGAGAATCTTTCTAAGATTTTCCCCGCCTCATCGGGTGGGAAGCCCTCCGCCGCGGTGGACGGCATCTCGCTGAACATCGAGCCGGGTGAACTGTTCTTCTTGCTGGGGCCATCGGGGTGCGGCAAGACCACCCTGCTGCGCATGATCGCCGGGTTCATCGAGCCATCCGGAGGGCGGGTTCTTTTCACGCGTGCCGGGGAGACCCGTGATGTCACGCACGCGCCCGCCAACGCGCGCGAGACGGGCATGGTCTTTCAGTCCTACGCCCTCTGGCCGCACATGAGCGTCTTCGAGAACGTCGGCTTCGGCCTCGACATCCGCAAGGTGAAGGGCGAGGAGCGCCGCAGACGGATCATGGAAGCGCTCGGATCGGTCCAGATGGCCGATTACGCGCAGCGCAAACCCAATCAACTCAGCGGCGGCCAGCAGCAGCGCATCGCGTTGGCGCGTGCCATGGTCATCCGACCCAGCGTCCTGCTCCTCGATGAGCCGCTGTCGAACCTCGACGCCAAACTCCGAATCGAACTCCGTTCCGAGATACGGCGGCTCTGCAAGGCCGCGGGCATGACCACCGTCTACGTCACTCACGATCAGAAGGAGGCCCTGAGCATGGCCGACCGGATCGCCATCCTCCGTTCGGGGCGCATCGTGCAGGTCGGGACGCCCGCCGGCCTCTACCGGCAGCCCGGGGACGCCTTCGTCTGTGAGTTTCTCGGCGAGACCAACTTCTTCTCCGGCACCGTCCGCGCCGTCGCCGATGAGACAACGCACATCGAAACCCCCGCCGGGGTTCTGCGTGCCGCATCGGCGACCTCCTCTGTGGGTTCCACCGTGCGGCTCTCCATCCGGCCCGAAGCGCTCTCCGCGGCGCCGGGCGAGAACACCCTGTCGGGCCGACTGGTCGAGACGACGTACCTGGGCGAAAGTGTCCAACTCGTCGTGGAAGTGGCGCCGGGTCTTCGGGTGCGCAGCGCGGTCTCGAACCCGGGCCCGGACCTGCCCGCCGCGGGGAGCGCGATCCGACTCAGCGTCTCACCCGCGGACATCGTGGTGCTGCCGGCGTGAGACACGAAACAAAGCACGCCGGCAGGGGCCGGCGTGCTCGATCGGTTTGATCTCTGCATCAGCGAGGCGGACTATTTCGGCGGCGTCACCGGCACGTTCTGGATCCCGTTCAGGCCCGACCACGCGGTATCGACGCCGAGGGTCACGTAGCGGCGGCCTTTGCTCATCGTGTAGCGCGTCGCCCGCTGCGACCAGTATGGATAACCGGCGAGTTGCCGGTGGATGTAGTCCGGGCCGTTGACAATGAGGCTGCTCTGGTAATACCTCATGCTGGCCCCGTCGCCGCCGTTCTCCACCCATTGTTCCGGCTCGACCAGTTCGGTCAGCAGGCGGATCAACTCATCCACCCGATCCTGCATGGGGCGCGTCGTCACCTGGTCCTGATCGCCCTGCTCCCGGAACGGTGACTGGCTGCTGCCGCCGCCCTGCCCGGAGTTCTGCAGGACGCTCTGCAGGTCAAAGTCCGGGGCGTTGGCGTAGTTGGGTATCTCGAGCAGCAGATCGCGCACCGAGTAGATCTCGATCCGTTTGAACCTGTTGAGCCGTTCCTTGGGGCCGACCTGAAGGGTCCCGGCCTCCGAGATCTGCCAGGTATTGCCGCCGGGGCCGTTGGATTCCGTCGTGGCTTTCTCGAGCAGACGCTCCAGCGCATCCAGCGCGGTGCGCCTCTGAATCTTCAGGTTGATGATCTTCTCTTTGTCCAGCCCGATGCTGTTCTGATCGTCCGACCACATGACTTCCATGTCCGCGCCCGTTACCTCGGCGATGAACTTCATGGCCGCCTCGAGCGTGACATCGGTGAAGTCGATCGTGATCGGCCGCTGCATGCGGATGAGCGTGTCGCGCTGCGGCATCCCCGACAACCGCATCGAGGGCGCGGCCGCCGCGGGGGCGGTGGTTCGCGCGGGGGCGCCGGCGGTCTGCGCGGACGCCATGCCCGACACACCGATCATGGCCGACACGGCCATCGACACGCGGCCAACATTCCGTCGCAAGAAAGTGGACATACGGCGATCCCTTCGCAAAGCGGCCCCGTTGAAGCCGGGGCCAGTCTCTCTATCGTACCACGATCACACCCGATCCGTTGCAGCCGTCGGGTTTTCGGCCTGTGCATCCCCTGATGCCGGTCTTTGACGCCCGAACGTCTCCCGAGTTCCCCGCCCTGCGAGTCAGCCCGACCTCTCTGCTTCCGGTCGGTCCGATACGGTCTGAGGCGATCACCCCATCGAATCCGATCCGCGGGCACGCCGCTGTCGATACACCCGCACCCGATTCCTTGTGAACGGGATCAGCCGTCGCCGCGGCCTGTGCGCGTGCGGCGTTCGCACCGTGCGAGCGCCCTGCTTACACCCGCTTCGGCGACCGACCGTCCCCTTCCTACGGGACAGAAAGACACGACGCATGAACAACTTCGGCACGTACTCCAACGGCACAGTTACCGGCAACCCGAACGAGACCAGCGCCAACCCCGTCAACGGGAACACGCCCAACTTCACCACTTCGCCCACCGGCCAGGCCTTCATCCCCGGGATCGGTCTCGTGCCCGTGTGGAACACCACCGGCAACAACACCAATCAGGCCTACAACCAAACCGGCACGCGGCACGTGAATCAGCCGACCGTGCAGCAGGCGTTCTTCCCCGCCCAGACCTTCGCCCCGCAGTTCACGCCTTTCAACTACGGGACGAACTGGAACACGCCGTTCAATACGCCCTTCAACTACGGGACGAACTGGAACACGCCGTTCAACACGCCCTTCAACTACGGGACGAACTGGAATTCGCCGTTCAACACGCCTTTCAACTACGGGACGAACTGGAACACGCCGTTCAACACGCCCTTCAACTACGGGACGAACTGGAATTCGCCGTTCAATACGCCCTTCAACT
>DDSA01000143.1:9056-9570 GCA_002343715.1 Phycisphaerales bacterium UBA2402 | reverse complement strand
CCACGTATGTCTACCCTCTTCCCCAACACGAGCCTCTTCCTACCGCCCCGTGGCGGAGATCTCCGAGCGCCTCGCCCGAGACCCGCGGGCCCGCTGCCCGGCGATCGAAACGCTGACGCTCGATGCCTGCTACGCCCACGGCGCGACCGCCGACCGCATCGCCGCCTTCGCCGAATCTTCCGGCGAGTTGGCGGTGACGATCGATGCCCGCCGATCACCCGCTCGCCTTGCGGCGGCGTTGGCCCGCAGCATCGGAGCGATCAACGGCGTGGCCGCGGTCCACGTGCGAACACGGCTCGCGGGAGGCGCGGAGGACGCCGAAGCACTGCTCGACTGCGGGGCGGGCGTCATCAGCATCGACATGCACACCGAGACCGGGTGGGATGAAGCCCGAATCACCGAGGGGGTCGATCATCTTCTGCGGAACAGCCCCGCCGGCGCGTCCGGCCTGCCGGCGCGTTGGATCGTTCCCCGCATCACGCGGCGCGATGCCGTCTACGGCGAGATCGAGCGG
>DDSA01000143.1:8564-8787 GCA_002343715.1 Phycisphaerales bacterium UBA2402 | reverse complement strand
CGCGTGCGTCATCGACCCGCTCGAACGCGCATCCGAGGGTGAACGGATCAGCCCGCTGCCACCGCCCCCGAACGTGCGCGACCGGCGCATCCAGTCCCACGTGGAGATCGGTTCGTGAACGACGCCACCGCGATCATCCTGGCCCGTGCCGGCAGCAAGGGAGTGCCGGGCAAGAACATCGCACCGGTGGGCGGTCGCCCGTGCATCGCCTGGACCATCGAGG
>DDSA01000143.1:4876-8304 GCA_002343715.1 Phycisphaerales bacterium UBA2402 | reverse complement strand
CGCGCATCGCGGTGTCGAGCGATTGCCCGCGTGCCCTGGCCGTGGCGCTCGAGATGGGCGTGATGCCCCTTCGGCGGCCCGCTGGGCTGGCCTCCGACACCGCCCGCATCGACGATGCCGCGCGCCACGCCGCGGAAGAAGTCTCCTGGATCGACCGCCACCGGCCCCGGGAAGCCCGTGACCCGTTCGTGATCCTTTATGCCAACGTGCCCGTCCGCCCGCCGGACCTGATCGATCGCGCCCTCGATCTCCTGCGCCGCACGGGATGCGACAGTGTGCAGAGTTACGCCCCGGTCGGGAAGCATCATCCGTGGTGGACCGCGCGCCTCACAGACGATGGCGCTGTTTCGCCCTGGGAGGGCGATGTGCTGAACCACGGCGTCTTCCGGCGACAGGAACTCCCCCCCGCCGCGATCCCCGATGGCGGCGTCATCGCCCTTACCCGCGCGGCGCTGATGATGGAGGTTGATGGTGTACCCCCCGGGCCGCACGCCTTCTTCGGACGCGACCGCCGCGGCGTGATGACGCGAGAGGGGGACGTGGTGGACATCGACAGCGATGTGGACCTGCTCATGGCCGACACGATCCTCTCGCGCCGGGCCGCGGCGTAGACGGCACCGCGTCCCGAGAAGAAACCGCGAAGATGCAGCACTCGAAAGGACCGCGACCATGAACATCGGCGATACCCGGATCGGCGCCCGACCGTACATCATCGCCGAACTGGGCGTGAACCACGATGGCAGCGAGGAGCGGGCGCTCGAACTGACGCGCGCCGCGGCCGATGCGGGGGCCGATGCGGTGAAACTCCAGTACTTCGAGGCGGATCGGCTGATGAGCCGCGCCGCGAAACTCGCCGCGTATCAGAAAGCCGCGGGGGAGCGCGACCCCGTCGAGATGCTCCGGCGGCTGGAACTGCCCATCGAAGCAATGGGGCGGGTCGCGGACCTGGCCCACGAACTGGGTCTTCACGCGATCGTCACCGTCTTCAGCCTTGAGCACGTTCCCGCCGCCGCGGCGTTGCCGTGGGACGCGTTCAAGTCCGCCAGCCCGGACATCGTGAACAGACCCCTGCTCGATGCCATGGCGCGGACGGGCCGCCCGCTCATCGTGAGCACCGGTGCCTCCACCCCCGAAGAGGTCTCACGGGCGGTCGGGTGGCTGCGCCCCTACTCGGGCCGGGTGGCGCTGCTCCAGTGCGTGAGCAGTTACCCCACGCCGCCGGAGCACGCGGAACTCGCGGGGATGGCGGCGCTGCGGGCTTTGTTCGCCGGGCCGGTCGGTTACAGCGACCACACACCGGGCACGACCACCGGGTTCGAGGCCGCTTCGCTGGGCGCCGAGATCCTCGAAAAACACGTCACCCTCGACCGCGCCGCACCCGGCCCCGACCACGCGGCTTCGCTGGAGCCTGATAAGTTCGCCTGGTACGCGCGCGCCGCCCGGGACCCGCGCGGGGCACCGTCGCTCCTCACTCCCGGTGAGTTCGGGGCCGCGATGGAACGCATCGCAGCCGTCCGCGCCGCCATCGCCGATGCCGTGCTGCGCACCCGCGTTCAGTCCCTCAAGCGCGTCCTGCCCATCGAGCGGGACGTCCGCTCCGTCTCGCGCCAGAGCCTCGTGGCCGCCGCCGACCTGCCAGCGGGGCACACGCTGCGCCGCACGGACCTCACGATCAAGCGCCCCGGCACGGGCCTCGCGCCGCACGAACTCGACATGTGCCTGGGCCGGCGTCTCTGCAGCGCGGTCGCCGCGGATACGCCCTTGCTCGCCGAGAATGTGGAAGCCCTCGTACGCTCTGCATCATGACGCGCCCGACTTACTCGGTGTGGCCATTCCTGGCTGTCATGTCCGCCATCACGGCGGTGCATGTTTATCTGATCACGCACACGCTGAGGTCGCCCTCGCCGCTCGCGGGCGTCTGGTTCACGGTCTTTGCGCTGGCGATCGTGCCGATCATCATCCACGCCGCGTTCCGCATGCTCTGGAACCCCGCTGTAAGCGCCTACCCGCCCGTGCCGCCCGCGGCCGATGCGCTGCACAAAACCTACCAGAGTTTCAGCCTGGGCATCGTCAACATGGGGTTCAGCATCCACGCCTCGACCGATGAGATGTACCTGCACCTGACGCCGATCGCGCCGATGCGGTTCTTCGGGGCGCGGGCCGCCAGCATCCCCTGGTCGGCGCTCAAGCCCGGCAAGAGGGTCAAGACCACCGCCATGCTCGACGGCCTGGTGCTGCAAGGCCCGGCGTGGTGCTTCGAACGGCTGCGGTCATAACCGCGCCGGGCCACAGGTCGGCACCTTGGGTGCGCGGCGCTTCGCCGGGCGTGGGCGCATCGGCGATTGCGCCCACCCTTTCCTACCCTCACCCCTCATGTCCGAAGAAACGCACAAGTTAGAGGCCCAACGCCGCGCCAACCGCGATGCCGTCGCCGCCCTGGGCCTGCACCCGTACGGCTCACGCGCCGAGGGCCTCATCACCAACGACGCCGCCCGCGCCCTGCACAGCCCAGAGGCCGATGCCGCCCACGCCGCGGGGAGCAAGGAACCCGGTTTCACCGACCCCCGCCCGGCGGCGAAGGTCGCCGGGCGCGTGATGCTCCTGCGCGACAACGGCAAACTCATCTGGCTCCAACTGCGGGATGCCACCGGCGACCTGCAGGCCGCCGTCAGCCAGCGCGATTGTCCCGAGGGGTTCAAACTCGCCAAACTCACCGACCTGGGCGACATCCTCATTGTCGGCGGGCGCGTGATGAAAACCAAGACGGGCGAAGTGACGATCTGGGCCGATGAAGTCCTGCCCGGGGCCAAGAGCCTGGCGCCGCCCCCCGCGAAGCACGAAGGGCTCCACGATGTCGAGATCCGCTACCGCCAGCGCTACCTCGACCTGATCGCCAACGACGACGTCAAAAAGACGTTCCTGATGCGGTCGGCCATCCTCCGCGAAATCCGCGCCTTCTTCCACGAACGCGGCTATGTGGAGGTCGAGACGCCCATGATGCAGGCGATCCCCGGCGGCGCCGCGGCGCAGCCGTTCAAAACCTTCCACAACGCCCTGGGCTGCGAGTTCTACCTGCGCATCGCGCTGGAGCTCTATCTCAAGCGCCTCCTGGTCGGCGGCGTGGACAAGGTGTTCGAGATCGGACGCAACTTCCGCAACGAAGGCCTCTCGCGGAAGCACAATCCCGAGTTCACCATGCTCGAAGCCTACGAGGCGTTCGGGGATTACGAGACCATGATGGAGACCGTCGAGTCGCTCATCTGAACTCCAGTCTCCTTGTAACGTCGTATGCCGCCTTCTGCTNNCCCGCCGCTTCCTCGAAGGGCGCGGCTACGTCGAGGTCGAGACGCCGATGCTCCAGACCCTCGCGGGTGGGGCCGCGGCCAGGCCCTTTGTCACCCACATGAACGCGCTGGACATCGACCTGT
>DDSA01000143.1:465-4564 GCA_002343715.1 Phycisphaerales bacterium UBA2402 | reverse complement strand
TTCGAGATCAACCGCAACTTCCGCAACGAGGGGCTGGACAAGCAGCACAACCCCGAGTTCACCATGCTCGAGGCGTACCACGCCTTCGGCGATGTCGAGACCGTGATGGAGATGACCGAGAGCCTCGTGCGCGATGCGGCCCGCACCCCGGGGCTGGAGCGCTTCGGCCCGCCCCGCGAGAGCGCCGCGCCGGGCGTGCTCGCCTTCGGCGACCTGACCATCGACTACAACCGTCCCTTCCGGCGCGTGCCGTACGGCGAACTCTTCGCGAAGGCGTACGGCTTCGAGATGCAGGACGATGCGAAGGCCCGGGCCACGCTCAAGGCGATGCGCCCGAACCTGGCGAAGGCCATCGACGCGATGGACGCGGTCCTGGTGGTCAACGAACTCTTCGAGGAAAGGGGCGAGTCGCTCCTCGACCCCTCCGTGCCCACCTTCATCACCGATTACCCCGCCGCCATCAGCCCCCTCACCCGCCCCAAGCGCGAGAACCCCGTGCTCGCCGACCGGGCCGACCTCTTCATCGCCGGCATGGAGATCGCCCCGCACTACACCGAACTCAACGACCCCGATGTGCAGGAGGCCAAGTTCCGCGAGCAGTTGCGGGGGCTGGACGAGGGCAAGAGCGCCGAGGAGCAGACCTTCCGCACCTTCGACCACGACTTCATCCGTGCCCTCAAGGTGGGCATGCCCCCCGCGGGGGGCATGGGCCTGGGCATCGACCGGCTGGTCATGCTCCTGACCAACCAGCGGACCATCCGTGATGTGATGCTCTTCCCGATGATGAGGCCGGAGTGAGCCAGAACCGCCGGGTGTTCGCCGCGGTCACCGGTCGCCATCCTCCACCGGAACGATCCACCGGTACAGGTCCGCATCCCGCGAACGCGCATCACTGAACGGGTACGTCTTGCTCGTCGGCGGCACCCAGCGGCCCGTCACCGGGCACACGACGGCCCGCCGCCCGATGAGCAGATCCATATCGGGGCGCAACGCCCAGGAATCCGGGAACGCCGCGGCGATCTCCCGCTCGTGCTCGCCCGCATGGGTCAGTTCCACGGACACCGCCTCGGCCGGCAGCGCCGCGGCGATGCGGTCGGGCCACTCGATCACCGCGGCGGTGCCGGGTGCTGCAGCGCCGCCGGTCGAAAAGAGACGGTCCCACCCCGCGGCGTCGAGTTCATCAACACTCGTCACGCGGTAGGCGTCCACGTGCGTGAGGGACGTGATCGCGCCGGGCGCTGCGTACTGGTTGACCACCACGAAGGTCGGGCTGGAGACCGCGCCGGGCTTGATGCCAAGCCCTCGCGCGATGCCGCGGACCAGGGCGGTCTTGCCCGCCCCCAGTTCGCCCCGCAGGAGCACCACATCGCCCGATCGCAGCAGGTGCGCGGCGGCCTCGCCGAAGGCCTCGGTGGCGAGCGGGTCGGGGCTGGTGAACATCACGCGTGTCACGCGGTAAGGGTAGGGATTTCGCCGCGTGAACCGGGTAGAGCGGGTCAGGTCTCGTCGATCCACCCCAGCACGCGGAAGAGCGCCCGCGTCGCCGCGATGGTGTCTTCGTTGTCCCACGCCGCGGCGCAGTCGATGGGCATCCACACAACCTCGGAGTACTCCCAGTTCGCGGGCGACGCGGCCGCCTCGCGGAGCTCGCCCAGGGTGTAGCGGAGCACGACATCGTCGCTGTGCGCCACGCGGTCGCGGATGTACGCGACGGGCACGCCCTCGGTCCTCACGGTCAGCCCGGCCTCCTCGGCGATCTCGTCGGCGAGGTGGCGGTGCAGGTCCGCGGCGGTGAGCGTGTCGATGCAGGGCGCGGGCGCCGGCAGGCCGCCGCTGGGACCGAGTTCCCACAGGCCGCCGTAGATGCGGGTGCCCGGCGAGCGGCGCCCCATGAGCGCGAACGCGCGGCCGTTCCTGCCCCCTTCGTATGCGATCAGAACGGCCGTCACGGAGAGTTGACGCACCCCGGTCTGCACACGCGGCTGCACCACGAGGCGCGCGTACCCGTCGCGGCGCGCGGCGATCTCGTTGCGGCCCGGATCGAAGGAAACCACACTCAGGATCGGCCCATCGTGGAGACGGTCGTTGCGTCTCTTCTGCCGCGACCACTCCGACTCCGCCGCGGGAGAGAGCGCGGGCGCGCTCTCGCGGGCGACCCGGACGCGCACCTCGCCTGCGCGGGGGTCGAGCTCATAGGCGTCGATGGAAGAAAAAAGTGACATGGCGCTGACCGCTGCCCGAACTGACGGACGGCCTTCGGGCCGAGGCTTGGTCCGGTGACATGTCCGCACGCCGGCGCCCGATCCCCGGCGTGTTCCTATCCCAGCAGATGCTCCATCCCCGGCACCCCATCAAGCCCCAGCGCGCGGGCCTCTTCTTCCATCGCCTCGCGCATCACGACCTGCGCGCGGCGGAGGGCCTCGTTCACGGCCTCGGCGATCAGCCCTCCCGCGAGCGCGCGGGTCTGCTCATCCGCGGCCATGCCCATGACCAGCCCGGGAGCGAGTTCCACTTCGAGGATGCGCATGGTGCCGGTCGCCACGGCCCTGGCAGCGCCCGAGCCGGCCTCGCCGATCACCCTGGTGGCCTCCATCTTCGCGCGGACGCGGTCGCCCGCTTCGCGAAGTTTGTCCTTGTTCTTCATCAGGCCGGCCAAGGCCCCGAGGGATTTGAGGTTGTCGAACATGCTCAAAAGTAGCCGCGGCGGCTCGAACAACGCCCGACCGCCGCGCGAAGATTTGAACTGGGCAACGAAAAATTGAAGCGCCGTGACTGTCGGAACGTATCAGCCCACGCGGCGTCCAATCCGACGCCATCGAAACCCCACTCCTGAGGAGAGATGACCATGATGTGTGTGAACGTCCGTCGTGCATTGGTGTCCGCCGCGTTTCTTTCGGGCAGCGCTTTCGCGGGTCCGGCGACATTCATGGTGCTGGGCGACCTGGCCAACGGTCAGGGCGGCAGCGCCGGCCTGGGCGTTTCGGCGGACGGCCGCGTCGTGGTGGGGTGGGCCGACAGCTCCAACGGCAGCGAGGCCTTCCGGTGGACGTCCTCGACCGGCATGGTCGGGCTGGGCCTGCCGACGGACTGGTTCCCGGAGTTTGAGGACTCCCAGTCATTCGCCTCCGCGGGCACGGCCTGCTCGGGCGATGGCAACGTTGTGGCGGGCTACGTCGTCGAGAACAAGAACGGAAACCTGAAGGGCTTCCGCTGGACGCCCGGCACGGGAATGCAGAAACTGGTGGAAGTGGGGTACAACGCGGGCCGGGCCGTCTCGCTCGACGGCAACTACATCGCGGGCGAGACCTACACGGGCTTCCTCGCGGCGACGGGTTTCCGCTGGAGCGAGGAAGAGGGCATGACGGGCATCGACACCTCCGGCTTCCAGAGCCTGGCGTGGGGCATCTCGCACGACGGCTCGCGCATCGCGGGCCAGTACCGCGCCTTCCCCGGGCAGGCCTTTCTGTGGGAGAGCGGCGTGGGGCTGACCACGCTGGGCGACATCCCCGGCGGCCCGGAAGACAGCGGGGCCAACGCGATCTCGGGCGACGGCACCACCGTGGTGGGCTTCGGCTCCGACAACGACTTCTTCGCCGACAAGTTCCAGGCCGTGCGCTGGCGCTCCGACACCGGGATGATCGGCCTGGGTCGTCTGCCCGGCACCCGGCTCTCCAGCGCCTTCGGCGCCAGCGGAGACGGCAACACCGTCGTGGGCTTCAGTTTCTCCTCCGGCAGTTCGACCTCTGAAAAAGCCTTCATCTGGACCCCCGACGGCGGCATGCAGGACCTCGCCGCGCTGCTCACTGCGCAGGGCGCCGACCTCCAGGGCTACCGGCTCAACATCGCCTACGCCGTCTCGGCCGACGGCCGCACCATCGTCGGCAACGCCAGCCGCCCGGGCCGCTCTTCGGTCGCCTTCATCGCGCGGCTCGGCGATTCCTGTCCCGCGTGCATCGCCGATTTCAACAGCGACGGCGGCGTGGACGGCTCCGATGTCGAGGCGTTCTACGGCGTCTGGGAAGACGGCGAATCCTGCGCCGATGTCAACAACGACGGCGGCGTCGATGGGGCCGATGTCGAAGCCTTCTTCGCGGCGTGG
>DDSA01000143.1:0-260 GCA_002343715.1 Phycisphaerales bacterium UBA2402 | reverse complement strand
CGAAGCCTTCTTCGCGGCGTGGGAGGGGGGCTCCTGCTGAACCGGACAACGCCCACACCGATCAATCAACACCTCTGCCGCGCGTGAGCATCGCCCGGCACGAGGGGCGCCGGGCCGTCACGACTCCTTGCGCACGCGGGGCTGCACGCTCACCACGCGCGCGTTGAAGAGCTCGATCGTCTTCTGGACCAGCGGGTGCCGGGTGATGTCCCCCTGTGCTTCGGCGGTCGGCGCAGTCGGCGCGGCCGCGGCGGGCGCCT
>DDSA01000134.1 GCA_002343715.1 Phycisphaerales bacterium UBA2402 | reverse complement strand
TCGAGGTCTACGGCGACGGCGCGCAGACCCGCTGCTTCTGCGATGTCCGCGACGTGGCGGGCGTGCTGCCCCGCCTGCTCGAATGCCCCGCCGCCCACGGACGGGTGTTCAACATCGGTTCCGACCGCACCATCACCATCGAAGAGCTCGCGAACCTGGCCATCGCCGTGACCGGGAGCAAGTCGTCCATCACCCGTGTCCGATACACTGACGCCTACGCCGCGGGTTTCGAGGACCTCCTCAAGCGCGGCCCCGACCTCACCCGTATCCGGGAAGCGGTCGGGTTCGAACCGACGATCCCGCTGGAGCGCACCCTGGCGGACGTTGCGGCGTGGGTGCGGGGCGGGAAAGGCCCGCCGATGGAGTGGCCCGCCGAACCCGTCGGGCCGGAGAGCCGCCGTTGATCCGCCTGCTGTCACAACTCCCCATCCCCATCGACCTGAACGCCCCGGCGTTGGACCCGCCCGCGCCGCCGGAGGACCCAACACGTCTCTCGATTTTTGAGGGGTACATCGGCGTGCTGGCGGTGTCGTTCATCGTGGCGCTGGCGGCCACGCCGATCATGCGCCGGCTCGCCGTGGCCAACGGCGTGATCGACCGCCCCAGCGAGGCCCGCAAGGTCCACCGGATGCCCATCGCCTATCTCGGCGGCGTGGCCGTCTATCTGGGCATCCTCGCGGGCATCTTCTTCAGTTATATCGCCGCCAAGACCGGGGACAACCTCATCCAGTGGCACACGACCAAGCACCTCAACGCCGAGGGCCTGCCCTGGCACGTCCCCCTCTCGGTGCTGCTGGGCCTGACCGTCATCATGCTCGTGGGCGTCATCGATGATGTCTCGGGCATCTCGCCCCGAGTGAAGGTCGGCGGCCAACTCATCGCCGCCGCGGCCCTGGCCATCGACAACGTCGGCGTGCAGCTCGCCAGCGGGATCATGCTGCCCATCGCCAAGGCCCTGCACATCCCCGTGACGATGGTGGGCGGGTTCGAGACGCTCATGGTGAGCATCCCCCTGCCCGTGGCGATCGGGGGTGTGAACGCCATCCCCATCGACTTCGTCTACTGGGTCGGCACGGCGATCATCGCCGTCTCGGTGCTGGGCCTGTGCAACGCCAGCAACCTCATCGACGGCCTGGACGGCCTGCTCAGCGGCACCACGGCCATCACCGCCATCGGCCTGCTGGTGATCGCGCTGGGCCTGGCGCTGGTCGATGACGGCCGGCGCGATGCCCAGCGCATCGTCCTGTGTCTCGCCCTGCTGGGCGCGTGCCTGGGTTTCCTGCCCCACAACTTCAACCCCGCCACGATCTTCCTGGGCGATGCGGGCAGCCTCATGCTGGGGTTCTGCACCTGCGCCATCATCCTGTCGCTGGGCGACACCGGCAAGACCTTCCTGGTCGCGGCGGGGTTGATCGTGTACGCGGTGCCCATCATGGATACGAGCCTGGCCATCGTGCGGCGCAAGATGGAGGGCAAGAGCATCTCCGCCGCCGATGACCAGCACCTGCACCATATGCTCAAGCGGTCGCTGGGCGTGAAGGGCGCGGTCATCACCCTCTACGGCATCGCCGCGAGTTTCGCGGTGCTGGGCGCCTCGGTCACGCTGCTGCGTGCACGGGTCATCTACTTCCTCACGCTCTTTGTCGCCGCGTTCATCGGCGTCACCGCCATCAAGGTCGCCCGCAAAAAGGCCATCGAGGCCCAGGCCGCGGCCTACGACGCCAAGAGCGGCCGGGCACCGACCGAGCCGCACGCGGACGAGGTGAAGCAGATGGCGTAAGGCTCACGATCTGTGGGGCCGCGATCCTGACCGACGGCTCATCGCGGGGCTTCGTGGCGCGCGTTCCCGGCCCCGGTGTGCTCGGCGCGTTCATCGCGTGCGGGATGCTCGCATCGAGGCGTCGGCGGGCCTGAGCGCATACGTGTGCAGGAGCCTCATACGCGCCTGATCCGCTGAGGCTTTGACCCCGGCACCCGCTCGATCAGGCCCCGCGCCTCCAAGTCCAGTTTGACGGTCGTCACGTTCCACATCACCGACCCCATCGATTTGCCCATGCCGCGTGGCAGGGCCGTTTCGACCGCGGCGGGCAGGTCGGTGAAGAGGATGCCCCGCTCGCCCCGCGGGACCGCTCGGAGGATGGCCTTTCGATACGCCGCGTACCGCGCTGCGTTCATGCGCGTGCCCCCCTTGCCCTTCTCGTAGTTCACATTGAGCGTGAGGATGGTCGCGTGATCCGCGCGCGGCTTGCCCCGTGTTGCGGGCTTAGATCGGGATCGGACGTGAGAGGCGGTCTGTCGGGTCGGCATGGGAGTGGAGTGAGCCTGACGGGGGTCGCGTGCAGCCACAGGCTATGTCGGGCCGGGCCACCGCTGCGCGATGGGGTAGCGGCGTCCGGAACCGAAGGCGACGCCCGTGACTTTGAGCCCGATGGCCGCCTGCTTGCGCTTGTACTCGGCGAGGTCGATCATGCGGATGATCCGATGCACGGTCGATCGATCCGCCCCCGTCGCGGCAACGATCTCCGGCGCGCTCATGCGCCGTTCAACATAGGCCGCGAGGATCGCGTCCAGCACGGGGTACGGCGGCAGTGAGTCCTGGTCGGTCTGGTCGGGGCGGAGTTCGGCGCTGGGGGCTTTGTCGATGCTGCCGCGTGGGATGGGCGCGGAGGCGAACCCGCACGAGTCGAAGTTCGCGTTGATCCACTCGCTGAGTGCGTAGACGTGCCCCTTGGTCACATCGCTCAGGACAGCCAGCCCGCCGTTCATGTCGCCGTAGAGCGTGCAGTACCCCACGGCGAGTTCGGACTTGTTCCCCGTGGTCAGCACCATCGCGCCCGTGCGGTTGGAGATCGCCATCAGGATCGTGCCGCGGATGCGGGATTGCAGGTTCTCTTCGGCCAAATCGGGGAGGGTGTGCCCGAGCGGCGTGCCACCGAGTTCGCCCAGCGCGGGATCGATGGCGCGGCGAAGCCCCCCGACCCCATCCTCGATGGGAACGGTGATCCGGCGGATCCCCAGACGGTCGGCGAGAACGTCGGCATCGCTGATGCTGTGCCCGCTGCTGTAGCGGCTGGGCATGAGCACGCCGGTGACATTCCCGGGGCCGAGCGCCGCGGCGGCGAGCGCTGCGGTGAGGGCCGAGTCGATGCCGCCCGAGAGGCCCACGAGCGCGCGGGTGAACCCGGTTTTTCGAAGGTAATCGGCGATGCCCAGACGAAGGGCCTCGAAGAGGTCGGCGTACGTGTTTGGCTTCGCCTCGGCGCTGGGGGCATGCCCCGGCGCCGGCCGCACCCCGGACTCCCCCGCGTCGATCAGGAGCATACCGCCCTTCCACCGGGATAGCGCTGCCGCGATCTCTCCCCGCGCATCGGCGATGAAGGCGTGCCCGTCGAACAGCAGTTCATCGTTCCCGCCGAGTTGGTTGAGCGAAGCCACCGGCACGCCGTGCTTCGCGGCGTGCGCCCGCACGATCGACTCGTGCTTGTGCGCTTTGCCCATCACAAACGGGCTGGCCGACGGGCTGACAATCAGTTGCGCGCCCGCCGAGACAAGTTCGGCGACGGGGTCGGGCGAGTCGGCGTAATGCGCGGCGAACCCCGCATCCTCGCCTTTCCACAGGTCCTCGCAGATCGACAGGCCGACCCGCACGCCGCGGATGTCGATCACCCTCGGAGTGAGTCCGCCGTTGAAGTACCGATCCTCGTCGAAGACGTCGTAGGTCGGCAGCAGCCGCTTGTCATAGAAGGCGATGCGAGCGCCGTCCCGATAGGCGCACAGCGAGTTGGCGATCGGGCCGCGCGGGTGGTGCGGGTCCACGGGGAGGGGTGTCCCAAAGACGGCCGTGATGCTCCCGGTGTGTTCGATCCCGATCCGATCGGCCCATGCGCAGCAGGCTTCGATGAACCCGTGCTGTAGGAGCAGGTCCCGCGGCGGATACCCGCACAGGGCCAGTTCGGGGAAGACCACCAGGTCGGCCCCCGCCGCGCGGGCGGCCCCGATGCCCGATGCGATCAGCGCCGCGTTGCCCGCGAGGTCGCCGATGGTGGGGTTGATGGGGCAGAGGGCCAGAAGCATGAGTACGTGAAAGAAGGGTAGAGCGCGGCGGAGTCGGTCCGATCAGGATTGGAACAGGTACCCTGGCGGGTGCTACGCTCGCGCTGTGGGAGCGATCGCGTGCCTCAAGTGCGGGTATGAACTCTCGGGCCTGGCGACCGATGGAGTCTGCCCCGAGTGCGCGTGCCCGGTGGCACGTTCATTGGAGTCTCGCACGTGGTTGCGCGCGGCGGACCCGGAGTGGCTGCGTCGTGTCATCCGCGGCGTGAAATGCCTGGCGATATCACACCTGCTGGTCGCCATCGGTTTGGCGTGGTTGCTCGTGATGATGGTTGCGCTGCCGCTCGCCATGTGGCTGTCGCCCGAGGATGCGGCCCCGAGGATCGCGGGCTATTTGGGAGTTGGATTTTCCCTGAGTCTCGCCGCGGGAGGAGTCGTGTGGGCCGGGCTGACGGTCGTTGGGTCGTGGTGGGCGAGTGCTCCGGCCCAGACTCCGTACGGAGTCGGTCCCTGGCGGCGATGGGTGTGGAGGCTGGGCGCCGTCGCCGTGGTGTTTCACGGCGGCCTGACGGTGAGCAGGTTGGTGGAATGGACCGGGCTGCCGGCGTGGCTGAAGTTCGTGAGTCTCGCGGTGTCGCAGGGATTGATCGTGTGCTTCCTGTCGGCGATGATCGGGGCGTTGCAGTTGCTGGAGCGGCAGACGGAATCAATGACTCCGCATCTGGCTCGTACGCACAGGAATGTGAGAAAGAACTACGCCGGTCTGGCGATTCTCTTCACCTTTTCATGGTTTCTGGTGTACCGCGGAAGGGCCTTGCCCGGTGTGGATCTGATCTGGATGGCATTGATGCTTATCTCGATGGTGTCGCTTTCCAGGCGACTGGGACGAGCGCTCCAATCCGAGCAACTCGCCGGGAAGGCGATGGAACAACCGGGGTTGTTCAGCGCATCGAAACCGGCGGCCCCAGAATCTCGCGCATGACGATGGCGTGCCGAAGCGCCTTGCGCCGGTCGGGCTTGCGGGGCGTCACAGGCTCTGGGGTTTCGGGACGATCCACCCGAACGCTGGACTGAGTGGGCGATTCCGCGTGCACCGCCTGCATCGATGAGGGCTTTGCTCGTTCTGCGGTTCGGCGCGTTGCTTCTCCGGGGATGGAGAGCGTGGCGGCCCGGCCGGTGGGCGGTGGGGTAGCCATATCCCGCCCGGGAGTACGCGGAGAAGGAGCAGATACCCCGCGAGCCTGGGGTTGGGTCGTCCGCGTGGTTGGTGCAGGACGCG
>DDSA01000205.1:8909-9308 GCA_002343715.1 Phycisphaerales bacterium UBA2402 | reverse complement strand
GGGCCGTCGCGGAGCGTGACCGTGCCGACCGCGAGCGAGAGAACGCACGCTCCGCCGCCGCGGACGCGAGCGAGCAGCGCGGCCGGGTCGCGCTGCGCGAAGCGGACCTGGAGCAGGAGCGCTACCGCCTGCACATCGCACGCGCCAACCTGGCGCTCTCGCGTGCCGATGTCGGCTCGGCGAAGGCCGAACTGTGGTCCTGCCCGAAGGAACTCCGTCACTGGGAGTGGTACTACCTCGCGGGCCTGCTCGACCAGTCCGCGGGCGTGCTCTACGCGCCTGGCCGGGCCGCGCAGGCCGCTGTGTACGCGCCGGACGGAGCGATCATCATCACCGGGGGGCGGGACATCACCCTCTGGGATGCCCAATCGTTCCGCCCGCTCCGATCATTCGGCGATG
>DDSA01000205.1:8377-8726 GCA_002343715.1 Phycisphaerales bacterium UBA2402 | reverse complement strand
GCCCGCTCCGATCATTCGGCGATGTGCTCTCCGAGTCGCCCACGGCGCAGTACCGAAGCCTGGCCGTCTCTCCCGATGGCTCGCTGCTGGTCAGCGCCCGCATCCTCGATGATCACATCCAGGCGTGGCGCCTCGAAACCGGTGAGTTGGTCGGTTCGGTCCCCGTGTTCGAGCCTGATGCCCGCCCCGCCGCGGGCGCGAGCAGGGCTTCGGGCGATGTGCATTTCAGCCCCGATGGGTCGGAGTTCGTGGTATCCGGCTGGGTCGTCCGCACGTTCGACGCCGGGACACTGGCCCGGCTGAGGGACTACGCCCACGGCGGTTATGTACGGTGCGTCGCCTACTCGCC
>DDSA01000205.1:8038-8164 GCA_002343715.1 Phycisphaerales bacterium UBA2402 | reverse complement strand
TGTACGGTGCGTCGCCTACTCGCCCGATGGGGCGTTGCTGGCCACCGCGGGCAACGATGCGCGTCTGCGGATCTGGAGCAGGAGCACCGGGGAGCAGATCCGGGTCCTGTCCCTCACCGATCCCGC
>DDSA01000205.1:0-8020 GCA_002343715.1 Phycisphaerales bacterium UBA2402 | reverse complement strand
CGCGATCGCGGTGGGTGGGCAGACTCGCCCCACAGCCCACATCTTCGATGTTGCGAGCGGTCAGGTCAAGCAGGTGATGGTCGGCGAGGGGGCCGGCGCGATGCGACTGGCCTTCCATCCGGAGGGGACCGCCATCGCCGCGACGTCCTCCCAGGGGATCATCACCGTCTGGTCGGCGCGGACCGGCGCGGTGCTCATCACCATGCTCGGCGACGGTGCCGGCGAATCCGGCATCGCATTCAGCCCGGATGGGGCGCGGCTGGTCACCCCTTCTTGGCGGGGCTACGCCCGCGTCTGGGACGTTTCCGGCATCGGCTTGCCCGCCATCGACTGGTTCAGCGAAGATTCGCCGCGATTCACGTCCATCAGCCGCGGCGGGGATCGGATGATCAGCTTCGGCCCTTCCGGCCCGGTGCTGTGGAACCTCGCCGGTCGAAAGCCCGAGACAAGCAGCCTGCCGCACCCCGCAGCGAAAGACTGGTACGCCGTCTCCAGTCCCGATGGCACGCTCGCCGCGACGTTCGGACGCGACGGCACCATGAAACTCTGGTCGGCGAAGGGCGAACTCATCCGCGATTGGCCCCCGAGCCGGCAGGCCGTGGTCGGCGCGGCCTTTGCACCCGCGCCGGGCGGTATGGTCCTGGTCCGCACCGGAGGTGGGGTCGAGGTCTACGGCCCCGATCCCGATTCGCCGGCGCGATTCTCCGCGAAGATCGAGACTACGGGACTCGCCTTCGCCGCCTTTTCAGAAGACGGTTCAACCGTCGCCGTCGCCACACAGAACGAGGTGCGAGCGTGGGAGACGGCGACGGGGCGTGAGATTTTCAAGGCGACCCCGAAAACCGGCGCGCGGGCCGCGTGCATCGCGTTCTCACCCGACGGCGCGAGGCTCGCCGCTTTCTGGGAAAACGGTGCGGGGGCGACGTGGCGACTGCCCTCGGGGGAGGAGTTGTTCACGCTACCGGGTCGCCCGCAAGTCCGCGCCGCGCACGCCGTGAGTTTCTCGGCTGATGGTGAACGACTGCTGGTGCTGGGGTCCGGGTTCGGGGGGGCGAACGCGCTGCGCCTGCTCGAAACCAGCGGCGGGAGAGAGGCTTTCTCGCAGGATATCGGGCGGGGTGATCGGTATGTCGCCGCGACCTTCTCGGGGCCGGATCGGGAGCGGATCGTGGCCGTGACGTCATTGGGCGGGGTGCGCGTGCTGGATGCGCGGCCGGGGCGAGACCGCGAACGCTTGATGGACTTGCGCGATCGTGCGAAGGAACTGGTCGATCGCACGCTCGCCTCCCAGCGGTCGGTCACGCTGAACAACGACCGGGATCTCTTCACGCGCGACCGCCGGAGCCGGGCGATGGAGGCGGTGCTCGACACCATCCGAGCCGATGTATCGCTGCCCGATGATCTGCGCCGCGCCGCCATCGCGTACATGATCGAGAGCGAGACGCGATGAGCCGGCTTCTGGAGAGCGTGGCCCGCTCGGTCGATTGCCCCGGGCCGCTGATGCCGTACCTGGCCGAACTGTTCGCCGGCCTTCAATCGCTCGGGAGTTCGCCGCGGATGGTGGTGGGGGCGTTGCGCCGCGCGGGCATCGGTCCCGGGGATCGGCTTCTCGATCTTGCCTGCGGCAAGGGCGTGTCGGCCGTCGCCGCGGCTCGTGCGTTGGGGTGCCGGGTCCGTGGTGTCGATGCCTACCCGCCGTTCCTCGCCGAAGCCGCATCACGGGCGGCGCGTGCAGGGGTATCGTGCGAGTGGGTGCGGGCGGATGCCCGGCGGTACCGACCCGCGGCCTTTCACGCGGACGCGGCGATGATGATCGGGCTGGATCCGTTCCCGAAGGCCGTCCGCGTGCTCCGACGGTTGGTGCGGCCCGGGGGTGTCTATCTCATCGACGATGTCGTCGCGATGCGAGGCCGATGGAGAAACTGCCCGGATACGACGGGCATCCCGACGGTGGAGGAGGCGAACGCGATGATCGCCCGCCTCGGCGATATCGTGGAAGAAGCCCGCGTGATGAGCGCGAACCAGTGCCGACGGATCAACGCCGTGATCAATCACGCACTCGCGGCGTCCGCCTCCCGCTTGAAGAACAGACACCCACGACTGCGCCCCGTGCTGAGGGGGTTCCTCCGCGGCCAGCGGGATGCGGGCCGCATGCTGGAAGGGCCGATCCGTCCGGTGCTGTGGGTTGTGCGGCGCGGGTAACCGTTACTTCGCCGCCCCGTCGCGCACCGCGAGCCGCTTGGCGAGCGAGACTCCGGAGTGCAACGCGCCTTCCATGAACCCGACGAACTGGTAGCAGCAGTGCTCGCCCGCGAAGTGCAGTTTCCCGAGGCCGTTGCGGAGTGTCGGGCCGTGGGCCGTGACCTGTCCCGGCGCGGGGAAGGAGTAACTCGCCTTGACCCATTGGTCCCCCGGCCAGTCCATGAAGCGACTCTCGACGAAGTTCTCGTTGAACCCCGGGTAGAGCGATTCGAGTGCCGCGGCGTAGGCCTCCTTGCGGGCCGGGGGCTCGAAAGACCTGGCCTTGTCGCTCGCCGCGCCGCCGCTGAAACACGTCAGGCACATCTCACCCTCTTCGCCCTGCTGGTCGGTGGCGTCCCAGGTCATGGACACGAACTCATCGGTGAGCGCCCAGGGTGAGAGTTTGCCGTCCAGCCAGAATGCCTTCTTGACGCGTGAGAGATACTTCACGTTGCTCCCCATCTGCGGCGCCAGCCCGCCGGGGATGGCGACCTTGATCCGGTTCCAGACCGTGGGGGCGACGGCGAGGACCACGTCGTCGCATTCGAGCGTGCGGCCGTCCTTGCAGGAGACGATCATGCCCGTGCCTTTCTGCGTGATCTCGGTGACGGGCAGGCCCAGCACGATGCGGTCGGCGCCGATCTGCTCCGCGAGTTTGTGCGCCAGTTGCTCGTTGCCGCCCTTGCAGCGGTAGACCTCGCTGTCGGACCAGAACTTCTCGAGGCCGCCCCCCTTGATCATGGCGAGATTGCCCAGGTAACTCTGGCGTGAGGCCTCGACACCGTTATCCGCCGACAGGGTGAGCGAGAGGCCTTTCTTGCCGAGGTCGCCGACGGCCAGCCCGTCGATCCATTGCTGAAGGTTCTTTTTGTCGAGCGACTCGGCGTCCTTGCTTTTCCACGGTTCGTCTGCGTTGATCTCCCGTGCCGCGTCGTTCATGCTGTGGCAGGCCTCTTCGATCTCTTTGTAGAGTTCCTCGGCCTCTTCGTCGGAGAGCCGCTTGCCCCCGAGTATCACCGGGGCGGAGAGTTCCTCGTCCTCGGTGACATCGAGGAACTCGAGGCCGAACTTGTCGGCGTAGGCGACCCAGGTCGGATGGTTGCTGCCGATCAGTTCGGCGCCGCCCTCCACGTTCTTGCCCGGCACGAACTCGCTGAACGACTTGTTGAAGGAGAGCACGCGTCCGCCGACGCGGGTGCGGGCATCGATCAGCGTAACGTCGTACCCCGCGGCCTTGAGTTCATAGCCGCACGCCAGGCCCGCGAAGCCGGCGCCCACGATCACGATGCGCTTGCCCGCGAGCGCGGGGCGGCGGGTCAGGCCACCCAGCGGGCCGGAAAGAAGAAGCCCCGATCCCGCGATCAGCGAGGCGCGAAGCACCTCCCGGCGCGAGATGGGAGAAACCGTGTCGGGCGCGAAACGGCGGGCAAGACGGGTGTACAACTGGGCCATGTGTGTGCTTTCATCAAAAAAGGCCCGCCCGGATGGGGCGGGCCTGGGGTGCTTTATGAATCGGAGTTCAGGCTGTGAGTTTCACGGTTGGAGTTTCGGCTTGTCGACCCGGAAGGGGGGCCGCTACCTTGCCGACCATCAAGGATCACTCGTCGTTCGTGGGACCGACGGCGAGCATCCACAACTTGAAGAAGTTGATCACCTGCTGCTTGGTGAGTTTGTTCGCGTTCAGCCGGAACTCCACCTTGCTCTGGATGGGTGTTTCACCGCCGCCCGCGAACGTGTCGGTGTAGTGGACTTTACCCGTCAGGCAGGGAACGGTGTTGTCCACCGCGAAGAAGGCGTCTTCGGCGGACATCTGATCGAACGCCGCGGCCTCTGAGGAAGCGCTCTTGTTCTTGTCCTCGTTGAATCGCAGATTAAACTCGTAGGCGCCCTTGCCGTTGCTCTTTCGGTCGGGGTCCTCGACCCACTTGATCGTGCCGGTCAGGATGTCCTCGACCTCCTTGCCGTCGAGCGTGTAGCGGAACTTGATCCCGTCGGTGATCCAGTTGCCGGTTTCGTAGTCGTAATCGAGGCGACCGTTGACGCTGGTCCGGGGGTAGATGTCCACGGGTCCACGGGCGAGAACGATGTTCTCGAATCGCATCGGATCGGAACGCTTGACGACAAAGTCAACCGTTTTGTTGCCGATCAGACGTTTGTATGTCGCTTGGGCGAGATTCTCCTTCTTCTCCGCCTTGCCGATCAGGCGGCCTCCGAACTTCTCTTCAAAGCCCTGCGCCTTGCCCATCGTGTCGACCTGGATCCGCAGCGGGCTTTCTTTCGCGATGCCGCCCGCGAGGTCGTAGGCCCCGGTGGCGGTGTCGACAGGGATGGTTCCGACCCACTTGCCCACGGTTCTCTTCTGCTTCAGGTCTTTGGGATTGAACAGGGCGAGGTCGATGGAGTACTCGAGCAGCGCATCCTGCTTCTTGCGCTGAAGGGTCTTGGTGTACAGGTTGGGCTGGCGGCGGATCTCGCCGGTGAAGTTGGTCGTTTTGGCGACGTTCAGGTTGAACTTGTACTTGTCCTTCACTCCCAGCGCGGCGGACCCTTCCTTGAGGTCGCCGGTGGAATCCAGGTTGCTGCGGGTGGCGAACTCGATCTCCATCACGCCGGAGATGACATCATCCTCGGTGATGGTCTCGCCCTGGGCGTGCGCGAGAGGTGCGAGGAAGGCGAACGCCACGAACGCGAACGCGAGCGCGAACGAACGTGACAGGACTTGTTTCATGTGACACTTTCTCCCTGCGGTGGGTGTCGCGTCGCGGTTCGGCTCCTTGAATGCCGCCGCGTGCGCGGACCGATGAGCATAGCACGTTCGGGTGAGTCGTGAGGTGCGTGGCTTGGTATGTCACCACGGCCGCCGGGTACAATCCTTCCGATGATCGAGGGTCGTTTGTTCGCGGCAATGCTGATGCCGGCCGCCGCCACCGCGGGGTGCGGCCCCGCGATCCATCCGTCCTTCGACTCTCCCGAGCCCGCGGCCCGCAACGCGGCGATCGTGCAGGCAGCCGCCGCGTCCGATGCGGCCAGCGTTCCGGATCTGGTGCGGATGCTGCGGAGCGATGATCCCGCGACGAGACTCCTGGCCATCACGTCTCTGCGGCGCATGACGGGCGAAACGTTCGGGTATGACTACGGCGCTCCACCCGGCGAGCGCGATGCCGCCATCGCCCGATGGGAGCGGCACATCGCCGAACGATCCTCCGCCGCGCCCGCGGCGGGCATGGGGGCCGGCGCGTGAGCCAATCCCCGGAGATCAAGATCGAGTTCCGGAGCAACCCGGCGTACCTCTGCGCCATCCGCGAGATGGTGAATCTCCTGTCACGCCGGTGTGGATTCAGCGATGGTGCGGCGAACAAGATCGCCCTCGCGGTGGATGAGGCGCTGGCCAACGTCATGAATCACGGGTATGAAAAGCGAACCGACCTTCCCATCTGGCTCAGCATTTCTCGCCGCGAGTCGGGCGGAGTGACGGAGGGTTTCCGCATCGTGATCGAGGATGAAGGGCGGCAGGTGGAACCCGAGCAGATCAAGAGCCGCGACCTCGCGGACATCCGCCCCGGCGGGCTGGGCGTTCACATCATCCGCGAGGTGATGGACAACGTGAAGTACGAGAAGCGAGAGGGTGGCTTGGGCATGCGCCTCACGCTGGAGAAGAAACTGGACCCGGGCGAATCGGCCCCCAACCGCGGCTGCTGCGAGCGAGGAGGCCCCTGTGCCTGAGAAGAACCCGATCACGGTCACAAGCCGGACGTATGAAGACGGCACGCTGGTGCTCTTCCCTTCCGGCGAGGTGAGTTACCATGAATCCCCCGTGCTGCGCCAGTCGATCAGAGAAGCCTTCGACCGCAGGCCGCGCCGCATCGTGGCGGACCTTTCCGGGGTTTCGTACATGGCCACGCCGGGCCTGGCCACGCTGGTCGAGGCGCTGCAGATTTCCAAACGGACGCAGGTACCGCTGGTTCTGGCCGGGCTGACGCCCCGCGTGCGGGCCGTCTTCGAGATCGCCCGCCTGCACACCGTCTTCCGCATCGTTGATTCGGTCGAGGCGGCCCTCGCAACGTAGTAGGACCTCAGACCTGTGCCCACGCCCTCCCTCGCCCGCGTGCTGACCTTTCCCCTCGAACTCATCGGGGCGAAGTTCCTCAACGCGCTCGAGCATGTCGGCAAAGGGGGGTGGCTGCTCATCGACACCGCGATGTGGATCGGGCGGGGTCTGGTGCTGCGGCGAGTTCGGCTGGGCGTGCCCGGGATCATCACGCAGATGGTGCGCGTGGGCGTGCGGAGCGTGTTCATCGTGTCGCTGGTCGCGGCGTGCGTGGGCCTGATCCTCGCGTTCCAACTCGCTCCGCCCCTCGAGGAGTTCGGACAGAAGGAAGCCGTCGCCAACATCGTGGGCATCGCCATACTCCGCGAACTGGGCCCGCTCATCGGGGCCATCGTCCTGACCGGATTCGCCGGGGCCTCGATCGCGGCGGAGATCGGCACCATGGTCGTCAGCGAAGAGATCGAGGCGCTGGAATCCCTCGCGCTGGACCCGATCCGCTATCTGGTCGTGCCCCGTGTCGTGGCCTCGGTGGTGAGCATGACGATTCTGGCGGTGATCGCCGACTTGGTGGCGGTGTCTGCGGCGCTGGCGATCTCGGTGACGGTGCTCGACATCCCCATGACCACGTTCATGACCAACCTCCTCGCCCAGACCAAGCCGGTGGACTTCGCCACGGGCATCGCCAAGAGCACGGTCTTCGGGCTCTTGATCGGGACCATCGCCTGCTCGAACGGTCTTTCGGTCGAGGGCGGTGCCGCGGGCGTGGGCAAGGCCACGACCTACACCGTGGTGCAATCGGTGGTCGCGATCGTGCTGGCGGACCTGGCCTTCACCGCGGTCTTTTTCGCGATGAAACTGGTCTAGCGGCGCTACCCCTTCAACTCGGCGGGGAGGGGTGTCAGCCCCACCCATCGGTGGATCATCCCGTGCCCGGCGTAGATGAGGGGCGTGATGGCGACGGCCACGACAAACTTCAGCATGTAGCCCGTGGCGGCGATCTTGAGCACATCCTCGAAAGGGGCCGCGGGCGTGGCGGGGTCTGGGAAGACCTTGCGCCACAGGTAGAACGCCACGAAACTCACGAAGAAACTGTCGATCATCTGAGACACCACCGTGCTGCCCGTCGCGCGGAGCCAGATCATCCTCCCTCCCGTCAGCCGCTTGAAGAGCGCGAAGAGCGAGATGTCGCTCAACTGCCCCGCGAGAAAGGCGACCATCGACGCGATGTACATCCCCTTGGCCGATCCGAAGACGGCATCGAACGATTCGGGCTTCACGTTGTACGGGGCGTTCAGGTACGGCAGGTACTGGGCGATGTTCATGATGACGAACACGAAGAGGCCCATCGAGAGCGCGATCCACGTGATCCGTCGCGCCCCCTTCTTGCCGTAATACTCGTTCACCAGGTCGGTCAGCAGGAACGTGACCGGGAACGTGATCATGCCGCAGGTGTGCTCGATGGCGTCGATGGGCTGGTCGGCCCACGGCACCCGGAACGAGAAGGGGAGGGGGATTCTGAAGAGCTTGATCCCCACGATGTCCGCGATGAGCAGGCAAGCGCAGAAGAAACACGCGAGCCAGACGTACAGGCGTTGCGCGACGCTGAACTCGTGCTGGGACGCGAGAACCGCGCGGTGATCGGGTGTGGGCATGATCGGTGTTCCGGCAGTGGAGAGCTGGGTAGGGGGGTGGAGTGGGGGTGGAGTGGGAAACGGCCGTAAACCGCGGCAT
>DDSA01000019.1:6678-13698 GCA_002343715.1 Phycisphaerales bacterium UBA2402 | reverse complement strand
GGGTCGGCATCGGCGCGGGCCTGGTTGGCGATGTTGAAGCTCAGGAAGTAGTTGCCCGGGGCGAAACCGGGCTGGTTGATGAGCGTGCCGCGGCTGTTGCACGAGACGGTGAGCGTGGTGCCCGCGCTGTAGAGTCGCTCGGCGAACCCGTCGCCGTTGAGGTCGGCCAGCGCGATGGCCCCGGCGGTGGGGTAGTCTGTGCCGCGGGGTGTGAGGGTGAAGGTGCCGTCGCCGTTTCCCAGCGCGTGCCGGCTCTGCACGAACTGGTACATCAATGTGAGATCGGCGCGACCGTCGCCGTTGATATCGCCGCCGGCGATGTTGACGCCTCCGCCGCCGGGGAGCAGCACCTGGCCGGGTGTCAAACCGGTCGGCGTCCGGAGAAGAACCTGACAAGGGGTGAGACTGGAGGAAATGACCACGGCGAAGTCGGTGTCTCCATCGCCGTCGAAATCGCCCGGCACGCAGCCGCGGGCCGTGCTGCTGAGCGCATACGTCTGTTGAGCGCTGAAGGCCCCGTCGCCGAGGTTGATGAAGTAGCGCAGGCCAGCGAACCCACCGCCGATGATGATGTCGGGGCGTTCATCGCCGGCGATATCGGCGATGGTGAGGGCGAAGCCGCTGCCGGGCGAGCCGAGTTGGCTTTGAGCGCCGAAGTTTCCCGCGCCGTCGTTGAGCCGGATGAACAGGCCGCTGGCGGTGAGGTAGACGAGGTCAAGCCCGTTGATTCCATCGAGGTCCGCGAGGGCCACGCCGACGATGCGCCGAGGAGAAGGAACATCGAGGCGCGAGTCCAGAAGGCCATCGGCCCGGCCTCGGTAGAGCGTCACCGCGCCCGCAGCGCCCGTCGCGGTGGAGCCGCCGCCCACGGCGACATCGGGGATGCCGTCGCCGGAGAAATCGCCGATGGCGGCGGCGGCGGCATTGAGGACACACGGGTAGACCACGGCAGCGCCGAATGATGGAGAGACGACGCCGGGGAGTGTCGTATTCGGGTAGACCAGGAACCGGGAGGCTGAGCCGGTCGAGGCATCGGGCACGACCAGGTCGGGCCGGCCATCGCCGGTGACATCGCCCGCGGCGGTGATGCCCGCGCCCCCCGCGGGGAGCGAGAGGCCGCCGATGTCCGAATCTCCCAGGCGCGAGACGATCATGTAGCCGATGTCCGCGGACTTGATGAACGTTGCGGGCGGCGCGCCGCAGGCCTGCGGCCCGCCGGTGGTGCAGGAGCAGCGGCCATCACCACCCATCTGCCGGGCCGCTTCCATCGCGGCCATGAGGCGCGCGGGGATGTCGCCCGGGGTGGTGCGGGCGGCGCTGAGTGCCGCGGCGACAACCGGCTCGCCGGTCAGCACGTTGCCCTGGATCGCGTAGATGATGCGTCCGGTGAGTCCGGCGTGCGTGTAATCGAACGAGCCTGTGATACCGCCGGCCCACGCCCCGGCCTCGGACCCGGTGAAGGTCACAGCGCGGGCCTGGGTGTCGAGGATGCCGTACTGGCGTGTTTGATGCCCGCCGTCGAAGACCGCGAGTTCGTTCAGGATGGCCTGTGGTGATGAGCCGGCGATGAGACGGTCGCGGATGAGTGCCCGGTTCTGGCCGGTGGAGTCAACGAACGACTGCGCGGCGGCCGCGCCCCTGCCGACCACGACGACGGAGGCGTTGGCCTGAAGATCGAAGTTGGTGAGGCACGTCGCGGAGGCGATGGCGAGTTCACCCGTGCGGGCGTCGAGCAGGATGATCGACCAGGTCGCGTGAGCCGCGGAGACCAGCGAGAGAGCGGAACAGACTGCCAGTCGGGTCGGGGTGTACATGGTGTATCCGTGAGGAAGGAATTGAGAACGAAGGACCTCGTGGATTGTTCGTCTAGAACTAAGTGGCGTATCGACACGGCGTACAGCCTGCGAACAATAAACCTGCAAGATGCGGCTTGTCCTGAACAAATACGGGTCTGCATATCAGATCAGTACCCGTCCAACTCAACCGAGTAGCACAATGAAGTGCTACGGCTCTCCCAAACATGCAACTCAGAAGGCACCGCAGTTTCGTCCTTAATACAGAACGAGCATGGAAGTTTGGAGTTCCAGACGGGTCTACACTGCACGAGTCACACCCCCTATTGCGGGGGGTGGTGGGGGCTGATCACTCGTGGAGTAACATCTGATGCGACCTTCAATTCGATCCTTCCAGGTCTTCTGGATCGCGGTGTCGGTTTTTGTGTCAGCGCATGATGCATCTGGCCAGCCGTATCGAACATATGTCTACAACGGGCCAGCCTTAGAAGTCCAGTCGGGCGCGAGGTTCCGTTCCACCGACACGATTCAGGCCTCCATCACGATCGATTGCGCGCTTGCCGGCGCGTCCGGCGATGGGTTGAACCTGCCGGTCGCTGACTACACGGCGGCCCTGACTTCATTCTCCTTTACGGCGACGGGAACCATGCCGCTGAGGATCAACGCCGCGGACAAAGACGCGATGATGACGTTGACATTCGGGACGGACGGCGAGGGCAACATTGTCGGGCCGTACCTGTTCGACCTCTCGAGCGGACGCGAGGATGCAGGCATTATGCTCTCCGACTTGGGGGGGGCGGTTTTCGCCGCACCCGGTGCGCCCGGCGGCTCCGGCGAAGCGGTGTGCGGTCCAGGCCGGTGGCTTACCATGCTTCCTTCTCCCGCTGCCAACGCGGACTACGCTGAACAGAAACGGGCTCTCACCGCGGCGGCGATCGTACGTTACGAGTATGGCGCAAGCCTGACGCCCCGCCCACGGTTGCTTGCCACGCTGGTTGCAATGCGCCGGATCGCGGCCCGCAATCCGAGCATGACACCGACGCAGTTGTCTGCGTTCGCTGCCGCGTACGACGCGAGGTTGCGAGCCGCATCACCCGGCGACTCTGATCTGACCGCGAGTATCGGGCTGATGACAGCGGTTCGGTTTCCGGCGGCAGACCTCGCGCCCGTTCCCGCGGGGATTCTCAACGGCATCGATACCGAGATCGACGCTGAAGTGCTGCAAGACCTGGACCTCGATCCCTACGTTCGCGTCACTACCGCACTGGGCGGGCAGGGCTCCGGCGGCGTTCAGCAACGCCAACTGCAGGAGTTTCAGTTTACGCAGGTCGGGTTTCTGGTCAACAGCGGCGTCGTCGCTCAAGCCCTTCGCGACCTTTTCCTCTCACGCGACGCGGACGGATTCGTGCACCCCGCACTCGCGCCTGCGGCGGCGGCCTATCTCGCGACGCAACCCGCGTGGGACTCGACGGGCGCTTCGCCGATCGCGATTAATCCTTTCCCGACCGAGGCGGTGCTGGCCGCGCGATACCCCAGCATCCGTGCCGCGCTCGACCGTCTCCCGCCGACGGCGGAGGCCTTCAGCGCCGCCGCGGCGGACGGGTTTGAAGAAGAGGCGAGCGATGTGATCGCAGAGATGCGGCTGGTTCGTGCCTTTGTGGATGACAAGGCCACCCTGGTCCGCGCGCTGCTGTCGAACGGAGCAACATCGCTGCACGACAACAGGATTTCATCGCTCAATACCGCACTGGTCGAGCGGGCCGTGCGTCAGCGACAGAGCGACCTGCGTGAGTTGGCCGATCGCCGCGCCGCGGTCGATGTGCGGGTGCTCGTGATGACCACCGCCGCGCTGCAGGACGAATCTCGGCCGTACATGCTCCAGCGATTCTCGGCCGTGCAACTGGACGCCGCGGCGTCCAGTTGGTCCACCGCCGTGACGGCGATTCAGGGGGTCAGTCAACTGGCGTTGGGCGGCGCTGGCGCCACGCTCAGAAAGGGCCTGAATACTGCGGAAGGACTCTCCATTCTGATCGGAGCGGGCGGAACGCTCGCCTCGCTGTTCAGTTCCGGGCCGTCGCCAGAAGAGCAGATCCTGGAGGAGCTCGCGGCGATCCGCAACCAGTTGAGTGAGTTCCAGTTGGACATGCAGGAGCGTCTCAACCATATCGACCGAGCGATCGCGGCCTCGTATGCCGGGCTGAGCACGCAGTTGTCGTCGCTCGAGCATGCCCTCAACACGCTCGGGAACGATGTGCAGCAGTTGCGCGCCGCGATGGCCTCGGTGCGGCTGGAGTTGTCGCAGCAGAAATCCGCCCTCGCCCGGTTCGAGGAGAACGTGTACGGCATGCTCGAGAACGGCTTCAACTACGACTTCCGCGTCACGTCCGACATCGCGCTGGGCTTCCGTGATCGCAACTCGGGCATCGACATGTATTACGCGGCGCCGACCCCGGCGTACGACTCGTTCGAGGGTGTCTTGCACACCTACGCGACGCAGGACGCTGCCAGCGCACCGGGGGGAACATGCACGGCGGGGCTTGGCTCATGCGGGTTCGGGGGGACGGACACGCTCGACCTCTCTGCCGGTACGATCGGCGCGGGCGGGCAGTTGGTCTTCACGCCCACCAACCCGATCGGGCGCCAGATCAACTCTCTTCGTACGGCGCCGATGCAGTTGGGCCTCCCGCCGCTGGCGGCGACCCGGCTGGCAAACCCGACGACCTGGGCGATCAACACCGACGCATTCGCCCAACTCCAGCGAGAGAATCCGTGGTACGCCGCGGCGCATTCCGTCACGGCGGCGGGCCGGTGGAACGCGGTTCGCACCGTGGGCCGGGCGGCGCAGCAGGCGATGTGGGACGCCAAGAGTCAACCGCTGTTCGATGCGCTGTTCGAACGGTACGCGGCGGATGTATCGCTCCTTCAGGCCGACCTCGAGAGCCAGGCGGCGCTCAACGAATGGGAGGCCGAGGCTTGCATGAATTGCGGCACGGACCTGTGGCCGGGGAACCCCGCACGCCAGGCCTCGTTTCTTCGATGGGCTGCGAGCAAAATGACCGGTCCGAACGCGCACTTCCTTAAGCAGCGTGCCGAACAGGCCACGGTGAACATCCGGCTCATGGACGCCTATCTCTCCATCGCGTGTCCGAACACCCTCGAACGATCCGAGTTGCTCCGCGGCATGCTTCGAGGTAACGAACTCTCGATGGATCGGGAGGCCTACGCCGGGCATTTGTCGCTGGTTGCCGGCATGCTCGAAGTTCCGGGTGCGGTCGGCCTGATGGCCCCCCCATCGCTCACCTCCGGCTTCGCCCGCTTCACGCACACGCCGACCTTCGCCCCGGCACCTTCGGTCTTTTCTCTGGCCGTGCGCCAGCACGCACCGACAGTGTGGATCAGCCCTTCGCACGTCGCCATCGGCGATCTGAACGGCGATGGTGTGCCGGACCTCGTGACGGCGATGGAGTCGAGCCAACGCGTCGAAGTGAGACTCGGCCTCGGGAATGGGAGGTTTGGCGAGGAAGTGGGAGTCTTTACCGTCGGCAACTCGCCCCGGGGAACCGTGATCGGGGATTTCAACGGGGACACAACGCCCGATCTCGCGGTCTTGAACAACGGCTGGAACAGCGTCTCGATACTACGCGGAACTGGGTCGGGGGATCTTCAGTCCATGTTCGTGACGGGCGGCTCCACATTCGGCACGGACGGGTCTCCCCTGGCGATCGCGATGGCTGATGTGAACGGTGACGGCAGGCCCGATCTCGTCGTTGCCAACGGAAACTATAATGAGACGGAGCCATTTCCGCATAGCGTGACCGTGCTGATCGGGCAGGGGAACGGGGCGTTCGACGGCACGCGCTGGGAAACCAGCTTCCCGGGTTCCGCCCCGCCCAACTCGGTCGCTCTGGCGGATATGAACCTCGATGGTTGGCCCGACATCATCACCGCAAGCCCCGGCCAAGTCAACTCGCTGGTCTCGGTGTTGCTGGGGAACGGGAACGGCACGTTCCAGCCGCCCATAAACCACGTGTTCGGGAGTGAAATCAGCGTAGTATCGGTTGCGGTCATCAACGCGGACACGGACGGCTTCCCCGATGTCGTCGTGGCGAACTTCGGTACCTCCACCGCATTGGTGCTCCGCGGGAACGGCGACGGCACACTCCAAGTGCCCTTGTCATTCACGACGCCACAACGGCCCACGAGCATCGCTGCGGGCGACCTCGACGGCGATGGTCGGCCCGATATCGTCACCGCGCACGGCCAGAGTTCGCACTTCCATGTGCTTCGCGGCATCGGCGACGGTACGTTTCAGCCGTTTGGCACATTCACGACCGGCGCGGGATGCCGATTCGCAACAGTTGCCGATCTGGACCGTGACGGCCGGCCCGATGTCATCGCGGCGAACGCCACGGCCAACACGGTCACGGTCTTCAGGAACACCAGCCCGTTCGACCACGCGGCGGTTGTGCCCAGCGGTACGGCCCCTTACGCCTTGATTTCGAGCGATGTGAACGGTGACGGCGCGCCCGACGTGATCAGTGTCGATTCCCAGGGCGACCGTTTGCTCATTCACCTGCGGCTCCCCCAGGGGGGGTTCGCCTCGCCCGCGGTGTACGCGGTTGGTGCAGGACCTTCTGCCGTCGCCGTGGGAGATGTCAACGGGGATGGTCGCGTCGATCTGGTCATCTCCAACTACACAGGGAACACTGTCTCGCTTCTCTTCGGCCTTGAGAATGGCACCTTCGGGCCAGCGCAGCACCTCACGGGGGGCGTTACGCCGCACGCGGTCGCACTGGCCGATGTGAACTCGGACGGCCTTACGGACATCATCACGGCGAACCACTTTTCAAACAGCGTGATGGTCCGGCTTGGTGCGGGCAACGGGTCGTTCCTCGCGCCGGTGGGCTTTGGTGTAGGATCGCAACCGCTCTCGGTCGCGGTCTCGGATTTCAATCGCGATGGGCGGCCCGACCTCGTGTCCGCGAACATCGCGGCGAACAGCGTTTCACTCCGCCTCGGCAACGGCAACGGCACGTTCCAGCCCGCGGTCAACTTCGGAGTTGGTGCCAACCCCTATTCACTCTCGGTCGGTGATTTCAATGGCGACGAGTACCCCGATGTAGTGACCGCGAATCATGGCGGCAACACCGTCACGGTGCTGCTGGCCAATCCGACCGGCGGCGGGCCCGCGATTACCCATTATCCGGCGGGGCCCCCCCCGCCCCCC
>DDSA01000019.1:5974-6470 GCA_002343715.1 Phycisphaerales bacterium UBA2402 | reverse complement strand
CCGGCGGCCCCCCGCCCGCGCCACGTGGCCGTCGGTGACCTGAATGGCGACGGAGTCTTGGACCTGGCTGTGTCGAACTTCGGCGGGGGTGTGTCCGTGCTCATCGGCCTGGGAAACGGCACATTCATGCCCATGACCCAGTACGCGGCGGGGGTGACGGTCTCGTCCGTGGCGATCGGTGACATCAGCGGGGATGGCCGCGCGGACTTGATCGCCGCGAACCTCGCGACAGGCACGTTCACAATCCTCAAGGGCGACATGAACCGAGGCAAGGAGTTCCGCGATCTGGTGAACGCCGTGATCGTGACGGCGAATCTGGACTCGCTGACGGGCAACGGCGCGACGGCGACGGCGACCACCGATCTCCCTCATCCGTTCCGTTCCGGCGACATCGTGACCATCTCAGGCGCGACTCCGGCGACGTTCAACGGCACGTTCGAGATCATCGACCACAGCTCCACGACATTCCGCTTTCTGTGCGGGGCCGTCGGGACGG
>DDSA01000019.1:410-5733 GCA_002343715.1 Phycisphaerales bacterium UBA2402 | reverse complement strand
TTCTGTGCGGGGCCGTCGGGACGGCGGGCGGCGCGGTCAAGCGAGCCACGCGCCCGCGCGAGACCTATCCGTTCATGCAATGGACGCTCGCAAACCTCGAGCACCTGCAGCGCACCGCGATGAGAACGGCACGTCACGATCAATATCTCATCCCCGTCGGTGGCGGCCTCTCACTCGTGCAGACTGGTGTTCTGACGAACGATGTAGCAGCCCCGTCGCCGCTGCAGTCGCCGCCGTGTCTGACGGCGTCGCTCTCCACAACACCCGATGACGGCGAGTTGTCATTCCTTGCCGATGGTCGATTCGAGTTCACCCCGCCCGCACTGTTCGCCGGCATGGTCCGCTTTCAGTACCGGGCCGCGGCGGCGCTTACACCATTGCCCGTGCCGAATCCCGCGTGTTCCGGGGGGAGTGCCCGCACGCCACTTCAGAGCGATCCGGCGTGGGTTTCCGTGGTCGTTGGGCCTTGTGCTCCGGTGATCGAGGAGCAGCCCGAGTCCGCCGAGTTCATGCAAGGTTCCACCGCGACGTTCCGGGTGCGGGCGAGCACGTCCGCGGGCCGACTCCTGTTCCGCTGGCGTCTGGACGGGGGCGATCTGGAGGATGGGCCTACCGGCGATGGGGCGATGGTCACGGGTTCAAGCGGGCCGGTCCTTGTGATCGCCAACATGCAGCCATCGCAGCGCGGCGTATTCACCTGCCTCGTGTCCAGCGCCTGCGAGCAGATCGAGTCACTCGGAGCCGGGCTGGGGGATCTCTGCACGGCCGACTATAACAGCGACGGCGGGATCGATGGTGCTGACGTACAGGCCTTTTTCGATGATTGGGAGCAGGGGTACGCGGCGGCCGACGTCAACCGCGATGGCGGCGTGGACGGTTCCGATGTTGGTTTCTTCTTCTCACAATGGGAAGCAGGCGGATGCGATTGACCGTGTGAAGACCGGCGGGTACCCGTCAGTTAGGCTTTTGCGAGTCTTAGCAGTCTGTTGAAAAACTTTTAGAGCCTTCACAAACGACGCCTCAACACGCGATTTCAGCCTCAAAATGAGGGTCGTGACCGCGGAATTCACTCGATGTTGCGACCAGAGGGTTTTTATCAACAAGCTGTTAGTTGTGAGGCTCAACACCTTCGGAATTTCGCTTGGTATCTCGTGCCGATCAGTGTATGATGAAAAATAGTGCAATCTGTGCCGGTTCGAGTCACATCGGCTTGTCGAGCGCACTTGCACGAAATAGAGGTTCGCAGCAACAGCCTCACACAGAAGGAGGAACACATGAATCGTGGATGTCTTTGGATTCCGGCGCTGGCCGGGGCGGCGTTGGCCGTTTTGACGCCGATGGCGGCGGGGCAGGGTGCCCCTAACCCTCGGAACGGACCGATCAAGACCGCGAATCCGGAACCGTTTGACGCGACGAAGTTCCCGCTCCAGCAGTGGCGACCGGATACAGATCTGCCGGCTCCGATGCCCGACCACCCGCCGATCGATAAGGTGCCCCCGATGCCGATGCCGGACTGGGTGCCCCCGCCGCGGATCGGCCCGCCTTCGTTGGACTCTGTGACGCTGCACGATGCCGAAACTGGAAAGACGGTCGTGCTCCCGTTGGGGGATCCGCGCGATCCGGTCGCGCGCGTGAGTGAAAATCCGTACTACGGCGCGGACCAGGTGGTGAGCCTGGGGCTGGAGATGCAGCGCGGGATGGGGTCACGCACGGCGGTGTCGGACGCGACGCTGGCGACCTGGCCAGCGCGCACCAACGTTCGCCTTCTGATGCGCTACGTGGACAACACCGGGGCGAATCGGTTTTTCGTCTGCTCCGGCTCGATGATCGACGGCGGGGTGGTGCTGACGGCGGCCCACTGCGTCTATGCGCGGGAGGCCGACGGCCCCGACATCTTCGACTGGGCCCAGGAAATCTGGGTTTACCCCGGCTGGGACGGGAGCGGCAACTCGCAGCCCAACAGCACCGACATCATCCAGACCTGGGGTTGGGCGAGGGGCACGTTCTACATGGCCGGCTCCGGCTACGTGAACAGCGGCGACTGGGACCGCGATGTCGGCCTGATCCGCCTGAACCGCGCCAACACCCGCAGCGTGGGCATGCTCACCGGCTGGTACGGGTGGGGACTGAATCTCTGCAACGGCAGCACCACACACTACAACTATTCGTATCCGGCAGAAAGTTGCAGCGCCTCGCTGCACACCGGCCGGCAGATGTACTTCTGGGACGGCACGATCGACGGCTGCCCGGGCCTGTTCAACGGCAACCAGTATGATCTCGACACGTCCAGCGGCTGCCACACGGCGGTGTGGGGCGGTATGAGCGGCAGTTCGATGAACCGTTTCTACGACGGTGGCGGCCCGTTCAGCGTGGCGGTCTGCTCGACCTCGAACCGGTCCAGTGATGCCAACTACTGCGCGCTGTGGGACCAGTTCGTGGACGACATGAACAACGACTTCAAGCCCGGCACGCGCGGCAATACCTTCGATATTGAGGCGCTCCAGTACCGCACGAGTTCGACCACGGTGGTGCAGGGGAGCAACGTCGCGGCGGGCAGCGTCCAGATCTGCAACACCACCGACAACAACCCGGGGTCGCGCCAGGTCACGCTCCACGTGTACCTGTCGTCGAACACCGACGTCTCCACGAGCGACACGCTGCTGGCGACGTACAACTACAACAACGTGGACTTCGGGGCGATGGACTGCATCCAGTTCAATGTGCCGGCGACGCAGATTCCGTACAACACGCCCACCGGCTCTTATTACGTGGGTGTCATCATTGATTCCTCCGAGGACACCAACAGCGCCAACAACGACACGGATACCTGGGACGCGGACCCGATCACCGTCTCGTGCCTGACGATGGCGACGCCCGGCGGGGTCTCCGCCAGCGACGGCACCTCGTGCGCGCACGTGGCGGTTTCATGGAATGCCGTGACGGGCGCTTCGTCCTACTTCGTGTACCGCAACACGGTGAACAGCACCGCATCGGCGACGCTGATCGCCACCGTCAACGCGCCCACGACGTCGTACAACGACACCGGGGCCTCCTCGGCGGGCACCACGTACTACTACTGGGTGCGTGCCGACAGCAACTGCTCGACCAGCGGCTACAGCACGGCGAACACGGGCTACCGCAACACCACCCCGGTCGCGCCCACGGGCGTAGCGGCGAGCGACAGCACCAACTGCGGCCTGGTGTCGGTGAGTTGGAACGCGGTCTCGAACGCCACCACCTACTCGATCTACCGCAACACCGTCAACTCGACCGCCGGGGCGACGCTGCTGGGCAGCGACAACGCCAGCCCGTACTCCGATGCCACCGGCGTTGCGGGCACGACGTACTACTACTTTGTGCGGGCGGGCAACGCCTGCGGAACCAGCGGGTACAGCACGGGCAATGCCGGCCGCGCGCAGACGCCCGCCTCGCCGCCGACGGTCAACGCCAGCGACGGCACCCTCTGCACCGGTGTCGCCGTGACGTGGAACGCCGCGACGCAGGCCGACTCCTATTACGTCTACCGCAACACGGTGAACAACACCGGCACCGCGACGCTCCTGGTGACGACCGCGGCCACCAACTACACCGACAACGCCGCCGTGGTGGGGACGACCTATTACTACTGGGTTCGCTCGAACAACGAGTGCGGCCCGGGCAACTACAGCACCGTGAACACGGGGTACCGGGGCACAGCGCCGGCGGTGCCGACGAACGTGTCGGCGACGGACGGCATCCCCTGCACGCCGGCGGTCACGATCTCGTGGACGGCGCCGGCGACGGCCTCGGGGTACCAGGTCTTCCGCAACATAGTGAACAACTCGGCGACGGCGACGCAGATCGCCACCGTCTTCTCGCCCAACACCACGTACGACGACGCGACGGCGCTCCCCAACACGCTCTACTACTACTGGGTCAAGGCGACCAACGCCTGCGGCGTGGGCGCGTTCAGCGCGCCCGACACGGGCAACCGGGGCGCCGCACCCCCGATCCCCACGGGGGTGAACGCGACCGACGGCGTCCGCTGCAACAGCGTGGTGGTGTCGTGGACGGCCTCGACGGGCGCGACCGGGTACGAGATCTGGCGGAACACGGTGAACAACTCGGCCACGGCGGTGATGATCGGCACCGACAACGCCAGCCCCTTCTCCGACAACACCGTGGTGGGAGCCACTGTTTACTTCTACTGGGTGCGCGCGACCAACTCGTGCGGCACGAGCGGGTTTAGCACTTCCAACTCGGGCTTCGGCGGCGTCGGGGTCTTCTTCGACCTCCAGCCGTCGGACCTGACGGTCTTCGAGGGCAACCCCGCGCAGTTCAGCGTGCTCGTCGGCGGCGCGACGGCGCACCAATGGCGCAAGAACGGGGTGAACATCTCCAACGGGCCCAACATCACGGGCGCGACGACCAACACCCTCACCATCCTCTCGGCGACCGAGGGGGATGAGGGGGTGTACACCTGCTTCGTCACCACGCCCTGCGGCACCGGCCTTTCCGACCGGGCGCTGCTCACGGTGGACCAGATCCCCTGCCCGGCCGACTACAACCAGGACGGCGGCATCGACGGCGCCGATGTGGATGCCTTCTACGCCGACTGGGAGGCGGGCGACCTGAACGCCGATGTGAACCAGGACGGCGGCGTGGACGGGGCCGATGTGGACTACTTCTTCGAGAAGTGGGAAGCCGGCGGCTGCTGATCCGGGTTCGGTGTTGATCCCACACGCCCCGGCGCTGACGGCAGCGCCGGGGCGTTTTCGTGCGCACTCGCTACGATCCCCTGTGCGCATCCTCGGCATCGATCCCGGCCTGCGGTTCACCGGCTACGGGTGCATCGAGCACCCGGGTGCCGATCCGGTGCTGATCGAGGCCGGGGTCTTCCGGCTCACGAAGGGCGCGGGGCGGACAGCGCTCTCGGTCTCGGCCCGGCTCGAGGAACTCGACAGCGATTTCCGGGCCGCGCTCGCGCGGCTCCGGCCCGATGTCGTCGCGGTGGAGTCGCTCTTTGCGCACTACAAGCACCCGGCGACGGCGATCGTGATGGGTCATGCGCGGGGCGTGCTGCTGCTCGCCGTGCAGCAGGCCGCGGTGCAACTGGTCGAACTCAAGCCCAACACGGTGAAGAAGTCCCTGACGGGCTTCGGGCACGCCGACAAGGCCCAGGTGCAGCGCGCGGTGCAGGCGCTGTTCGGCCTTCCCGAACCTCCCAACCCGCCCGATGTGGCCGATGCTATCGCGGTGGCGCTGTGCGCAGCGCGTCGGGCCGCGGCGTTGCCGGGCTAATGTGCGCGCGTTGCCACGCGAACGCGACATCCCCGCCGCCCGC
>DDSA01000019.1:0-185 GCA_002343715.1 Phycisphaerales bacterium UBA2402 | reverse complement strand
GAACGCGACATCCCCGCCGCCCGCTCGCGCGCCCTGATCGCGTTCGCATCGGTGGCCATCGGGTATGTGTTTTCTGATCGGTTGATGTGGGCCTCCGCGGCGTGCTTCGCCGCGGCCCTGGGCTGCGCCGCCATCGCCGCGGCGGGCATAGAATCTCGCGGTCACGCTCTTGGCGCCCCAAGAGG
>DDSA01000224.1:3404-3683 GCA_002343715.1 Phycisphaerales bacterium UBA2402 | reverse complement strand
AGTGGGGGTGGAGTGGGGGTCGGGGGTGCTCTGTGAAAGTGAGTCTATCCGACCGGGGCTTGGTCCCCATGCCGTTCGTACAATCTCCCATGACGACCGCCCTGAACGTGGCCACCACGGAATTCGAGAAAAAGGACCGCTGCGCCGACCTGCCGCACCGTCCCCGGGTACTCCTGGGCAAGATGGGGCTGGACGGCCACGACCGGGGCGTGAAAGTCATCGCCCGCGCGCTGCGCGACTCGGGGGTACACGTCATCTACTCCGGTTTGTGGCAGACCC
>DDSA01000224.1:0-3233 GCA_002343715.1 Phycisphaerales bacterium UBA2402 | reverse complement strand
TGTGCTCTTCCGATCTTCTACTCCGGTTTGTGGCAGACCCCGCGGAGCCTGGCGATCTCGGCGCGCGATGAGGATTGTGACGTGGTATGCGCCTCGATGATGAGCAACTCGCACCTGGTTCTTGGCCCCAAACTTGTCGGCGAACTGGCGAAACTCGGTCGGCCGGACCTGCCGGTGTACATGGGGGGCATCCTCCCTCAGGAAGACCTGCCCACACTGGCCGAGGCGGGCATCCGACGGTGTTTTACCACCGGGGTCGGTCTGCTCGACATCGTGAACGCGGTGCACGATGCCGTGAAGCCCCGCGCCGCGGTGATCGAAGGCGCTGCCAGGTCCGCTCAACTCGCGCGGGACATCTCACGCCTGCACGAACGCGGCGAGAAGCGGCCCGGCGCGAATCTGCGCCGTCCGCGTCGCATCATCGGCATCACCGGCTCGCCCGGCGCGGGAAAGTCAACGCTGGTGGCCCAGATGGCCTCCGAGTTCACACGCCGGGCGAAGGAGCACGGCACGGGTGGGCGGTGCGCGGTCGTCGCGTTCGATCCCATGAGCCCCATCACCGGCGGCGCGCTCCTGGGGGATCGCCTCCGCGTGGATTTCAACACGCTCGACGAGTCGATCTATTACCGCAGCCTCGCCATCAGCGGCGAGGATTACCACGACCTGCCCGAGATTCTCGACCTGATCGGCGGGGCTCACGACGGGGCCGACGCCTTTGACCTCGTCTTCGTCGAGACCGTGGGCGCTGGTCAGAACGAGACAAAGATCCGCAAGTTCGTCGACAAGACGGCGGTTGTACTGACTCCGGGCATGGGCGATGCTGTTCAGATGGACAAGGCGGGCATTCTCGAGATCGCCGACCTCTTTGTCTGCAACAAGGCCGATCATCCCGGGGAGAACGAGCTCGTCCGGGACCTCCGCGATGTCGCGGGTCGCCGCCCGATTCTCGAGACCATCGCCACGCGCGGACAGGGGATCGGCGAACTCCTGGACACGCTGACTGCCTGATTGTTCTCGCGCTGGCGGGGGGTTCAGTCCGCCGGTGTCCACGCCAGCACCACGGCCCGCACGGAGATGCCCGTCTTCTTCGGGCGGAGCGTGACCCGTTCCACGGTCTGTGCCGCGGCATCGGCCCGCCCGGCGGCGGCATCGACTTCGGCCCGGAACTGCTCCTCCAACTCCGCGAGTTGCGCACGCAGCGCGGCGACGTTCTCTTCCGCGCGTCCGACATCCGCCGCTTCCTTGCTCTGACGTCCGACTCCCCGGGCCGCGCTGGCGGCCCGGCCCACGTTCCCGGCGCTCGCGACTTTGCGACCGAGAAACGCGCCCAGGATCGCCGCGCCGAAGGAGAGCGCGGTCGAAACCTTCGCCGAAGAGGCCTGCTGCTTCTGCACGTCCACGACCTGCTCGGCACGCCGGATGCGGTCCTGCAGCGTGGCGAGTTTGGGAGCGTACTTGGCGCGGAGTTTTTCGGCTTCGGCATCGCGCTCCTCGCGGGCGGCCTGAGCGACGCGGGCGCGAAAATCCCGCTCGTTTTCACCGGGCGTGCTCGTCAACTTGTACGCCCCGCACGAGTAGACATCGAGTGTGTGACGCCGGAAGACCGCGTCGGCGAAGGCCTTTTTCCACGCGTCGAAGGACTTGGGCTTGCTCGCGTCGGGGGGCAGCGCGGCGAAGGCCGATCCGGGGGCGGGCGCGGCTTCGAGGTCGGATTCGGTCAGGTCGCTCTCTTCGGCATGATCCCAATCCACCGCGACCGCGCCGTCGCGGATCGGCACGAGGTAGGCCACCGCGCACTCGTGCTCGATGCCCGCCTTCGCCTCCTTGTAGTACACCTTTCCCAGCCCCAACAAGTTCGGCGCGTAGCAGACCGTGCCGGGGCTGCGGGCGGGAACGAAGAACTGCGGCATTTCGGGCGGGAGCACGGGTCGTGCGCCGCCGCTCGCGGCGGGTGCGCCGGGGGCCTTCGTTGCCTGCGGTTGCGGCGTTCCGACGGCCGGCCCGGGAACGGGAAGCCCGGTCCGCACAGGGTCCATGAGTGATTTGATCTGTTGGCGGGTCAGCGGCCCGCGCAGGTACGAAAGACACCAGCGGGTTTCAAAGATCTCGGGGTGGTCATCGTGGACGTTGTTCATCAGGAAGACGCGGCTGCCCAGCGCCGAGAGCGCCCGGTCGCACGCGGCCCGGTCGAACCTCGCGGATGCGCTGGCCGCGGCCCCCTCCAGACCGTCGAGCACGCGGGCCTTGTCCCGTTCCGTTTGCAGGCGTCCGATGAACCAGGTTCCGGCGTTGGAGAGACCCTTGTAATCGATGTCCACCGGGTTCTGGGTCGCCAGCACGATGCCCACGCCGAAGGCGCGGGACTGCTTCATCAACGTCAGGAGGGGGGCCTTGCTCGGCGGGTTGGCCACGGGCGGGAAGTAGCCCGCGATCTCATCCATGTAGAGCAGCGCCCGCAGGCTCGTGGTGCCCGATTGGGTTCGGACCCAGCCGAGCACCTGGTTGAGCAGCAGGGAGACAAAGAACATCCGTTGCGCATCATCGAGGTGGGCGATCGAGAAGATGGCAACCCGAGGTTTGCCCGAGGGGGTATAAAGGAACGAGCCGATGTCGAGGGGCTGACCTTCCATCCACGCCGAGAAACCGGGGGCCGCCACCAGGTTGTTCAGCGCCATGGCCAACGAGAAGCGGTCCCTGGCCGGATAGACGGATTCGAGTTCCATCACTCCCAGCCGCGAGAAGGGCGGCTGCTGGATGTGGTGGATCAGCGTGGGGATGTCGAGGTTCTGTCCCAGCCCCCAGGCGTGCGCGAGGATGTTGCAGAGCAGGATGTGCTCGCGGCTTTGCAACGGCTCGGTGGTAATCCCCATGAGACCCAGCAGACTGGTCGCCGTGCCGCCGATGCGGTCGCGCAACAGTTCCGCATCCTCCATGATCGGCGCGGGCGGCGCATCGAACGACCGCAGCACGGACACGGGCAAGCCGGCCGCCGAGCCGGGGGTGTAGACCGCGAAATCTGCCGCGTCCTTCAGTTTCCGGATCCGATCGCCGCTCTGGTCCCACTCGGCCAGGCCCTTTCTCCACAGTTCGGCCTGTGCGGTGGCGTGCTGCTCGGGAGTCAGCCCCTTCTTCCGGGCGTCGTCTTCGTTGATCCACGGCACGAAATCGGCGGGGCGCAACTCGGGGAACGTAAGAAGCAGGTTGGGCAGGTCGCCCTTGGGGTCGATGATGAT
>DDSA01000248.1:9545-9753 GCA_002343715.1 Phycisphaerales bacterium UBA2402 | reverse complement strand
GAACGGCAAAGGCCCGCGCGGGGGGGCCGCCGAGCTTGTCGCGGGCTGCCCGCTCAAGGACCCCGCCGCGAGGAAGGCGCTGGTCGGGGCCGGCGCCGACGCGCTGCTCGACAGCCCGGACCCGATGATCGCCGTGGCGCTGGCCCTCGACGGCCCGCAGCAGGAGATGCGCCGGCTCTACGAGGACGGCGTCGAAGGCCCCGAACGC
>DDSA01000248.1:0-9338 GCA_002343715.1 Phycisphaerales bacterium UBA2402 | reverse complement strand
GACGGCGTCGAAGGCCCCGAACGCGGGGTGTACGCGAGAATCGCCGCGGCGAAGTTCTGGGCCTACGGCGACAAGGTCTACCCCGATGCCACCTTCACGCTCAGGTTGTCGTACGGCACGGTGAAGGGCTGCCCCGATGCACCCGTGCCCTTCACTGAGTTCGCCGGTCTGTACGAGCGGGCCGCCGCCCGCGCCGGGCAGAAGGACTTCACGCTCCCCGCGGCATGGATCGAGAAAAAAGCCGCGCTCAATCTCTCGACCCCCTTCAACTTTACCTGCACCGCCGACATCATCGGCGGCAACTCGGGCAGTCCCGTGGTGAACGCCAAGGGCGAGGTCGTGGGCCTCATCTTCGACGGCAACCTCGCCTCGCTCACCGGCGATGTGGTCTACGACGCCGAGAACAACCGAGCGGTCGCGGTGGACAGCCGCGCCATCCTCGAAGCACTCCGCTCTGTCTACGGGGCCGAGAGCCTGATCGCCGAACTCACCGCGCGGTGATCTCCGCGCACCGCCCCCGGACCCCATGACCGAACCCCTGGACCTTATCGCGGCGTGCGCCTTCGGCCTGGAGGCCGTGGTGGTGCGCGAACTGGAGGGACTCGGCCATGACGCCAAGCCCATCTCCACCGGGCGGGTGCTGTTCCGAGGCGATACGGCGGCGGTCGCCCGTGCCAACATCCACCTCCGCACCGCCGACCGGGTCCTCATCCGCATCGGGCACTTCCCCGCGCCCGACTTTGAGGCGCTCTTCGAGGGCGTGAAATCGCTGCCGTGGGAGCGGTGGATCACGCCCGACATGACCTTCCCCGTGGCGGGCCGCAGCGTCAAGAGCCAACTCAGCAGCGTGCCCGCCTGCCAGCGCGCCACCAAGCGAGCCATCGTGGACCGGCTGCTCGCCGCGCACCGCGTCGCGACACTCCCGGAGACCGGCCCGCGCGCGCAGGTCGAGATCGCGCTGCTGGACAACACCGCTTCGCTCACCATCGACACCAGCGGCGACGGCCTGCACAAGCGCGGCTACCGCCCCCTCGTCGGCGAGGCCGCGCTCAAGGAGACGCTCGCGGCGGGGCTGGTGCTTCTCAGCGGCTGGCGGCCGCAGCGCCCCCTGGTCGATCCTTTCTGCGGCACGGGCACCATCGCGATCGAGGCCGCGATGATCGCCCGCGGCATCGCGCCGGGCGTGCACCGATCATTCGACGCGGAATCCTGGCCCGCGCTCTCAGCCGATGTGTGGCGCGACGCTCGTGAGGCCGCTCTGGCCGCGGCGACGGGGCGTCTGTCGTTTGCAATCCACGCGAGCGACATCGATGAGCGGGCGCTCTCCCTCGCGCGCCGGCACGCCGCGGCGGCCGGGGTCGAGCGCGACATTCACTTCAAGCGCCAGCCCTTCGAGGCCCTCTCCAGCAAGGCCGAGTACGGCGTCATCATCACCAACCCCCCCTACGGCGTCCGCCTGGGCGATGAGGCGGAGGTCGAGCGCCTCTACCGCACCTTCCCGATGGTGCTTCGGGGCCTGCCGACGTGGTCGTTCCACATCCTGACCGCGCGTCAGGACCTCGAAACACTCGTCGGCCAGCGGGCCACGCGACGGCGCAAACTCTTCAACGCGCAGATCGAGTGCACCTACTTCACGTTCTTCGGCCCTCGCCCGCCGCGAGACGGTGAATCGACTCCCCCGGCCGCGGACACCATCGCGCCCAGCGCCGAAGACGGAGACGCTCCAACGCCCGAACCGACAGCGCCGGTGACGGACGCTTCGCCCGCCTTCGGCGGCCTGCGCGAGCGCGACCTGCGCGAGATCCGCGATTTCGAGGCCTGCCTCTCGAAGAATACCCGGCACCTGCGCAAGTGGCCCGCGCGGGGCATCACCTGCTACCGCCTCTACGACCGCGAGCAGGTCGATGTGCCCCTCATCATCGACCGCTACGAGGAATGGATCCACGCCAGCGAGTACGAGCGCGAGCACAGCCGCACCCTCGCCCAGCAGGCCGATTGGTACGACGCCGTCCGCGCCGCCATCGCCCGCGCCTGCGACACGCCGCCGGATCGCATCATCATCAAGGAGAAGCGCCGCCAGCGGGGCCTCTCGCAGCACGAGAAGCACGCCGAGGAGCGCCGCACCAGTATCGCCCGCGAGGGGGGGCTGCGCTTCGAGGTCAACCTGACCGAGTACACCGATGTGGGCCTCTTCCTCGACCATCGCCAGACACGAGCCATGGTCCGCGAGGGCGCGGCGGGCGCGCGCTTCCTCAACCTTTTCTGCTACACAGGCTCCTTCACCGTCTACGCCGCGGCGGGCGGGGCCGCGGGCACCACCAGCGTGGACCTCTCGAACACCTACCTGGACTGGGCGCAGCGGAACCTGTCGCTCAACGGCTTCTGGCCCGGAATGCACCGCCTGATCAAGTCCGATGTCATCGAGTTTCTCGCGGCGCACGCGCGCGGCCCTCACTACGACCTCGTGGTCGTCGATCCGCCGACCTTCTCCAACAGTTCATCCACCGAAGAGGACTGGGAGGTCGCCCAGGGGCACACCGCGCTCTTCGAGCGGCTCTTCCCGCTCCTCGCGCCCGGCGCGACGGTCTACTTCTCGAACAACTACCGACGCTTCAAACTCGATGAAGATGTCTTCGCGCGGCACAACGCGAGAGTCATCGAGATCACCAAACGAACGATCCCCCCCGACTACCGCGACCAGCGGATCCACCGCTGCTGGCGCATCACCGCGCCGTGACGGGTTACACCGCCTGCACCTGCGGCCGCGCGGGGGAGGTCCAGCGGCGCAGGTCCTCGGCCCACGGGTCGCGCGGATCGATGGTGCCGCCGTAGCGCTTCTGCACCGCCGCGGCGATCAGACCCATGAACATCGGCTGGGGCCGCAGGGGGCGGCTGGTGAGTTCTGGGTGGAACTGACCGCCGATGAAGTACGGGTGGGTCGGCGTGCCCGCGGGCACATCAGGCCCCGGGCGGCGGAGTTCCATCACCTGCATGATCGGGCGCGAGGGGTGCCGCCCGCTGAAGACCAGCCCGGCATCCTCCAGCCGTTTCACATAGTCGGGGTCCACCTCGTAGCGGTGGCGGAAGCGCTCCCGCACGCTGGATTTTCCGCCGTAGAGGAACGAGGCCAGCGTGCCCGGGGTGATGGCCACGTCCTGGGCCCCCAGGCGCATCGTGCCCCCCAACCCCTCGATCTTCTTCTGCTCGGGCAGTTCGCTGATGACGGGGTTGGCCGTGCGGGGGTTGAACTCCGTGCTCGAAGCGTCGGCCAGGCCCAGCACGTTCCGCGCGAACTCGATCACCGCCACCTGGAACCCCAGGCAGATGCCCAGGTACGGAAGGCCTTTCTCGCGGCAGAACCGCACGCAGGCGATCTTTCCCTCCACGCCGCGCAGGCCGAAGCCGCCGGGCACGATGACGCCGTCGAGGTCGCCGAGGAACTGGTCCACGTTGGCGGCGGTGATCTCGGTGGTGTCGATCCAGTCGAGGTCGATCCGCGTGCCCAGGTTCGCCGCGCAGTGCTCGATGGCCTTGTCGATCGAGGCGTAGGCATCGCGCAGGTTCGCGTACTTGCCCGCGATGCCGATCCGCACCGATCGCTGCTTGGGCGCCACCAGGCGCTTGGCGAAGCCCATCCACCGGTCGCGGGCGCGGTCCTCCTGCGAGGTGTCCACCCGGTCGTGCAGCGAGAGCAGCGACAGAATTTCGCGGTCCAGCCCGTCGCGGCGCATCTCCTCGGGGATCGTGTAGATGCTCTCGCGGTCGTGCATCGAGAAGACCCGCCGCATCGGCACGTTGCTGAACATCGCGATCTTCTGGGCCACGGTGTCTGAGGTGGGGTTGCCGGCGCGGCAGGCGATGATGTGCGGCTGGATGCCCGCCTCCATCAGCCGTTTGATCCCCAGTTGGGCCGCCTTGGACTTCTGCTCGCCCAGCGCTTTGGGTTCGATGATGTACGTCAGCGCGACGAAGCAGCACGATCCCGGCCCCTCCTCGAAGGCCAGTTCGCGCAGCGCCTCGATGTAGAACCCGTTCTCGTAATCCCCCACCGTGCCGCCCACCTCGACGAAGACCACGTCCGCGCGCCGCTCGCCGTCGCCGCGCACGGCCAGTTCGCGCAGTTTGCGCTTCACCTCGCCGGTGACGTGCGGGATCATCTGCACATCGCGCCCCAGGTACGCACCCCGGCGCTCGCGCTCCAGAATCTCGGAGTACAACTGACCGCTGGTCACGAAGTTCCGGCGCGACAGGTTCTGGTCCAGCAGGCGTTCGTACGTCCCCAGGTCCATGTCGCACTCGGTGCCGTCGTCGAGCACAAAGACCTCGCCGTGCCGGTAGGGGTTGAGCGTGCCCGAATCGATGTTCAGGTACCCCTCCATCTTGATCGGGGCGATGGTCAGGCCCTTTTCCTTCAGCATCTTCGCCAGGCTCGACGCGAAGATGCCCTTGCCCAGGCCCGACATCACGGTGCCCAGCACGATCACATACTTATGGAACCCCCGCTGATAGCCTTCGGGGATCGGGCTGTAGAACTCGGAGTCCGCGGATGAAGTCGCCAGGTCCGACAGGCTCGCGCGGCGCGCCACCCCCTCTTCCGACGGATCGAGCCACGGAGTCGCCGGTTTGGACGAACTCACCTTCGGCTGGATCGGGGGGTTGTGCTCGGGCTGGCCGGGCTGGGAGGGCATGGATGATCGTAAGGGGGGATGAGTGCGAAAGCGCAGCGCGGACCGAATCCGCGCGCACGCCGGCCCGCACCGGCCGTACGACGGGCACACTCAAGCCGCTCGCCGGATCAACACCCGCCGGCTTCCCAAGCGATGAAGAAGAACTCCACATCCGCGCCGTCGATGCCCCCGTCCTGATTGACGTCCGCGGATTCCGCCGCGGATTCCCACGCCAGGTAGAACGCCTCGACATCCCCCCCGTCCACGCCGCCGTCCTCGTTGAAATCGGCGGGGCAGGGCGGGGCCTCGCATTCATCGGGGATGCCGTTGGAGTTTGCATCGAGGCTGGTCCCGATGTCGATATCGCACGAATCAGCCCGGAGGTTGCCGTTGCAGTCGATCATCCCCGCGGGGTCCACGATCTTCACGATCTTGCCGCCGTTGAGATCGCAGACGTACACCTCGCCCCGGTTGTCCGTGCCGAAGGCGCTGGGGATGGCGATGGTCTGCGGCCCCGGCGGGTCGAGTTCATCCGTGCGGTCGCGGTACTCGGTCACAACGCCGTTCACCAGCCGGAAAGACCAGATCTGCTGCGAGCAGTAATCCGCGAAGAAGTACGTGCCCCGGAGCCAGGGGATCGCGCACCCGCGGTAGACGTGCCCCCCGTTGATCGCGCAGCGCTGCAGCGTCTCGATGCGCTCCGAGGTGTGCGGATACTCAAAGACCGGGAGCATCAAATCCGGCCCGTTGCACGCGCAGCCCGAGAGTCCGGTGCACAGCGTTCCTTCCATGCACCTCCACCCGAGATTCACCCCCGTCACGCCCGCGGGGATCCGGTTGATCTCCTCGCGCTGGGCCTGCCCGACATCGGCGATCCACAGGTCGCCGGTGGCCCGGTCCAGCGAGCACCGCCACGGGTTGCGAAGCCCGTAGTGCAGGATCTCATCATCCCCCTCGACCCCGACGAAGGGGTTGCCCGGCGGGATGCTGTAGTTCTTGTCGGGGTCATCTGGGAAGGCGTCGTCGTCGGCGTTGCCGGGGATGTTGTCCGGCCCGTCCACGTCCAGCCGCAGGATCTTGCCCATCAGGTTGTCCGTCAGGTCCTGCGCGTTGCCGATTCCCGGCGTGTGACCCGGTGGATTGATGCTCGCACCCCCGTTGGTGTCGTTGGCGTTGCCGCCGTCCCCCACGGACATGTACAGGTAGCCGTCCGCGCCGAAATCAATCCAGCCGCCGTTGTGTGTCGGGTCCGGCTTTCGGATCCGCAGCAGCACCACGCCGCTGTCGGGGTCGCCGGTCGAGGCCCACGGGTCGCCACCCGTTGCGCGGTACCGGGCCAGGACCACCGACCCCGCGCTGATCCCCGGTTCCCGCGGCGTGTTGTACACCACGTAGAAATACCCGTTGCTCAGAAACTCGGGATGAAAAGCCATCCCCAGAAATCCCTGCTCGTTGCTCTCTCTCGCCACGACAGGCAAGGACATGTAGCGAGTGAATCCCCGCTGCGGCGCGCCCAGGTCGATCACGCTGATCCGCCCCAGGTTGGTGATGGCGGTGATCTGTTCCACCACGAACAGGCGCGTGTCATCCCCACGGGGCGCGGTGCAATACACAGGGCGCGTCACCCCGCCAGAGAGAATCACCGACGCCAGTTGCTGGGCGTGCGCACACACGGCCAGTCCGGCGCCGCACACCGCGGCCAGAAACTTCATAGATCCTCCGTCGAAAAAGCGCCCGCCACTCTTGTCGGCATGATACGGCCCGGAGGTCCGCAACCGAGCACGCGTCCGGTAAACGCACTCAGGCGGCGCGCCCCTTGAGACGGAGCATCGCGGGGGTTTTGCCCGCCACGGTCTGCAACAATCGGTCGGTGAAGACGATCGGTGTCGCCGCGACGCGAGGCTCCAGCCGCATGAGCGCGGCGCGGATGTATCGGCGCACCGCCTCGTGGTCGGACCCCGGGGCGTAGATGTTGATGGTGAGTTCAGTCCCCTGAACCAGCAGTTGAAAACGCCGCACGCCGGGCGCCCCTGTGACGGCCTGCTCGAAGACGTCGAAGTGAACCACGCCCCCTCCGGGCAGGGCCACGGGCTCGAGCGTGCGGCCCACGACCCGCTCGAGGCGCGTCAATCCCAAGGGCGAGACGCCGCGGGCGATCATGGCTTCATCACCGATCCGGTAGCGCACGAGCGGGAACTTCATGGGAAAGAGCGCGGTGATGAGAAGCGGCCTGGACCCGTCCGGCTCCGGATCGCCCGCCTCCAGCAGGTAACTGCGCCACATGACGTGGAACCACCCCAGTTGATCGGGAGAGGCCGACGGCACGGTATAGGCGATCACACCCGTCTCGATGCTGCCGTACTCCATCACCACCGGCGCGCCCAGCGCCGCACGGATGACCGGGGCACTATCGCCCGCCGGAAAGACCTCTCCCGACGCGATGACGGCCTTCAACTTCAGCGCGGCGAAGGCCCCGGCCCGGTGCGCGTTCGCTCGGGCGAGCATGTCGAGCGCGCCGCTGTAGCCGATGAGGTACGCGGGCTTCATCCGCAGGATCGCGTCGCCAGCCTGGGTCATGCGGCGTTCATCGAGGTTGTAGGCCGAGAATCGCTGGTACCCCAGCAGCCGGTCCTTGGCCCGACGCAGCAGCCCCTTGATCGCGGCGCCGGTGCCCTTCCCGGCCAGGTGGCTGTGCCCCCAGATCATGAACAGATTGTCCATCGGCGTGATGCCGTACCACGCTCGGGCCATCCAGCGGTCGGGGATCAGGTAGCGGGCCTCGGACTTCCACCCGGGGATCGAGGTCGGCTCCCCGGTCGAGCCGCCCGTGGTGTACATCACCTCCGCGGGTCGGCTGGGGTCGGTGAAGAACTCGGGCCGCAACTGCACGTCGTGCTTGGTCATCTCCGGCACCAGGCGCGAATATTCCTCGATCGATTTGAACTTTCGCGGCGCTCGGCCCGAGTTCACCGCTTCCGCGTGCGCGGGCACCCTGCGGGAGATCACGGCCCAGATTGTGTTCAGGCTTGCCAGTTGCCACGCGGCACGCTCGTCCTCGCTGATCCGGGTGGAGTATTCCGCGATGCGTTTGCGTACACGCGCGGCCACACTCGAGGAACGCATGAAGGCGATGGCTCTGGGTGTCACTGAAAAGTAACCGGCACGTTGAAGCCAGTTGGGCACACTGTGCTCCCGGCCACGGATGGGCCGATCACGGGTGGGGTTACGGCGGTTCAACATGGGGCGGCACACGCTCCGCCCCGCGGTGTCGCGGACAAGGCATCTTCCGCCCGCGCTCCCGCCGTGTCACCCGGTTCTTCAGTATAAGAGATCGGTAGAAAAGATGCAATCTCTTTTGTCCGCCGGATGCGGACGGGTCAAGGTGCGGGTGACGGGGGCGGTGGCGAGTGTCCGATCCGGAAGAACCCCCCCTCGATGATCCCACCTTCCTCCACCACGAGCGAGGGAGCCGTGCAGTCACCTTTCAACCGCCCCTTCGATCCCACAACCAGGGTGCCGCCGCTGCTGATCCTGGCCTCCAGGACACCGTCCACCTCCACGCCCGCGCCGGCCTCCACCTGGCGGGTCACCGCGCGGGCTTTCTTGTGCACCTTCACTTTGCCGCAGGTCGAAAGCCGGCCCGCCATGCCCGCTCCTTCGCGCACGGCCAGGTCGTCGAGCACGATGCCCTTGTAGCACGCCGGGCACGAGGCCGTACGTGCCGCGGCGGGCACGGCGATCTCCGCCTTGCAGTGGTAGCACAGGACGAATCGTTCGGGGGGCGGCTTCATCGGGAAAAGCATCGCGGCGTGTTACCGCCGCGACGCCTCGAAAGGAGTAGTCTTCTGAGTTACGCCGCCTCGGCCGTGCGCTTGGGCGTGAGCCAGTCGCCGCTCTGGGTCGTGTCGCCCGCGCCCCAGTCATCGCTCTTGCCCTGGCGCTTGGAAGATCCTTTGAGTTCCACGGTCTTGGTCGCGCGCTTCTGCTGCGCGTTGGTCACCGCCTCGGGCCCCACCGAGACATGGCCGACGAAGGCCGCGCCCTCGGCCACCACCAGGGCCGCCGCGGCGATGTCGCCGGTCACATCGGCCTTGCCCGTCAGTTGCAGCCGTTCGCGGGCGATCAGGTCGCCCTGCACGTTGCCGTCGACGATGATCGTTCCCGCTTCCACCGTCGCGCGGCAGGCCGAGCCTTGCCCGATCGTCACCTGCCCGCTTGACTGGATCGAACCTTCGATCGTGCCCAGGACTTGCGCCGGGCCGTCGAGCGTCATTTCGCCCTTGAACGTCGCGCCCGGACCGATCACCGTCGTGTTGTCGTACGTTTCCGCCATGCTGCTGGCCTCCTGCTCTTGTGATTGACCACCCGGAATGTTCCACACTCCGCAAAAAGGGCCCCGACGATCGCACCCACGGCTTCCACACCACCATCCCGCCGTGTATCAGGGCCGCACAGTTATCGACGCTCCATCCCCCATGCTGTGAAACCACAGCGCATCTCGTGCGCTCCGGCGGTCGGTTTATCAGACAACCCGTCAAGGGTGCGCCCGATCGCCGGATGAGGGCATGGGATCGCGGCGGGATGGCGCCGCAGTTGACCGGGACGAAGGGACCCTGGCTCCGGTTGGAGAAATAATGGATGTTGCGGGCCACCACCTCCTTGCCGGTGCCG
>DDSA01000111.1 GCA_002343715.1 Phycisphaerales bacterium UBA2402 | reverse complement strand
ACCCCGCCCGCCCCATCTCTGAGGCGGTCGCAAGGCGGCGTGTTTCATGCGGGGCGTTGCACCCGGTCGCGGACTCTCTCCGCGCACCATGCGCCCCCGGAGGTCACTCCGCTCTATGGCAGCCACCCGATCCACACGGGCGGCGCGCCGCTGTTGGTGTCGCCGGAGATGCCGGGCGTGGCTCGCAACCAGCCGTTGCCGGGCTGCGGCGGGTACGGCGACTGATCCCATGGCACCAGCCACCACGGCACGCTGAGCCACCACACGGCGCACGCCGTGATCGAGGCCCACGCCACGATCAACTCGCGCCGCCGGCGATGACGCGGGGGGACCGCGTGATCGGCGCGTACGCGGGGCTTTCCGCCGGCCACCACATCCAGTCCGGCCACCACGGCGGTGGCGCGGCCTGTGCCGCCGTCGGCAGCATCACCGTGGCGAGACACACCGCCGCCACGATCGCCGCCCTCAGCGTCACACCTTGCAGCCAGCGGCGGCGCAGATGCGCGACTCTCTCCCCCCGCGGGAGAGGCACCTCCCCGGCCCGCGGCCGTGTTGGGGGTGCGGGCATCCGTCGCGTGTCGTGTTGATGTCGCCACACTGGTACTCCTTTTCACCTGCACCAAAGGCCCGCCGCGCCGTCACGCGGGGCGGGCCGCTCCACCGAGGTTCCACTCACCCGGCATCACCTACGGTCTGACCGCGGCCACGAGGGCCGCATCGCCGCGGACAACCGTCCAGCCCTCCAACTCGCCCTGAACGAACCGAGCGGCCGCATCGCTGCGATCGCGCCGCACCGCCGCCCACGTCGGCGAGATGAGCGAAAACGTGAGCGACTCGTTCGCGTTGGTTGGCATGTTCACCTCGATCATCACGGGCACGCTGCGCCACTCGGTGCCGGTCACGTCCACGTCGAGCACGGGCAGGTGCAGGTTCAACTCCCGCGGGAACTTGACCAGGCAATCGCCCGCCGCGGCCTTGAAGACCACGCCCGCCGTCTCGGCATCGAGGCGCAGGTCCGAGTCCAGATTCACGGTGAACGACGCCTTCACCTGCCGCATCCGATCGATCGCGGCGGTGGATTCCGGCGTCAGCGTGTGCTGGCACCGCAGCAGGTGCCGCAGCAGTGTGCGGTGATCCACCGGCTGCGCCATGATCTGCGTCCATGCCCGCCACTCATCGCTCTCCCGCAGCACCGCGGTGACCGAGTGCCGATGGCCACGCTCGATCAGGTCGTCCACGTAGAGCACGAAGGTCTGGTCGTTGTACACAACGAGACTCCGCTCCTGTGTCCCGTACTTGCGAGCGTAGGTCACGAGCGAACCGACATCGTGCAGGCGGTGCGCGCCGAGCGCCGCCGGCGGAAGCCACTCGTCATGGGGAGGGACGGACTTTTCCACCCGGTAGACGATTTCCGTGCCGCCCCCCTCCCGCACGTGCTGCGCCGTCCGCAGCGCGAAGCCCCCGCCCGATGCCTCTACTACCGCCGCCGCCAGAACCGCATCCAAAGGACGGCGGTCGTCCACACTGACCGTTTCACTCTGACTCATCACGATCTCCTGTATTGCAGCCGGTAGACCGGCTTGACCACGTACCGACACCCGAGCACACCGAACAACACTTCCCGCCTCTTGGCCTCGGTCGCCGCGTCGGACCATGTGGGGCGCTCGTACCACCCCGTGTAGATGCCGCGGATGTAGACCAGGACCGCCCAGCAACGCGGATCACGCACGCACGCCCCCGACAACCTTGCCCGCCACGTCCATCTCCTGTAGCATCTCGCCGGTGGCGCGGTCCAGCACACCCATCGGCTTGCCGGTCGCGTCGAAGAGTCGCATCTGGTCCGGGCTGTCGGTGGTCGATCCCACCGGCTGCACCAGCAGCATCCCGCCCTTCTCGCGTGCGAGCGTCCTGGTCTCCTCCTTCGGGCTGCGGGTCTGTACGCTGTGGGTGATGGCGACAGTCTCGCGCATGTCGGGGTCGTATTCGAGATTGATCTGTATCGTGATACCGAACTTACCCGTGCTGTAGCCCCTGTCCCGACGCCTGGCGAGGACGGCGTGGGCCTCGGCGATAGCCTCGTTGGCCTGTCTGCATAGGTCTCCTTCACCGATCTCGGCGAGTGACAACTCGATCATGGCTCCGCTGGGTATCATCGTCGCTCCTGTCTGGTGCGCAACCGCACCTCAACCTCGTACTCGCCGCCGCGCTCATCCATCACGGTGATGGGATCGAGCACGCCGCTCTGGTCCGTCGTCAGCCTCTCCCTGATCTCATCGGCCACATCGCGCATCCACCGCCGTCTGATCGACCTGGCCGATGGCCACACCATCTCGATGACGATGGGCACCCTCACCACTCTCATAGCGCCTCCCTCCTGACCTCTGCGCGTCTCTCCCGTACAGATTCGATCGCGGCCACGATGCTCGTCCCTGCTCCTCGTCTCTCTCTCCACCGCTCGATCTCCCGTCTGGCCTCGGGCAGATAGGCCAGGGGCACACCCCAGGGGCGCACCGCGCCGATGTCGTTGGCACCGAGCGCTGCGATGACAATCCCTACGGGGTTGCCGGGCGGCCTGCCACCCCTCTCCCCATCCCGGTGCATCGCGGCGATCTGCGAGAGCACGTACAGCACACGCTCGGGGGTCGCGTGCTCGCACGACACGAGACGATCGACCAGACGGGCCGAGAGATACCTCTGCCTCTCCTGCCTGGCCCACGGCCACCTGGCCTCTGTGAGCCAGTGACGGACCATCGCGCGTGACTCGGCCTCATCGGCTGCCTCTCTCGATCCAGGTCCGATCAGCGCCAGGCGCTCAGCGCTCGGCGCTCTCTCATCTGTATGTATTGAGCGCTGAGCGCTCTGAGCGCGCACCTCTCCCGGAGCAACGTGACGATGACGTAACGTCATCGTAACGTCATCGTCACGAGACCGTGACGTTGAGGCGGGTTCGGTGCCCGCGTGATCGGATCGGGGCGTGTTCCCCGTGCGTGCGATCGTCGCCGCGGCGGTGCGGCGACGGCGTGCTGCCTGCTCCTCCAGAGCGGCCCTATACGCCAGGGCCAGCGTGTCGAATCGCAGGAGACCATCGGGTGTGATGGAGCAGGCTGGGGATATCTCTGACCAGATCCGTGACCATGCACGCTCCCGCACATCCGGCGTCGTCCATGACACTCCGGCGAGTCGGAGCAGTCTGCCGGGGTCGTGCGTGAGCGTGCATGGCGGATCGGAGTACCAGGCGGCACGCCCGAGCAGGATCATCGCGCCCAGACACGCCGGAGACAGCACGACGCCATCCGGTATCAGCACATCGAGCGTGATGGGGTACCTGATGTCAGACACTGGTGCTATATCCCAGACCCATCCCCATACCCAAACCCAAACCCATACCCAGACCCATACCCATACCCAGACCCATACCCAGACCCAGACCCAGACCCATCCCCAGACCCATCCCCAGACCCATACCCAGACCCA
>DDSA01000144.1 GCA_002343715.1 Phycisphaerales bacterium UBA2402 | reverse complement strand
GGCGGCACCGCCGCGGCGGCGTGCGCCGCGGCCTCGCAGCGGATGAACGATGAACTCTCCACCGCGCTGTCAATCACTTCCGCTTCAGCAACCTCCGTCACGTTCACCGTGCCCGATCGCACCGGCGACAACTCGCCCGACACGGTGACCTATTCCTGGTCTGGAACCGTCGGCGACCCGCTTATGCGCAGTCTGAACGGCGGCCCGCCCACGCCGATTCTCAGCGGCGTCCGATCGCTCGCCTTTTCGTACTCGACAGCCACGAAACGGCTGGCAAGTAGTCGGACCACCAGCGCCGAGACGCTGCTGGCCTCCAACCCGGCTCCCTCATCGACCAATACCAAGCAAGTGCAGAGCGGAAAAATCTACGGCCTCGTGCTGCGCCCGATCGTGCCCGCCGATGCGGAGTCCTGGTGTGTCACAAGAATGCGGCTCAAGATGCGCTCGAAGAGCGCCGGCGGTCAAACCGAAGTGCAACTCCGTCGCGTCGCATCGTCCAGGCCCGCCTCGGCAACACTCGACAGCAGTCCCGTTGCGGACACCGCACTTTCCGCAGCGTACGACTGGAAGGACTGCACGTTCACCAACGCGAACGGGCTTACTCCCGGCGAGTCGATCGCGGTGGTGCTGAACTGGGTCGCCGGATCCAACGCGTGCGAGGTTGAGTTTCAGGATTCGGGAACGTGTCCACCCGGCGATGCGCTGTACGAATCGTCCGACCTGGGCGGAAACTGGGTTCGCCAGAACGGCCAGACACTCGTGTACGAGGTCTACGGCACCGTCACGCGCCCCGCCGCGAGCGCGGCGGGCAAGGTCTACACGGGGGTCCGAATCCGCGCGGTCGCGGAGAATACTCGCGAAATCGCGGCTGATATCTCCCTCATCAATCAGCCCACGGTCCCTTGAGTGTGTTTCGATATGATCCGAATCAACCATTCCCGCTTGAACCGGCCCGGCATCACGCTTGTCGAGTGCGTGATCGCCGCCGCCATCCTCGCCGTGGTCACGGTGGCGGGGCTGCGGGCCTCGGGCGCGGCGGCGGTCACGGATGCAAAGTCCGCACAGCGGGCCACGGCCTCGCAACTGGCGGACTCATTACTCTCCGAGATTCTCTCGCGCCCGTACAGCGAACCCATCGCGACCGAACCCGACGATGACGGTGATGGCGGCCTCATCGTTCTGGATCTCGAACTCATTCCTCGAGTGATCGATCTCGGTGATGCCCCGCTGGGTATCGAAGCGGGCGAGACCGCCGGGAACAAAACGACCTTCGACGACATCGACGACTTCAATGGGTACAGCGAATCACCCCCGAAGGACGCGGCGGGCGACACGCTCGCCGCGTTCAACGGCTGGACACGGGCCGTGACCGTGTCGAGGGCCTCCCACGCCGCGCCGCTCACCAGCCCATCGACCGACACGGGTGTTCGACGCATCACCATCACCATCTCGCGCGCAGGGCAGGTGGTTCTCACCCGCACATCGCTCGTGAGCGATGCCCCATGAAACGCACCCCCGCCTTTTATGGTGCCTCCGTCTTCCGCCGCGGCGGGGCCTACCTCGCCGCGCTCGGGCTGGGGATGCTGGTCGTCGCCATCGGGGTCGGGTCCCTCGCCACCGCGCGGGTTCGCTCCCGCACGGCGAACCTCACGCTCGCGACCGCGGCGGCCAGGGAGAACGCCCGCTCGGCGGTCGAGCTCGGGCGGGCCATCATCTCCCGCAACTCCAACTGGCGCACCGCACGGGCCAACGGGGCATGGATCACGGGGCAGCAGTTCGGGGTCGGCACAATCACGCTGAGCGTGCAGAACCCCAACGGCGCGCTCAACAGATCCGAACTCGATCCTGTGGTGCTGACCGGCACGGGTGAAGTCGGGCTGGCAAGGCAATCCCTTTCGGCGCAACTCGAGGCCGTACGCACCCCTCTTTCCTGCCTCACCGTGCCGATGAGCAGCGGCGGGCTGGTCACGCTCAACTACTCCAACGTCAACCCCACCGGCGGCCCCATCACCAGCAACGGCGGCATCACGTCCGTGCTCGCCACGCTCAACGGTGATGCAGAGGCCGTCGGCTCCATACTCGGCACGGGCTTTCGCGGCAAGACCACTACCGGCGTGGCCCCCCGCGCGCTTCCCTCTTCATCCGTCGCGGCGCCGTACATCGCCGATGGAACGGCGATCCCGATCTCGTCGCTCCCGGCAACGTCGGGCGTTCGCTATCTGCGCCAGACGCTGCTCTCGCCACGGACCAACCCCTTCGGGCCGCCCAACGCCGCGGGCATCTACATCATCGACTGCGCTTCGCAGAAACTCATCATCGACAACTGCCGCATCGTCGGCACGCTGGTGATCCTCAACCCGGCCGCGGGCAGCGAGGTGCGCAACGGTGTCCACTGGACCCCCGCCATCAGCAACTACCCCTGCCTGATCGTGATGGGGGGCTTCGGGCTGGCCCTCAGCGCGACGACCGTCTCGGAGTCGTCCATCGGGGTCAACCTCAACCCGCCCGGCGCGCCCTATCCGTACCCCTCCGGGAGTTCGAACACCACGACCACCGACACCTATCCGACCATCATCGACGGACTGGTGTACATCGCCGGGACGGCGAATCTCTCCGGCACGGTCCGGGTTGATCTTCTGATCGCGGGGGGAGCGATCAACGCGGGCGGTACGGTCCACCTCACCTACGACGACACGTACGCCAAGTCTCCGCCGCCGGGCTTCTTTACCGTCACGATGCGACTCGCCAGCGGTTCGTGGCGGCGTGTCGTCGCGGACTGACACCGCGCTACTCGAAACTCATCCCGGCCGCCGTGTCCGTCCCGCGGGCGGGGGCGCGGTGGAAGAGCCAACGCAGTTCCGGCAACTTCAGCACGACCGCCGCGAGGGTGTACGCCGCGGCCCCAGCGCCAACGCAGGACGCCAGCCGCAGGGCGCGGTGGCTCCACCCCGCGGGGTCGGGCCACAGCCACATCACGGCATAGACCGCCCCGGACATCACCGCCGCCCCCAGCAGGATTCTGGCCATCGCCGACCGTGTTGCACGGTCGATCGGCTTCACGCCGAGCCACTTGTGCGAGAGCGCGAGGAGCACCACGAACTGCACCGTGGCGCTGACCGCCGTGGACCACGCGAGGCCCGCCTCTCGCAGCGGCCAGATGAGCGTGAGATTCAACCCCAGATTCAGCCCCACCATCGAGATCGCCACCCGCATCGGAGTCCGGGTATTGTGCTTGGCGTAATAGGCCCGCGTCAGAACGTGGTTGAGTGAATAGACCCACACACCGGGCGCAAATCCCAGCAGCACGGCCGCGGCGCGCTCGACGCCTTCCGCCGTGAACCCCGTCCTGCCGCCGCTGTAGATGCAGTAGATCAGATCGTGGCGCACCAGCACCAGCCCCGCCGCGGCGGGAAGACCGATGAAGAAACTCAGGCGTAATCCCCGCCGCAGCACATCGGCGAAGGCCGCGCTGTCGTTGCTCGCACGCGACAAGAGCGGGAAGACGGCGGTGGCCACGGCGATGCCGAACACACCCAGCGGGAACTGGTAGAGCGCCTGCGTGTAACTCAGGATGGCGTTGGACCGTTCATCGAGCGTCACGGCCCGCCCGAACATCGTCGCCCCGACCCACACGGGCCACATGGCGATGAGCATGTCGGCCATGGTGTTCAGTTGAAGCGTGCCCAACCCCAGCACCGCGGGGACGAACCGAGAGAAAACACGCCGCCCGTGCGCGCGGGCCGCTTCGCCCGCCCTGGTCCACCGCACCAAGCCACGCAACGCCCACCAGGACCACACAACCTGCACCGCGCTCGCCAGCACCGCCGCGCCCCCCACGAGGTACGCCGTCCGTGTCGCGTCACCCGTCCACCCGAGGTAGAACGCCCCACCCGCCAGGATCTGAAAGAGATTCAGAATGATGGGCGCCGCGGCGGGGGGGCCGAATCGACCGTGAGCCTGGAGCATGCCGCCCAGGATCGCCGTGATGCAGACCATGGGCATCATGGGCAGCATGAGCATCATCAGTTGGATGGAGAGCGATCGGCCCGGATCCTGCGGCGCAAACAGCATCACGAGCAGGAGCGCGGCCTCGACCACGAGCAACAGGCAGCCGGTGACGAGCGTGAGAAGCCGCACCGTGAGCGAGGCCAACTGGTTCGCCAGGTCGGGTTGATCTCGGCGCAACTGCGTGTATTCCGGGAGGAACGCCGCGGAGAGTGCCCCCTCCCCGAAGAGCCGGCGGAAGAGGTTGGGCAGCGCGTACGCAGCGCGGAACGCCGAGGCCAGCAACTCATCCCCGAAGAGACGCGCGGTCACGATGTCCCGCGCCAACCCGGCAAAGCGCGAAATCAGCGTCAGCCCGGAAACCAACCGTACCGCCGCGGCCAACGCGCCCGAAGTCCGTTCCTGTATTCTGCCGTCCGATGGCACGACCGAGCGTAGGAAGCCGGGAGCGGGAACCGTTGAGCATCACAGTGATGTAGCGCGCTTCTCCAGGGAGTTTCGGAACCAGACTTCCTGCTGCGGGAAGGGGATGGAGATGCCTTCGGCGTCGAGGCTGTCCTTGATGGCTTCGAGCAACTGATCCCGGCAGGCGATGAACTCCGAGGTCGGCACCCACACCCGCACGGTCCACTCGATGGCGTGCGTGCCCAGGTTCTGCAGGACCACGTCCACCTGGCGTGCGGGATCTCGCTTAGCGATGGTTTCCCCCGCGCGGCGGAGCGCGGCCCGAGCCTGGCGAAGGTCCGCCGCGTAGGCCGTGCCGACATTCACGTCGCAGCGCCGCAAGGGGTGGTGAGTGATATTCTCGATCGTGCTGCCGAAGATCTGCCCGTTAGGCAGGATCAGCCGGCGGTTGTCCCCCGTGTCGATCTTGGTGTTGAAAAGATCAACATCATCGACTTTCCCGATCTGACCCGCCAGCTGCACCACGTCGCCGATCTTGAAGGGACGAAGCACCAGCAGCATGATCCCCGCGGCGAGGTTCGAGAGCGACCCCTGCAGCGCCAGGCCGATGGTCAGGCCCGCCGCGCCGACCAGAGCGGCCACGCTGGTGATGTTGAATCCGAAGAATCCCAGGCTGGCCACGATGGCCATGACGAAGATGATCCAGCGCGCCGCGTTACCGAGGAATCGGCTGAGCGTGCGGTCGATGGTGGGGCGCTCGAGCAGCCGACCGATGGCCCGGCGTGCCCACGCGCCGAGAACCCACGCTAAGATCATCAAGAGGACCACGGCCATGACCTTGCCGCTCCATTCGAGCATCGTCACGGTCAGCCACTCGGTCACTTCCAACGCGTTGCGTTCGGGCTGGCTCTCGATCGTGGTCGTCGCGACATCTGCGGCCTGCATGTGTTTGGGTTCTCCTCGGTAGAATGCGAACGTTACCGCTCACGTGGTTGATAACTCGGCAATCCAAACTCTAGCCGCAATCGATGCTGTGAAGATGAAATGAAAAGAGCACAAGCAGGTTGCAGTTTGGCTTGACGAGCAATGCACTGCTTGTTAGAGTGACTGTTCGCACTTAACTGCGAGATCTGACGCCATTCGCGGCTCTATTTTTCCCGCAACCGCACTCTCTGTGATTCACCCCAAACTCGGTTGACTATGTCGAACGACTCGCCCCGTCTGCTGGAGTTTCTTGAATCCCGCACGCTCCTCGCAACCGTTGTCTGGGATGGCGGCCCGGCGGGCACGGGCACGAACTTCCACGACCGCTTCAACTGGGCCGGCGATGCCCTGCCCGTGGCGGCGGACGACGCGGTGATCCCCGCCGGCGCGGCGACGATCGACATCACGCAGAACATCACGCTCAACTCGCTCACCACCGATCGCCAGGTGCGCATCCGAAACGTTGAACTGACGGTGGCGGCGGGACTGACGACCAACGCGCGGCTCTCGCTGGGCACGGACCAGTGGATCGACACCGGACGCATCCGCTTCAGCGGCACGGGCACGCTGGGAGGAACCGGCGAGGTTCTGATGTACCCGTCGAGCGGAGCGCTCTCTCAGACCCGCATCATGTCCGCCGCGGGAACCACGCTCACCATCGGTTCAGACATCGAAGTGCGCGGCGCGGGCCAGATCGGCTCGGACACGGGAGGGCCGGTGATCAACCAGGGGTTGATCCAGACCGTGGATGGGTTCGGCTTCTCGAATCTGATCGAGATGCGCGGCCGCTGGACCAACGCCGGCACGATCCGATCCGAGTATGGCGCTGTTGAGTTGTCGGGCACGTACAACGGCGCCGACCTGGGGAACATGACCTGCCTGGGATACGGGCGCATCAATCTTCGGGGAACAATCCAGAACGCCGGACAGACACTGAGCCTGCGCGGCTTTGCGAACGGGAACATCCGCCTCGTCAGCGCCACGGTGATCGGCGGACGCATCGAGACGACGCGGATCGATGCCGGCGGGTACGTCTGGATCGGACAGGAGTATGACGGCGGCGCGGCGGCGGTGCTCGACGGTGTGACCCTCTCGGGCGAGATCGTCCTGAGTGAAGAGCACGTGGTGACGATCCGCAACGGTCTGACGCTGGACAACGGAGTCTTCGCGCTCGGTGCGCCAAGTCCGTTCGCCAACTTCGGGGTGTTGAACTTCACAGGCACTCAGACGCTGGGAGGGGCCGGCACGGTCGAGTACCGTTTGTACAACAGCGCGGTGCGCACCAGCGCGGGGAGCGTCCTCACGATCGGGGCGGGCGTGACGATCTGGATGAACGCCTCGTACGGTTCGCTCGGCGACCCGGCGGGGGGATCGGTCGTCAACGAAGGGCTGATCCGTGTGGGCGGTCCCGCGGCGGCGGGGTTGACGATCTCCGGCCCGTTCTTCAACCGCGGACAACTGCGCGGCGAGAACGGCACGATCTCCATCCAGGGGACGATCACCACGGCAAACCTGGGTGACTTCGCCACCAACGGCCAGTACGGCCTGCTGCGGATTCAGGGCACGCTGAACAACCAGGGCGCGACGATCAACCTGTCCGAGGCCACCGGGTCGATCGGTTTCTGGACCGGCTCGACGATCCTGGGGGGCACGATCAACGCGACACCCGCGATGCGGATGAAGGCCGGCGCCGGCCTCATCCTCGACGGTGTGACGCTGGGCGTCTACACGATCGTCGGCTCCGACACGGTCATCCGAAACGGCCTCACCCTCAACAGCACCCTTCAACTCGGTGAGCAGTTGGGCCAGCACGACACCTACCGGGGTGCTGTCACGCTCGCTGATGCCGCGGGCGTCTCGGGTCAGGGTGTCCTGTACGCGGCGGTGCAGGCGAGTTTCGGCGATGTCAGCGAGATCACCACTGCGGCGGGCATCAACGCGACGCTCGGGGCGGGGATCGACGTGCGGCTCAACCGCGGCAGGATCAAGCCCGCGGCGGGGACCACGGTCCGGGTGCTGGGCAACCTCATCGTGAACGAATCCACCGCCGCGGCGTCTGTGGATAACACACTGGGGCTGGTGGACATCGACGGTGAGTTGCGCTTGACACTCGGATCGCTGTGGATCGAGGGGGCGTACACCACCGCGGCTCTTGGCACACTCCGCCTCAACGGAGGCACGCTCAACCTCCGCGGCACGTTGGACAACACGGGCGCGATGCTCGTGCTCAACCAAGGGGCCGGCGCGTTCTCTCTCTATCAGGCCACGGTCCGGGGCGGGACCATTGCTCCGGCCCCGGGAACCACGCTGCAGTTCCCCACCTCGTCCGCCACGGTGTTCGATGGGGTGACGCTGCGCGGACCGATCGTGCTCCAGACCGCCATCGGTTCCAGCGGCATGGGCACGATCGTTCGCAACGGGCTGACCATCGATGGGCAGGTCACGATGGGCACGCTCAGCGGAGGGACGCCGAACAGCACGGCCTTCCGTTTCGAGGGCGCGCAGACGCTGGGTGGCACCGGGACGATCGTCTTTGCCGATTTCACAACCTCGCAGGAGTCGTACCTGTACGCCGCGGGAGGCACGCTGACCATCGCCCCGACGATCACCATCCGGGGCGGATCGGGTGGGTTCAACTTCTCCGACGGCACGGGAGGGCTGATCCGCAACCAGGGCACCATCATCGCGGATTCGGCGAGCAAACCGATCAAAATCTACCAGGCCTTCCGCAACGAGGGGGTGCTGCGGGCGGCGGGCGGACTGATCGACCTGTACGGCACGGTGACACCGCAGACGCTGGGCGACTTCCGCTCTGAGAACGGTGGGATCATCACCGTGCGGACGGCCCTCGACGTCTCGGCACAGACACTTACGCTGAACGACCAGACCGGGCCGCTCTACCTGCAGGGCGGGACGCTCACGGGAACGAACATCATCACCAGCGGGGCGGGGATGCTGGTCTTCCGCAGTTTCCAATCTAGCCCCCCCACCACCATCAACTTCAACATCGGGCTTGGCCCCGGCGGGTCGATGACCTTCGCCGGCGACCTGACGCTCAACGCGACCCTCACGCTCCTGGGCGGGGGCACGGGGCTGACCTTCACGGGTACACGATCGATCCTCGGCAACGGCTCGATCGTCTTTGATCCAACGCAGGGCGGCGCGGCCCGCACGCTGACGATCTCGGGAACCAACGCGGTCCTCACCGTCGGCCCGGGCATCACGATCCGCGGCGGGCTGGGGAACCTCGGCGGCACCTCGACGCAGCGCCTGGTGAATCAGGGTGTGATCGAGGGGGACCGTGCGGGCTTCCCGCTGACGATGTCCTCGTTTCTCCTGGAGAACGCCGGCACGGTGCGGGCATCCGGCGGCGGCGAGTTCGTGATGAACAGCGGCAACCTGGCGGGGAACGTCGGGGGCTTCGCCTTCGGCGCCGGCGGCGGCGGGCTGACGCTCCGGGGCACCTCGTACCAGTTCAACCAGGCGATGACCCTCTCGGCGGGGCAGAGCCTGTCGCTCTTCGGCGGTTGGCAGATCACCGATACGGTGCATCTCGAAGGCGGATCGCTCACCCTGGGGGGCACGTTCGCGCCATCCGCCCTCGGGATGATCCAGCGCGATGGGGCGAACCCGGGAACCCTCACGCTCGCGGGCACTTTGAACACGGGCGGGGTCCCCTTCGCCTTCGATGCTTCAACAGGTATCTGGAACCTGGCAACGGCGACGCTCTCCGCAACAATCGACGCGGGGGGCGGCACGATCACGATCGTTCCGGGGTTCGAGCCGCGGTTCGGCGCCGCGGGCACGCACTTCATCAATGCGGCGCTGGTCGGCACGCTGCGCATAGGCCCGGGTGTGATGTCGGTCTCGGGAGCCACCACACTCTCGGGCGACATCATCCTCGACCATGCCTCTTCGGTGCTGACCCTGCGCAGCGGCACGCTGGCGGGCGCGCCGGCGGGGCGGATCGTCGTCGATCCCTCCGTCGCCACGCCCGTGACGATCAACACGGGCACCACGGGCTCGGTGACGGTCGAGATCGCTCCGAGCATCTCCGTCACGGGCGGCTCCATCAACTTCGTCGGACTCTCCGCCACCACGCTCATCAACCGCACCGATCTCATCGCCGATGGGGGCGTCTGGACCTTCGGCAGCAGCATCACGATGAACAACCAGGGCCGGGTGGGGTCGCGCAGCGGCGGCACCTTCGGGGCCCGCTTCACCGGCAATGTGGGCGCCTTTGTGTTCGAGGGGTCGGGCACTTCACTGAGTTTCTCGGGAACGAGCATCATCATCGGTCAGGCGATCACTGTGCTCCCCACGCAGACGCTCACGCTCGCGGGCAGCGGCTCGACCACCGGATGGACTCTGCTGCAACCCGTGGTGCTGCGGGGTGGTCGGGTCAATCTCGGCGGCCAGTTCTCTCCCCCCGACCTGGCGAACTTCAGCCGCGATCCGCTCGCGATGGGCGAGGTTCATCTCATCGGCACCTTCCGCCTCTACCGCGCATCGTACACGCTCGACGACTCGACGGGGTCATGGATCATCGCCGAACCGGGCCGCTTCGGCGGGACGATCTCGGCGGTCAGCGCTTCGGCGACGGACCGGGGAACCCTGAACATCACGCAGGGGGCGCGGCTGATCCACCGGGGTGGCGGGCTTGCATCACGCCCCACCTTCAGCAATCTCACGCTCAACGGCGACCTGACCCTCGACCAGCCGGACGCTCGCCTCCTGGTCTCGGCGGGCCTGACGCTCAACGGCACAATCCGGCTCGCGGCATCGGGCGCTGGGCTGGATGTCAACCAGTCCAACACCATCGACACCACGAGCGCCGGCACGATCATCTTCGATCCGGCGGGCGGGGGCGCGCCGCGGTCCATCACGATGGACCAGACCGCGCGCCTCACGATCGGCCCCAACGTGACGGTGCGGGGCGGCAACGGCAGGATCAACGTCGCGAGCGGCGGGCTGCTCACGAACAACGGGCTGATCCGGGCCGATCTGCGGGGCGAGCGGCTGGACACGCTCATCCACAACACCAACGGCGGGCGGGTGGAGGTGGTGAACGGCGCGCTCATGCAGGCCTTTGTGATCGTCGGGGGCGAGGTGCTCGTGAACACCGGCACGCTCTCCTTCCTGCCCGGGGCGACGGGCAACAGCATCGCCACCCTCACCAATAACGGCGGCATCATCAGCCTGGGTCTCGTGACGGTGAACGTGTCGGGGGTCTACACGCAGAACGCCGCGGGTGTGCTGGCTCTCGATGTGCAAAGCGGCACCGTCTTCGGGAAGCTGACCACCGCGACGGCCAACCTCAACGGCATGGTGCAGATCACCCCGCTGGGCAACCCGCCCTACACGGGCGCGACGCTCCGGTTCATCACCGCGACGACGCTCAACGGTCAGTTCACCAGTTGGACCGTGATGACCGGCAAGAAAGACTGGGTGGCATCGATGGTCTTCACATCAACGGGCGTCACGCTCACCATGACGCCGCGGCCGATTCTGACCAAGCGATAGCAATCGCACTCATCGACCGCCGGATGATCCCGTGGCTTGAATCAGCCACCGAGCCAAGTCGTGCTCGGCGTAGGCCCTGTCCCACGAGTTGTGGTTGACGCCCTCGTACTCGGTGTAATCGACCGCCGCCCCGGCTTCGCGCAGTGCCGCGACGATGCGGCGAGACTGCTCGGGCTTCACCACATCGTCGGCGCCCCCGTGGTAGCAACGGATGGGAAGGCCCTTCACGTTCGGTACGATCGCCGCGGGATCGCCGTAGCCGCAGATGGGGGCGATGGCGGACCAGCGCTGCGGGTGCTTCGCGGCGAACATCCAGGTGCCGTGGCCGCCCTGAGAGAGGCCGGTCAGGCTGGTGCGCCGCGGATCGGTCGCGTATTCCAGTTCGGTCGCCGCGAGCGCGCCCATGACGTACTCGTCGTACTCTTTCCACTGCTTCTCTGGATCGGGCTTCTGGGGGAACAGCACGATGCAGGGCCAGCGTTCCCGGTTCTGCATGATGGCGCGGCCCAAGCCCTGGGAGAGTTGCCTGGCCCCATCGCGTCCGCACTCCCCTTTGCCGTGAAGAAAAACAATCGTCGGCCATCGGGTCGATGGGTCGTAGCCCGGCGGGACGAACACGACATACCGGAGCGTGTCTCCCCCGATCGAGATGGTCTTGTCGATGAACCCCGTGGGCACGCCGGATGAAACGGCGGGGAGGCTGCGGGCGGGGAGGGCGAAGACCGCGAGACAGGCAACGAGACAGAGAACGGGCAGTACATTGTGCATAGGGAGCGATTTCCGGAACCGGGGGAGTAATCGTCGGTATCTATTCCTGTGAGGGGCGGCTTTACACCGGGCCGCCTACGGCCCACAATAGGACACGATGAAGGTCAGTTCGATGATACCGGGATCGCCCGTGCTGCGGGCCGGGGTTGCCGCCGCCGCCGCGCTCTTCGCCGC
>DDSA01000157.1 GCA_002343715.1 Phycisphaerales bacterium UBA2402 | reverse complement strand
GGTCGAAGATCTGCAACTGATAGGAGATGGTGGTATCCCCGATCGGAATGTCGTTGTACATGATCACCACCCGGTCGGTCAGTTCTTCGTAGATGATCTGTGTCACGGCGGCGCGCGTGCCCGGGTTGTCATGGGCCATGAGCGTGGCCCGCCCGCCGCCGAAGACGCCAGGGTTGGGCGTGTTCAGCACGGTGTCGATCGGCGCGTTGACATCGGTCAGGAAATCGCTGGGGGTCGCGCCGTAGCCCACGGCCCCGTTGTACCCAACGACCAGCCTCCCCGCCGGGAGTAGGCGGTTGCCTTTGGTCGTGGTGATGACCACCGTTTCATCCGCATCGATACTCAGCACGGTGCCCGTCGCGGAGATGTCGATGAACGTCCCCGGCTTGTCGCCGCGCATGTACAGAAACTCGGCGCTCGCGCCGCACGAGCAGAGCACCCACGCCGCCACGCACACACGAATCGGTTTCACGTCCTGTCCTCCATCTCTCCCCGCTTCAGCGACACCCGCGGCGTTCTCTCACTCGCCGCGGCCCACAGTGATACAGGATACCCGAAGCCGGGGCCCGGCACAAGGGTTTCTGATGGCGCGTACGCCCATAATCAGCGCCGAGGTTCGCGTCTTTCCAGAAAAGGCGTCTGATCGGAATCGCCCGTATACTTTGGATTCAGGCCACCGTAGCTCAGTGGTAGAGCAGCGCTTTTGTAAAGCGCGGGTCGAAGGTTCAAATCCTTTCGGTGGCTCTTTCCGCCCGTTCGCCGGCATCCGCGTCTGTGGCCCCCTGGGCCGCTATGGTTCCTGATGCGCCCGACACTGTGCATCGTTCTGGCTCTGTCCACATGGTCCACTGCGGGGTTTCTTGCCCAGCAGCCTTCCACCCAGACGACAGCGACACCCCCAGCACACCAAGCACCCCAAGCAAAGAAAAAGTTGTACGATGAGTCCGCCGATGCGCGTCAGCAGATCGCCGCGGCGGTGGCGAAGGCGAAGGCCGGGAATCAGCGTGTGCTTGTGCAGTGGGGGGGCAACTGGTGCCCCTGGTGCATCAGGCTGCACGAGGTGATGAGTTCCGACAAGCACCTTCGGAAGGAGATTCAGTACGAATACGTAGTGGTTCACGTCGATGCCGGTCGCCCGAGGGGTAAAAACATGGACTTGGCCGCCTCGCTCGGGGCCGAGATCAACGGCTTTCCCTTCCTGACCATCCTTGATGCCGATGGCAAGCCCGTGGCCCAGGCCGAGACCGAGCAGTTCGAGGTCAAGGGACCGGACGGCAAGCCCAAGGGCGTCGAGGCCGGGCACGACCGTGAGTCGCTTCTGAAGTTCTTGAAAGACCACGAGACCCCGCGTCAGGACGCGCGGGCGGTGCTCGATGGCGGGCTGGCGCGGGCGAAAGCCGACGGAAAGAGTGTCTTTCTGCACTTCGGCGCTCCCTGGTGCGTCTGGTGTCACCGCCTGGAGGATTGGATGGCCGGGCCGGAGATCGCGCCGGTGCTGGCCAAGGATTTGATCCTGGTCAAGATCGACACAGACCGAATGACCGGCGGTCAGGCGCTGCTTGATTCAATGAACAGAGTGAAGAACGGCGGCATCCCGTGGAGCGTCGTGCTCGATGCGGAGGGTCGTCCGGTCATCGACAGCAACGGCGAGAAAGGCAACATCGGGTACCCCGCCGCGGCGGAGGAGATCGCCCATTTCGAGGTCATGATCAACAAGGCCCGGAGGAACATGACGCCGCAGGACGTGGAGATGCTGAAGGCGTCGCTCACGGACGCCGCGGCAAAGCTGAACTCTCGCTAAGCCGAAACAACGGGGCGATCTCCACCCGGTCAGGATGCAGGACGGGGCTCGCGAGGTGGAAGCGAGAACTCGGTGCGCCTCAAAGCGCTCGTTCAACCCCGGCCAGTCCGGAGGTTCCGTCCGCCAAGACCCCGGCGTGTATAGCCCGACCGTCGGCGGGAATCGCCGAACGCTTCAGGGGGTGTTCGGGGCCGTATATGGATCATCGCGTCCGCTTTCTGAGAGCATCTGCAGGCGTGTGCGCATCAGCGTGTCGGGGTGGTTGACACGGAGAAAGTCAACCATTTTTTCGCGTACATGACACCGGAGGTCCCACAGTGTCGGTGCGTTGGCGGCGCTCATGAGCAAGCGGAGCTCCAGTCGTCCGTTGACGGCATCGGTCACGTGAACGACGTTCACCTTTCTGTCCCAAAGCCCGCTCGCATCGAGAATCCGCGTGAGTTCCGCTCGCACGGAGTCGACCGGAACGCCGAAGTCGGCGTGCACGAAGACGGTGCCCATCAGGTCGGCGTGCTGTCGCGTCCAGTTCTGAAAAGGCCGCTCGATGAAGTGGCTGAGAGGCACGATCAGCCGTCGAAGGTCCCAGATCCGCACCACGACGTAGGTCATGGTGATTTCTTCGATCCTTCCCCACTCTCCCTCGACGATCACCACATCGTCGAGCGAGATGGGTTCGGCGAGGGCAATTTGGACGCCGGCGATGATGTTGCTCAGCGCCGGGCGTGCCGCCATGCCGATCACGAGCGCCGCGATCCCGGCGGAGGCGAGAATGCTCGCCCCGATGCTCCGGGCCTGGGGAAAGGTCATGATGGCCGCCGAGCCCCCGATCACCACGATCAGGACGGTCGCCACCTGTCGGAGTATCTGAACCAGCGTCACGATGCGGCGGGCACGCCGATTATCCGCGACATCCACCGGATACGCCGCCTGGACGCAGTCGGTCGCCACCAGCACGATCCGAGTCAGCAACCACGTGGTGACCAGGATCACGACGATCCAGATCGCGTGCGTCAGCATGGCCAGCGCGGGATCACGGAGCGAAGTCGCGGGCAACACGGCCAGAAGAGTCGGGAAGGGCGAAAGCCAGAGGAGCGGACGGGCTGCCCGGGTGACAAGCGATCGGCTGATCACACCCCCCCAACGCCTGGTGAACCACCGAAGAATGATGAGAAAGACAAGACACTCGAGCAACCCGGCGACCATCGCTCCGCCCATGATCGCCAACGTGCTCAGCCAACCCGAAAGTTCGGCGGGCAACCCCAGAACAGCCGACTGGGTCATGGTTGTCTCCTTTCGCGGTGGGGTTTGCGGGATGGTCGCGCATCGACGTGAGGTGTGCCACGAGACCGTATCACAACGATAGTCCGATGATACTTTGTCGATGGCCAACACGCATGGTGGCCGCGAGGTCGCGGAGTATCAGCGAGCACTCCCCGGGCATTTGATGCACGCGAGGAAAGTGGGCCGAAGGCACTCCCGGATCGCTCGACCACCAACGGAGTGATGATCACATCGGCGAGTGAAACAGCAGACCATGAACCCCCCTGCTTCACGGTGTACACGGTCAGCGAACTGGTTCTGCGCTCAAGACACAGAATGCACGGCACTGCCCCGGCGAATCGGCACCGATCACACAAACCACGCGGCCCTGCCGCCGGGATTGATCCTGCCGGAGATGACCGGATCTGTCACATCACTCCCGCGCGGTGCAGTCAATCAGCGGTGTAGTTCTCGCGGCCAGAGGTCGTCTTCTGGTGTGCAAATCGTTTTACAACGCCCGATGTCGCCGGGAGCAAGTCGTCATGTGAACGAAATGCACGAGAGAATGCCGTGGATGTTTTCACCGCAAAAACAAGCACAGCCTCCGTGGAGGAGGCTGTGTGTCCCGCCGTGGGCGGGGTAAGCAGGCAAACAGTTGGGTACCGCTTCACCGATCATTGCTGATCGGCTATCCGCGACGATAAATCGTTGGTGCGGACGAGGGTGCGTTGACTTACACCGGCGTCGGATTGCTCCGAACGACGGCCTAAGGAAATCCCTTAGAAAGGAGGTGATCCAGCCGCAGGTTCTCCTACGGCTACCTTGTTACGACTTCGTCCCAGTCACCGATCTTGCCGTGGGCACTGCTGAAATGCAGCGACTTCGGGCACTCTCGGCTCCCATGACGTGACGGGCGGTGTGTACAAGGCTCAGGAACACATTCACCGGAGCGTAGCTGATCTCCGATTACTAGCGATTCCGACTTCATGCAGGCGAGTTGCAGCCTGCAATCCGGACTACGATCGGCTTTCTGGGATTGGCTCCGCCTCGCGGCTTGGCAACCCTCTGTACCGACCATTGTATGACGTGTGAAGCCCTACCCATAAGGGCCATGAGGACTTGACGTCATCCCCACCTTCCTCCGGTTTGTCACCGGCAGTCTCGTTAAAGTGCCCAACCAAATGATGGCAATTAACGACAAGGGTTGCGCTCGTTGCGGGACTTAACCCAACATCTCACGACACGAGCTGACGACAGCCATGCAGCACCTGTGTCCAGGCTCCCTTTCGGGCACCAAGCCATCTCTGGCAAGTTCCTGGCATGTCAAGGGTAGGTAAGGTTTT
>DDSA01000225.1:357-16472 GCA_002343715.1 Phycisphaerales bacterium UBA2402 | reverse complement strand
CGAGACCGTCGATTCCCAGCCGCCGCAGGTGCTGTATGAAGAGGTTTCGGCCGCAGCCGAAGTCCACCACAAACCGGGGCTTGAACCCCTGCACCAACGAATAGGCGTGCTGGCCGTGGTTGCTTGAGCCGTAACGCGTGCCGCCGAGCGCGACGTACTTGCCACGCTCGCGCTCGCGGCGGGCTTCGAGATCGACCGGGATGGGGGTTTGGGTTTCAGACATAGAGCCACACCGGAACGTCGAACTCCACCAACTCGATGCCGTTGAGAGCCTGGAAGCACCACACCGTGACGCCGCGCGTGTCGCGTTCGGCGGTCATCTGCACGGCCACTCCCTTGAGGATGGGCCGCAGGATCGGGATCGCCGCCTTCCGCGGGCAGAACCCGGCGGGGTTGAAGGGCTCCAACTGCCCCGGCACGAAGTACGACCGCACGCCGCCGAACCCGTCGGTGCCCTCCGGCTCCTGATCCGGCACGTCGCTGTGGTGGCTCTCGAAGCGGTTGATGGCGTACTTGTCGGGGTCGCCCGCGGAGGAGAGCCCGTCCTCGACTTTGATGTACCGCCCGAACGTCTCGCTCTCGGGATCGCCATCGATCGATGCTTCGTCCCACGGGTAGCGCCACCGAAACCGCTCGCCCGTGATCTCCGTTGCTTCGCCGAGGATGGCGACGATCTTGTCCGATCGCGGACGCCCGATGTCCACGATGGCCCACTTCTCGCCGACGCCGTCCTCCTTCCAGAGGATCGCGGTGCCGCCCGAGCCGCCGGAGACGAGCACACGCTCGCCGGGCTTGATGTCCGCGAAGGCGTGTTCCTCCTCCTCGACATACATGCGCACGGGCGTGACGCCGTGGATGACGCACGGCCCCATCTCGCCCGCGATGATCGGTTCGCGGGCCACAACGAACCGGCCCGGACCGGTCTCTTCGTCCGGCTCGATTCCCTTCAGCGCCATGCGGTTCTGAAAGGTCTTCTCCGGCCCCTCGTCACCGGGCGGGAACAGCGGCCCGTCGATCGCCAGCACGTGATAGCGGTCCAAGTCCGAACCTGAGTCGTTGCGGACCGGAATGACACCATGCTGACGCCCGCCGTCACGGAGATCGCCGGAGAAGCGGTCCTGTTGACGGCGCTTGAGGTCGAGCGCCGCATCGACGAACGCGTTGTACGCGCGCGCGGGGACGCGGAGCGGTTCGCCAGGTCGGACTTTGCGGAGGTCGTCTCCCATCATTCAAGCCCCAAGCCAGCGAAACTGCCGTCGTCATAGACCCGCTCGATGTACGCCGCGATCGGGCGCTTCACGATTGCCTTCGCCGCCGTGTCCTCCTGGTCGGCGTAACGCACCCACAGGTACTCCCAGCCTTTCTTGGTGATGCCGGTGATGGGGCCGATCGTGAGGCCGGAGACGTTGGGGCTTCCCGCGAACCGGTAAGTGATCTCCCAGTCCGCGTCCTCGCCGAGCTGTGTGCGCTTCGACCCCGTCGCCCCAAGGAACAACACCTCGCCCGGCTGAAAGCCCTTGAACGTGTCGCTGTTCACCTTCCCGGTGAGATTGAAGAGGATGCCCTTGTACGCGCCGGTGATTTCCTCGTCGGGCTTGTAGTGCGTCTCGGTGAAGTTGAACACCGGCACGGTGATGTCCACACCCTCGACGCCGTCGGCGCTGACGCCGATCGCGCCCTTGAAGTCCGGCGCGGCCCCGACGCCCGGAGCGGGATACCGATGCACCGTCGCCAGCGACTGCGTGATGTGCTGCGTGCCTCCGCCGGTATCGAACGAGTACACCGCCTCGCCACCGGGGGTGATGCTGCCCGAGGACTGGCCGTATCGAGCTGTGCCCTCCCAGAGGTCGGGGCCGAGGGGTTCGATCGAGACGGTCTGGCGCGGCAACCCTGCGTAGATGTCGGGGGCCTCATCTTCCAGCGCGTCGCGGGCGGCGATGTCATCGTCTGTGCCGAGAACGATGTACGCCAGCTCGGCCGAGGGGTTCTGCCCCTTGGTGAGCCGCCGCGAATCGAATTTCTCACGCACCTCGATCGGCACTCGTCACTCCATTCAGGTAAACGCCAGCCCGCCTGTACCCATCGCGTCCACGAGACGCTTGGTGTTCTTGGCCGTCTGCTCCGTCGCCCGCGCCGTCCGTTCCGCAGAGTCACCCCCGCCCAGTCCCGCAGCGCCCGCCGCGTTGAACGTTCCGCGAACGCTGATCCCCTTGGCGAGCAGGTCACCCAGCCCGTCGATCTGATCGTCGAACCGAGAGAGCAGGTCGCCCGGCAGCCGCGAAGGCCCGCCCTCTGCTTCAGCCGCCTCGCGCTTGGCTCGGGCCTCGGCAAGCGCCTGTTCCAACCGCCGCTTTGCTTCGTCGAGCGCGGCCTGCGACTCCGCGATGCCCGTTTCGGTGTTGGCTTTGAGCGTCGCCTGCGCGTCCTCGAAGCTCTGGCCGATCTCGGCCAGCGTTGCTTCGTGAATCGCGGCCGCCTGATCGCGCTCGCTGACGCGGCGGCTCTCTCGCTCGGCGAGGTCGCGCTGCGACCCCTGATCGATCTCCGCGAACCGCGCTTCAAGCTGCTGGTCCACCGCCCGCTTAGCGGCCTCAACATCGAGCCCTGAGTCGAATGCCCCCTGGATCTCCAGCATGCGCTTGGCGACCCACGATGAGGCCGACTCCCAAACCTTCTGGAAGCCGCTGGTGAACCGCGTCCATGTCTTGCTGAGGAACGAGGTCGTCTCGATCCACGAGACTTCGAGGGCGTGGAACACGATCTCCGCCGCCGCAAGCGCCCCGTACCACATGGAGTATGCGGTGGAAACGAAGAACTCCTTCGCGCCGAGCCACGCCTTGTTGAGAGCGGCAACTCCCTGCTGCCAGATGACCTTGAGGCTGAGCCAGAGCACCTGCGCGGCGAGGGTTATGTCCCCGGCGGCAAGTGCGTCAGAGATGCCGCCAACGACCTTCCCCACCCAGTCCCGCAGGCGGGTGAACTGTGCCATGAGCCACGACAGCGCCTCGCCGCCCGCGCCGCTGGTGACCAGCAACGCCCCGCCCAGCCCAACCACGGCGGCAACCACCAGCCCGATGGGGGAGAGCAGCGCCCCGATCGCCGCGCCGATGATGCCAAAGACCGTGCCGACCCCGGAGATGACTCTAGCCAGCAGGCCAAGTGCCGCACCGATGCCGGAGACGGCGACGCCGAGCACAATGAGCGCGATGCCCGTGGCAGCGACCGCCGCCGCCACCTTCAACGCCCACACCACGACCTCGCGGTTGCGCTTGATCCAATCCGTGGCGGTGACGATGATGCGGGTGATCCGCTCGGCGAGTTCCTTGAGCGTGGGCGCGAGGGCCGAGCCGATGGTGAACACGCCCTGCCTGACCACACGCCAGAGGCTGTCGAGCGCATCGTTGAGTTCCGCGGCGTCATGCGCGGTTTCGGCGCTGATCGTGAGGCCGAGCCGCCTGGCCTGCTCCTGGAGCGCCTCGATCCCGGCCGCACCTCCTGCGAGGAGCGGGATCAGCTTCGTGCCCGAGCGCCCGAAGATCTGCATCGCCACCGCGACCCGCAACGCAGGGTCCTCGATCCGGGCAATCCCGTCGGCCATCCGCTTAAACTGCTCGTCCGGCGACAGGCCCGCCAGGTCCGCTGCGGAGACACCGAGCTTCGCCAGTGCCTGCTGTGCGGACTCGGACCCGCCCGCCGCCTCAACGATGGCGCGCTGCATGTGCTTGATGCCGGTTTCCAGCGTCTCCAAGTCGCTGCCCGCAATGTCGGCTGCAAAGCCCAGTTCGGAGAGGGCCTCCACGCTCACGCCGGTGCGCTGGCTCATCTCCTCGAGGTCGTCACCGACTGTGGCGAACATCCGCGCCGCCCCGAACAGGGAAGTTACCGCCGCCGCCCCGATCCCCGCCATGCGGATGCCAACCGATCGCAGCCCAGCGCCGAAGGCTTCGAGCTGCTTCTGGGCGCGGCGAAGCCCGGCGCTGAGCTTGTCGCTCACGCCGAGTTCGACGAACGCTCGTCCAGCCCGGATGCCCTTCGTGTCCGCCAAGAACGTCTCCTATCAAGCACCCTTCCTGATCGAGTTCCGCCACAACAACGGCAACTTTGGCCGTTCCTTCTCCAGCGCTGGGGCCATGTAGGGCCGGGGGGCCACCTTGACCTTCCGCGATGTCAGCCGTCCGCCGCGCCGCGAGAGCACGACGGTTTCGCCGCCGTACTCCAGCACGTTGGGTGCGACGCTCTTCTTGAACCCCACGGGACCGACGACCACCGAGTCGGCGGCCCGGTCGTACCCGAAGAGGATCAACCTCCGCAGACTCCCCTCGTGCGAGTGCGGGGGCTTGCCTGCCGGAGCGGACGCCTTGCGCTTGCGGATGCTCGTCCGAGCGGCAGTGCGGATAAACGCGCCGGCCTTGCTGAGCACCTTGCGCTTGGTCCCATCGACAGCGCGGATCACCGTCGCGCGGTCGAAGAACATGTCCTTGATCCGCATGGTGATCATCCCTGAGATTCCTTCACGACCGGCGGCACACGCCGATCGATGAACACGTCCTTGAGAACCGACACGTCAACCTTGACGGGCCGGGCTTGCTTGGCGAAGGGGTCGAAGTCGCTGGGCTTCATCTGCCGGGACCGCTTGGGATCACGGTGGATGTTGGCCAACACCGACATGACCGTGGCGGCGATCGACCAGTCGTGGCGCTGCCTGCCGTCGAGCATCGCCATCAACTCGCGGAGCGTCAGGGGTCCCGGGTCGATGCCGAGGGCTCCGGCGCACTGATAGATGAGGCGCCAGCAGTCTCCAGCAACCGATCCGCGAGCCGATCCAGTTCCCCGCTGTCTAGCTTCTTCTCCACCAAGTCCCGCGCCCGTTCCATCACCTTGGTCGTGGCCTGGAGCACCCGCCCGAGGTTGGCCCGGTCCCTCGGGCTCGGGCAGAAACCCACGAGCTCCTCCAGCACCGCCGTCGTCGCGGCTTCGATGGCATCGCCCGCCATCGCCCTTCCGAAATCCTCGTCGGAGACGTTGCGCGTGTTAGCCTCGGGTTTGCAGAGGGCGTAGACCACGTCGCACAACAGGACGGGGTCGCGGATCAGCTTCTCGATCAGTGTCCCCTCGATGACCTGCATCAGGTCCGTGCCGGTAAGCCCGCGGACGCGCTTGAGCGCGGCGACGTTGATCCCAACCGACCACTGCCTGCCCGCGTTGTCCTTGAATGACCGCATGCGTGCCTCCGCTTAGCCGCCGATCCACGATGGTGCCGTGACCGAATAGGTGACCTTCGCCGTGACGGAGACCGTGATGGCCTCTTCCAGCGCCTCGTTCCGCGAGAAGTTGGTGATCGAGAAGTCCGCCTGAAGGCCCTGCCCGGCGGTTTCGTCGAGGATCTGGAAGCCGATTGGATCGTTGCCGAAGAAGGCGTTCTTGATCGCGGTGAACCCCGCATCAGCCGTGTCCCAGACCATCTCGAACTCGACGCTGGCTTCCTTGAGTGTGGCGACGGTGGCGCGCCATCCCGCGTTCGCCCGGGTCGTCACGTCCGCCTCGCCTGCCTCCAGGTTGAGCGTCACATCGCGCGTGTTGCCCAGCGCCGTCCACGCCCCGCCGCCGCCTTGCCCGCCAACCTTGTAGAGCAGCTTGGCTTCCATGCCGAGTTTGATGGCCATCGTTGAACTCCTTCGGGTTAGAGGCTGTGCCCCAAGACGAGCATGCTCTCCCCCGCTTTGCTCTTGATTTGGATCTCCGACAAGTCCACCCGCTCGAAGCGGTACTGCGCTCCGGGAGGAATAGGAACCTCCTTGCCGTCCGTGCCCTTGAGCACGGCGTCCTGCGTGTTCGTGTGTGACGCAGTGAGGGTGAACGATGCGATGGCGCGGGTGGGCGACAACGGTGCGTAGTTGCTGTCCAGATCGACCTTGAGCGCGATGAGGTTCCGCACGGCTACCTCCTCACCCTGTAGGTGACTGCGAGCACGCTCGTGAATGCGTGGTGCTCATTCAACGCTTCGGCGGACACGACGGGCTCGTGAGCGATCCCCACCCATGCGGCGTCGGGCGCGCCCGGGAGGCGCGTGAGTCGAAGGTGGTCGGCAAGTTCCTCAACGAGGTCGAGCAGGCCGTCGATCTCGCTCTCGTCCCCGATCTTCTTCTGGATGCCAACTTCGACCGCGCACTCGAACGTGCTGCTGTCGCGGCTCGCGGTCGTGATGCCCGTGGATCGTGGCACCACCGACACACGGAGGTCCTTGAGTTCCTCCAGGGTGAACGCGGGCTGGTACATACGCTGGGCGCTCACGGGTTGACTGAAGGTGCCCGCGTTCAAGTGCGAAACCACAGCGTCGGCGATGGCGATGATCGTGCTCATGGCCCCTCCGTGCCGACGTGCTTGGTGTGAATGCGGAGCGTTCGGCGGTAAGGATCGCTGTACCGGAATGGCGGCTCACTGCCAGGTGCCATGACCTCATAGACAAGCGTCCGGCCGTCGTGACTCTCTCGGATGGTGTCGCCCGCCTTGGGCAACACGGCAGAGCCTGCGAGCACGAGATCTTCGGCCCGAACGAGAAAGTCCCGCGACTCGACTCGACTAACAAGACCCCGGTCGTCGGACTGCTCGAACACGGTGCGGCCGATCGTGGCGGACACGGACACCTCGGCGGCGGCGCGGCGATAGGCCACCGGCCTCGTCATGTGACGATGGCGCTGATCCTCCAGGAACGTCGAGCCTTGTTCGAGCATGTCTGCCACGAAGCCTCCATATAACTCACTGCGACATCCGCACGCGAACGACCGTGTCCGCATCCACGGTGGTCTTGATGCACTTGCCGATGAGCTTGTTGGCTCCGGCCGCCGCGTTCTTGGTGGCGACTTGGCCACCGGCGTCCCAGTAGGTCAGGGTGCCGATGGGGATGGCGCTGCTCGCCCCCAACGCCTTCGGGAACTCGAAGACGCCCGTAACCGCCAGCGATCCGAGTTGGGCCGCCTTGAGGTCCACGCGTGTGACACCAACCATCTCGGCCTGCACCACCACGGTCCCTGCGGGCGTATCCGCGACCGGGGTGTAATCGAGTGCTGAACCTTCGTGAATGAACTTTGCTGGCATACTTGAATCTCCTGAAGAACCGCCCGGTTCGACCTCGCCGCCGCCTTCGCCGCCGATCGGCACTGAGTCACCCATCAGACCTCACCCTTGCTCTTGATCGCCGCTCGGGAGTCCTGCATCGCGACACCGAAGTCGAAGTAGCCGCGCCACTGCATGCCGAGCGTGTTGAAGTCGGTGTCCCCGCTCTCGATGGTCGGGATGCGCTTGCCGCGCAGGTACGCGATCTCGATGGCCGCCACGTCCGCGGGGTTGGCAAAGAGATACCACGCCTTGGCGCTGGAGCCGGAGAACCCCTGCGAGTTGAGGTAGGGCGTGGCGACCGGCTTCCACTTGCCCGCGTGCGGGTTGGTGGCGGGCTTGCCCTTGTCAGCGGTGGTTGTCTCGTTGATCCGCGTCTCGGTCATCAGCACCTGAGCCGTGACCTTGAGGGCCGACGGCACCAGCAGCACGGCGGGAGAGAGCAGGATGGGCTTTCCGTCCGTGTCCGTCTGGTCGAGGAACAACTGCTCGCCCTGCGTGAGCGAGTCGATGCTGAGGTTTGTGGTGGCACCTGAGATGAAGTTCTTGTTGCCGACGCTGAAGAACGTGGCCGGGTTCGACAGGAGCAGCTCGAACACCGCCTCCTCGCGCTTGAGCGCCGACATGCGGCCGATGATGCGGGGAATCTGGAGGAAGGCCCCCAGGTCGTCGTTGATCATCATCTGCCGGGTCAGGGCAATCATGCGGCCGAAGGTCTCGACCTTGTTCGTGTACGCCTGCTCGGACAGACCCGCGTGCTTGAGTTCGCCGTCGGGGCCGACCTTCTCGAAGACGCCCGTGCCGGTCAACCGGTAGCGGGTCACTTCCTTGAAGTCGTTCACGTCCGTTTCGGCGCAGAACATAGCGACCACGCTCTCGACGGCGGTGTAGGCCGCGAGCATGGTTTTGTTGGCGACGTTGGAGAGGATGCCCGACAGGGAGATCGTGCTGAAACTGCTCCCGCCGCTGCCCGACGCCTGGATGAGGCGACGGTCGGCTGAGAACGCTGCCTTGATGGTGTCGTTGTCCACGCGGCCGGGACGGATGTACTCCCCGCTGGCTCGGATGGTTTCATAGAGCAGGGTGTGCAGACCGGCACCTCGCAGGTCGCGGGCGAGGGCCGCGTTCATCGTGCGCTCGTCGTACCACTTGCCGACCTGCGTCTCTGGCAGACCCGCCGAGATGCAAAGCGCCGCCTCAACCGCGCGGGCGGACTGAGCGGCATCAGCATCGCGGCGCACGCCGGTGTAGACCGGGCGATCGGCACGGAGCACCTCAAGTTCGGTCTTGTTCACGTCCCAGCCCTCGGCGATGGCTTTGGCTTCGAGGTCGGTGTGCCTGCCTCCCGCCACCGCACAGACGCGCCGGACCTCACCGATGCGCTTGGTCTCGGCGGCGGTCTCCGCCCTGATTCGGGCGACAACATCGGTGTCACCGCCGGAACCGGGATCGTCATCGGTCGCCGTTGCGGTCACAGCGCCGGGCTTGGGCTCCTGCGTTGCGGCGTCAAACATCGCCTGGAGGCTGGCCTTCTGGGTGTCGTTGAGGGAAGCGGGATCGAATCCCTTTGCCGCAAGCCACTGGTCGAACGTCATGTCGCACTCCTTGATCGCTGCCGCCGCGACGTTCGCGGTCGTGTTGTCGTCTGCACCGAGGGCCACGAAACTCACCTCGCCCAGCACGCTGCGGCGTGCGATATGAACCGGCCCCTCAAACTGCTGCCCGTTGGCCGCCGCCGTGCGGCCCTTGGCCACGAACTCCATCGCGCCGGGATTGGCGACCGCGCCGAGCGAGGCCTGCCAGGGGAATCCGTTCCGGCTGCTGTCCACGATCTCGCGGGCGACGGGGCCAGCGCCGGAGATCACCCCGGACACCAGCAGCCGCGAACCCTGCACGCTGACCGATTCGGTGTGGCCGACGATGAGCGAGCGGTTGTGGTCCTTGAGAATGGGTCGGCTCTTCGCGGATACCTGAAGCCCCGCAAGGTCCACGACGACGGGGTGGGACCAACCTGCCAGCGTCATGGGACCGCCGGTGTAGGCCGTCATGGCGAACCGGCGAAGCACGGGCTTGCCATCCGCGGGCGCGGCACCGTCCGCCGAGGCTTCGAGCCAACCGTCCACGGGAGCGCACAGGTTGAGAATGCGTTTAGTCGCCACTGCCGTCCTCCTTGCCCGCGGGCTGGAGCGGCTGGGACTCCTCGGGCTGGAGCCCGAGTTCCTTCATGAGCGCGACCTCTTTGGCCCGCTGCCGAAGTTCGGATTCCCAGTCGCGGCCCTGCTTGGCGTACTCGCTGGCCAGCGTCGTCGTGTGCGATGCGAGCCGCGTCTGCTGCGCGGTCGCTTCCTTGGCCGGGTCCACATGCTCGTTGCCATCCCAGAACCACTGGTGGGGGAGGGCCTCGCCGTTGGCGATGAGCGTGCGAACACGGAGGGGCAGCAGGTCGGAGACCAGAACCGCCTCACGGAGCCAGGCCAGCAGGAGCCGGTCCAGCACAGCGCACGCCAGTTGGTCCTGATCGACGCGGATGCTCTTGAAGTAGGTCTGGTGGTCGAGACGACCGCTGGCGTAGTTGTACCCGGACGAGTTGCACGCCGCGACGTTGAACGGCATGTTCAGGCAGCGGGCGATCTCGTTGAGGAGTTCGCGTTTGAACTCGGCGTAGGTGGTCGCGGGCTGCTCCGCCTGAACCTGCGCCATCTTCCAACCGCCCGGCATCGTGAGCAGCGAACGGGCCTCGAGTTCGATGGTGTCCATCGGCTCGACGCTCTCGGCCTCGCCGCTGGCAGGGGTATCGGTGTAAAGAATGCCCGCGAAGTCGGCGGCGGTTTCCGCTGCGCCGAGCACGGCCAGCGTGAACCGACGCAGCTGCGCGAAGAGCGGGAGCGCCGGGGTGATGTCCGGGACGCCACGGCTTTGCCCAGGGCGATCGGCGCGGAAGTAGTGGATGACCGACTCCGCAGGAACACGGTCATATTCCAGCCCCAGATAGCCCGTGCGGTTGTCGCCAGGATGGCCCTTGAGAATGTGGTACTCAGCGGGGTTGCCCGCGTCGTCGAAGACGATGCCGTCCACGGCGTTGTCGCCGAGGGCCCAGAGGTCCGGCGTGGTCACCTGATCGGCCTCGACCAGGCGGATGTCGAGTTTGACGGGCGTCGGCAATCGCGGGTTGCTGACCATGATGGCGAAGACCTCGCCATCGGTGGCGCGCGAGGCACGCATCGTGCGGAGCTTCTCGGGAAGGCCGATGGACCTCGCCCACGCCATGAACGCCTGCTCGATCCGCTCGTTGCCACCATCGTCGTCCGTCAGCAACTGCAAACGCGGCCCGGTGCCGATCACGTCGTTGGCGAGCGTGAGCACGATGCCCTTGGCGTAGGAGTTGTTCGCGGCCTCGTAGCGGGCGCGGTTGCGGAGGGTGCGCCGCACATCAGGTGATGCCGCCGCGTCGGCGCTGAGGCCGTCCGCCCCTGCCCAATGCTTGCGGTTGCCATCGTTGGTGACAGCGGAGTCAAACCCCGCGCGGATCAGCCGATGAACGACACCGCCCTTGGTGGGTGCAAAGGGCTTCGGGCCGGTCGATTTGGAGCGGAACAGTCCGAACATCAGCCTCCATCCGCGCCGGGCGGGATGAGCCGCGTCAGGCGCAATGACCTTGTGGGCGTCTTTGCCACCTGCTTGGAGGCGAGATACCGATCCGCTTCGATCTGGTCGCGCAGCGAATGCTGCTCGACGCTGCCGGAGTCACCTGCCGCCTTGGCAGGTCCGGCCGCGTTGTCGCGGATCGCTTGTTCGAGATCTGGAGTGGGGTCCGGCATCGATGCTCCACGACGCAGTGGCGTGTGCGTCCATGAGTCATCTACGCGAAGCCGCAGAGATGTGGCGGGCGGCGGGCCGAGGTCGGTCGATAGATCGAACTAAACCTGCGTTTCGCGGGTGAGCGTCCAGCGTCCGCAGTTGCGGCACTCGCGCCGACGCACCACGATCCCGCCGGGGCGGCGCTTCAGGTACACCACGCGGAAATGCTGGCACCCGCACTCCCTACACACGAGGCCGACCTTCTGGCCTCCCTGGGCTGGCATGTCTCGCTTGGGTCTGGGCATCAGCGTCGCCCTCCCCGAAGCTCGGACAGTTTGACCCGCGGGCGCGCCACGGCCAGACGATCGGTCCCGAACAGGATCGCGCCCTGCATCGACGCCGCGACGGCGGAACCAACGAGGCAGTCGAGCCAATGGTTGTCAAGGCCCTCGACGCGGAGCTTCCACTCGTCCACCGTTCGGCCGCGCCCCTCGGTTTTCACCCGATACTCGCTGGTTAGGTGCTCGGAGAGCAGGCGATGCGGCTCTGGCTTTGTGCCGAACAAGGAAAGGCAGCCGGGGTCACCCATCGGAACGGCGAGTCGAGCGTGCGCGAACGACTTCCAGAAGTTCGTATCGAAGATCACATGGCGGACGGCCCGCTTCCCGGTCACTACCGGAATGCGCCAGTTGAGCCCGACGCGATCTCCGCGCTTGCGCTTGTACTCCGAGAACGGGATGCTCGATGCGCCGACGTACCTGCCGTGGCTGGGCGTGAGCACACCTGCGTGGGATGACTGGCGACAGAACTGGTAGACCACGTCAGTGGATGAACCCCAGTTGGCGTCGATCAGGCAGCGGTCGATGCGGACCATCGCGCCGTCGTCGCGCCGCCACTCGCGGGCCAGGTACGCCTCGGTCAGGCGTTCGAGCCCGGCGAAGATCGCGCCCTCAACTCCCGCGCGGGGCGTCGCTGCCGCGAGCGTGCGTCGCACATCTCGCAGAGTAAAGTACGCCGCCTTCTGGTCGGGCTCGGTGCCGTAATCGATGACGTAGCCAGTGAAGTCGTCCTCCCACGCCGCGACGAGATAAAAGAGAGCCTTCCCCTGCACGTCCACGAACATGGTGAGGCGCGTGCAACCGATGGGGAGTTCCCCGCGAGCGTGCCCGCTGACCTTGGCCGCGATCTGGTCCGTGCTAAGCAGATCGTCGTCGGCCGCGACTTCGGGCAATGGCTCGTTCTGGTACTCGGCGAAGAAGGCGTGCTCGTCCTGAAGCCGCAGGTTCATCGCGTGCTGGATGGCCGACAGTTCATCGTGATTGAACCGCTCGGGCCAGGCGATCCGGGCACCCTCGTCCATCGCCGTTCTGTGCTGGCCGTAGAACGCGGTCGCCTCGACAATGCCCCTGTCGTTGCGGAGGCCGTCGGCCCGCAGTTGGGCGTACTGCTGCCAGAGCGCGTCACGCGAGGGGAATGAGTACACCATCTTCGTCCGCTCGCCCTGCCACTGCGGGTGCTTGTCGCGGTCGAGAATGCGGTCAGCCATATCGTCCGGCCGCACAACAGTGAGCGTCATCAACCCCGCGATCTTCTTCCCCGGTCCTCCCAAACCCAGAATCGCGCCCGCGAGGATGCGTTCGCGCGTGGCGCACTGCGATGGCGATCGCGCCGACTCGTCGGTCTGCGGGTCGTCAATCAGCACGAGCGACGGGCGCACGCTCGCGCCGTCGGCCCGCTTGTGCTTCATGCCACGGATGCGTCCGGTGATGCCCGCGACCCGGATGATCGCGCCGGAGGCCCGCGAGCCGGCGATGGTCGGCAGCACGATTTCCTTGGCGGTCCAACCGATGTGAGTCTGTGCGCCCAGATAGAGCTGCCCCGCCGCCCGCTGGTGGATGCCTTCGAGTGATCGGATGGGGTGGCAGACCTCGGGGAAGTCGCCCGCGAGCAGCTCGCTGTTCTCCAGCTCCGCCTTGATGCTCTCCAGCATGCTGGAGGCGTGCTCCTCGTCAGAGCCGATCAGCGTGACGAACTCACGGTGTCCATAGAGCATCGCCCAGAGGCACGCTGTCTCGCAGAGCGAGGTCTTGCCCGAGCCACGCGGCATCGCCATCCCAAACAGCCCGCCCTCCAGCACCGCCTGCTCGATCTTGGCGATGACCTTGAGATGGTCGTCCGACCACTTGAGATGGAACGTCTGCGGGAAGTACGCCTCGCAGAAGAAGCGAAAGTCTCGCTCCGCCTTCGCCCGGCGGTCGGCGTCGGCAACGGCGGGAAGATCGCCGATGTCGCGGCCGGAGAGGGAGAGCGTGGCGTTGCGCTGCCGCGCGCGCTCCTTGAGCGCCTCATACCCGGTCAGGCCGCCCGCATCCTTTTCAGCCTCGGCGATGGCCTCCTGGCGCGAGGTCACCAGCCACGCGACGTACCTGAAGAGATCGACCTTGCCACCATCGCCATCCGCAGCGACGCGATAGCCCGCGCTCGTGCGGTGACGCAGCAACTGCCGCTCGTTGATCACATCGCCCAGGGGCGTGGAGTTCAACAGTCGCGCAAGTTCTCCCGGCTTCAGTTTGCGCGGGTCAATCGCCACCGGGGGACAACTCCTTCACGAGCCATGCGGCGTAATGCATGAGGTTGATGCTGCCGTCCGCATTCGCGGGCGCGCCAGCATCGATGTCAGCGCGAAGCATCGCTTCGGTGACGGCCTTTCCGCCGAGCCGGGACAGGACGCGGGCCGCATCCGCCACGGGCAGCGCGGCGGGGTTGAGCCGGGACATCCCCTGTGCTGGCCCGGGACTAGGCGCGTGTTCGGGAGTCATGCCCACCTCCCGGACCTGCAAGTCCCGCCAGTTGCCCACATCGTTCGCGTAGTTGCCCACAACAGCGAGATTCACGGCGAATCCTCGCGGCTTTGCCTTGCCGGTTGGCGAGTGTCATGGCTTCATGTGTCACAACGCGGGGCGGAACCCCGCAAAGGAGAACACGAACATGAACGCGAAGAAGAACACGACGACGACGAACAAGGCCAAGGCCCTCCACATGGCGACGGAAGCGGTCCGCAACCGGCTCGGGTTGGAGACGCTCAAGGACCGCAAGCGCGACGCGCTCGACTTCCACGACATCTCGGTAGCCAGCATCCGCGACGCGATCGCGCTCGCCTTCGAGGCCGGGTTCGCCGCCGCGAGCGGGAAGCCCATCCCGACCACGCCGACGGACCCCAGCGAGATGCTCGACACGCTGGAGATCACCAAGAAGACCGGACGCCCGACGGGCGGGACATGGGTGAAGGGGAATATCGCGGGCCACGCCTTCGAGGCGCTGGTCTTCCCCGAGCACGCCACCGACGCCGCATACGAACTCGACGACAGCCGAATCTCGAAGCTCTGGTTGCAGGAGCATTTCACGCACACCGAGGTCGCGTGCTTCGACCGGGGCTGGGATCGCAAGCCCACGACCGACGCGGCCAAGGCCATCGTCGGCCTGCTCGCCGCGGGCATCGCCGAACACATCTTCGGGAAGTGACCCGCCGCCCCGGCACGCGACGACGCGGGACACCGCGCCGCACGCGATTCCCCGCCGCAATGTGCGACGGGATTCCGCACCCGTAATTTGGAGAACAGCATGAGTACGAAGACGACCAAGAAGCCCGCCCGCATGTCCAAGAGCGCCGCTCGCGCCGAGGGGGCTGCCCGCAGCGACCGCCTTCGCAAGGCCGCGCTCGCCGAGATCAAGGGCCGCCTCGACGGGAAGCCCGCGGCCGCGACGGCCACGGGCGGCAAGGCTCCCAAGACGCCCAAGGCCCCGAAGCCCGCGAAGGAGAACAAGCCCAAGCGCGTGAGCGCCCTCGACGCCGCGGCGCAGGTGCTCGCCAAAGCCACCAAGCCCATGCGGGCGACGGACATGATCGCGGAGATGGAGGCCAAGGGACTCTGGAAGAGCCCCGGCGGCAAGACCCCCGAGGCCACGCTCTACGCCGCCATCATCCGCGAGATCGCCGCCAAGGGGAACGCGGCGCGGTTCAAGAAGCACGACAGGGGCGTCTTCGTCGCCGGGAAGGGAGCCTGACCCATGCAGGCCACGCACGCCCAACTCGAGGCCGTTCTCGCCGCCGCCAACCACCTGCTCGGCGCACGCCAGGACCAGATGCTGACGGTTGAGGAGTGGGCTGATCTCGCCCGAGCGGTCGCCGCCTGCACGGGGCGCAAGACGGCGGACCTGCTCATCGAACGCGATCTCGAAGACGCGGCCGAGTACGGGCTCGTGTGGGACGAAGCAACCGACGGGCCACTCCCCGCCAGCGACGAGGACTGACGCCGCCATCACGCCTTCCCCTTCGCCGCGACACCGGTCGCGGCTTTCTCTTCGGCCACAGCGTTCGAGCCCAGGCGCTTCGCCTTCCGGCCCGTGAACTTCTCCCATCGCTGCGCGATCACATCGCAGTACAGCGCGTCGAGCTCCATCAGGAACGCTCGCCGCCCGGTCATCTCTGCGCCGATGAGCGTCGAGCCGCTGCCGCCGAAGAGGTCGAGCACGTTCTCGCCGGGGCGCGACGAGAACTCAATGGCACGCCTCGCCAACTCGACGGGCTTCTCCGTGAGGTGGACCATGCTCTGCGGGTTCACCTTCTTGATCGACCACACGTCCGGCACATTGGCAGGGCCGAAGAAGCGGTGCGCAGCGCCTTCCTTCCAGCCGTAAAAGCACCATTCGTGGTTGCCCATGAAGTCCTTGCGCGTGAGCACCGGGTGCTCCTTCACCCAGATGACCGCTTGCGCGAAGTAGAGTTCGTGTCGCTTCAACACGGGCGGGTAGTTGCCGCAGTTGGCGTAGCCGCCCCAGATGTAGAACCCGCCACCGGGAATCAGGACGCGAGCGATGTTGCCGAACCAGGCGTCGAGCAACATGTCGAACGCCTCGTCGGTCATGAAGTCGTTCATGAGTGGGCGGTCCTTCGCGCGGAGTTTCTTGTGCGTGGCCCTGCTCTTCTCTGGGTAGCGGTTGAGGTCGGCGCTCTGCTGGTCGTGCTGGTCGGCCTTGCCGGGAAGCGCGAATGAACTCAGGCCCGCGACGATGGCGTTGTTCGAGCGCGGCTCGACCTTGACGTTGTACGGCGGGTCCGTGTTGACGAGATGGATTTGCTGGCCACCGAGCAGGCGATCGAGGTCCGCGGGCTTGCTGCTGTCGCCGCACATCAGCCGGTGGTT
>DDSA01000225.1:0-126 GCA_002343715.1 Phycisphaerales bacterium UBA2402 | reverse complement strand
CACCCAGATGTCGCCGGGCACGGTGGTCGCGGCGTCGGGCGGGCCGGGAACATCGTCGGGATCGGTGAGCCCGTCGTTTCCCGCCGGGGCCATGAGGGCGCTGAGGTCCTCGGCGCTGAAGCCCAG
>DDSA01000244.1 GCA_002343715.1 Phycisphaerales bacterium UBA2402 | reverse complement strand
GATGGCGACCATGCCCGAGCGGTAGTGCGTGAAAAGAATGACGAAGATCGCGATGAGCGAGCCCGCGCCCAAGGCGAGCAGCAGGCGGGTCGATTCCTGCTGGGCCTCGTACAAGCCTCCGTACTGGATCGTGTACCCCTGCGGGAGTTGGACGTCCATTCCGATGGACTTCTTGATCTCCTCGACCGTCGAGCCCAGATCGCGCCCGCGGACATTGGCGGAGACAACGATGCGGCGACGCAGGCTCTCGCGCTGGACCTCGTTGGGGCCGAGTCTCTCAACAATCTCGGCGACGTCCTGCACGAGCACGATCGCGCCCGTCGGAGACACCAGCCGCACGAGGCCCAGCGCCGTCGGATCGGTGCGGTGGTGGTCGTCAAGGGTCAGGGTAATGTCGAATACCTTGAGGCCGTCGAGCACCTGGCCGACGACCTTGCCCTTGGTGGCCGTCTCCATCGCATCGGTGAGCGTCGCGGGCGTGAAGCCGACGCGGGCCGCCGCGGCGCGGTTGACGCTGATGTGCAGCTGAGGGATCAGCACCTGCTGCTCAACCTGCAAGTCGGCGACGCCGGGGATGCCTTCCATCGCGGCCTTGGTCTGCTCCGCGAGGGTGCGGAGCGTGCCGAGGTCGTCGCCGAAGATCTTGATGGCGACCTGCGCGCGGACGCCCGAGAGCAAGTGCTCGATGCGGTGGCTGATGGGCTGGCCAATGCCCGTAGCGACGCCTGGGAAGGCCGCCAGCTTCTCCTCGATCATCGAGAAGACTTCTTCGCGCGGGAGGATGTCCTTGACCGGCGGTGGTTTTCTGCCCCCGGGTGTGGTGTGCTTGTGTGGATACCTCGCCTCTTCCCTTGTCCAGAAATCGACCTCGATCTCGCTGGCATTCACGCCAAGCGCGTGCTCATCCTGCTCGGCGCGGCCGGTGCGGCGGGCCGTGCTCTTGACCTGGGGAATCGAGAGGATCATCTCCTCGGCCTTGGTGCCAAGTTTGTTGGACTCGTCCAGTGACACGCCCGGCTGGCCAAAGAACGAGACGACGGCCGTTCCTTCGTTGAAGGGCGGCAGGAACTCCGAGCCCAGGCGCGTGACGACGAACAACGCCACCGTGACCAGAGCGCCGAGCGTTCCCAGCACCGCGACCGGGCGTGGCATGGAGATCGAGTAGGACTTGAGCGCCAGCCACTTGCAGGCCCGCAGCAACGCGCCATCCTTGCCATGCTCCATGCGCTTGATGCCAGGTAGGAGGTAGTACGCCAGCACCGGCGTGACAGTGAGCGCCACGAGCAGCGACGCGAAGATGCTCACGATGTACGCAGTGGCGAGCGGCGCGAAGAGCCGACCTTCGATGCCCGGGAGGAAGAACGTCGGCAAGAACACCAGGTTGACGATGATCGTGCCGAGGATGATCGGATTGCGGATCTCGCTGGAGGCGTCGAAGACGACCTGCGCGATCGGCTTGGGGGTGGCAGTGCGGCGGTTCTCACCCAGGCGGCGGTAGACGTTCTCCACGTCGACCACCGCGTCGTCCACGAGTTCGCCGATGGCAACTGCCAGGCCACCCAAAGTCATGGTGTTCACGCTCAGGTCCAGCCAGTGGAAGACCAGGAACGTCGTGATGATCGAGAGCGGCAGCGCAGTGAGCGTGACGATCGTCGTCCGCACGTTCATGAGGAAGAGGATCAGAACGATGACGACCAGGATTGCGCCGTCTCGAAGGGCTTCAAAGACGTTGCCGATCGATGACTTGATGAAGTGTTCCTGACGGAACACATCGGCGTTGATCTCGATTCCCTTGGGCAACGTGGGCCTGATCTGTTCCAGCGTCTGATCGAGTGCCCGGGTGAGCGTGATCGTGTCCGCCCCCGGCTGCTTCTGGATCGCCATGATGACAGCGGGCGTGCCGTTGTCCGACCCGTCGCCTCGTTTGATCGTCGGCCCCGCCTCGATGACCGTCGCCACGTCGCGCACCAGCACCGCCCGCGGCGGGCTGACATGGTCGCCAGGCTTGGTGGCGACGAGGGAGAGTGCAATGTCATCGGCGGTCTGCACCCGCCCGATGTTGCGGACGACAAGTTCCTGCGAACCGCTGACCACAAAGCCGCCACCGGTGTTCTGGTTGGCGGCGGCGAGGGCTTTCTCGACGTCCTCGATGGTGAGATCGAACAAGCGGAGCTTGTCGGGATCGACCTGCACTCGGAACTGCTTGAGATCGCCACCCATCGCCGTTACCTGGGCGATGCCGGGGATCGAGAGGATCGCCGGGCGCAGCGTGAACTCCGCGACCGTGCGTACATCCATCGGCGTGAGTGTTTTGCTGGAAACACTGATCAAAGCGATCTCGCCCATGATGCTGGTGGCGGGCGTCATGACCGGCACAACGCCGGGGGGCAACTTCTCTGTGATGGTGCCCATCCGCTCGGTGACGACCTGGCGGTTGTATTTGAGATCCGTGCCCCACTGGAACTCGACGAAGACAATCGAGAGCCCAAGTGATGAAACGCTCCGCACCCTTTCGACGCCCGGTGAGCCGTTGACGGCGGTTTCGATGTTGTACGTGACCTGGGCCTCGACCTCCTCCGGAGCAAGCCCCGCAGCCTCGGTCATGATGGTCACGACCGGACGGTTGAGGTCAGGCAGAACGTCCGTGGGCGTCCGCAGCGTCACGTACATCCCATAGACGGAGACGAGCAGCGCGGCGATCAGCACCAGCACGCGGTTGTTCAGAGATGATCGAATGATCCAGTTGAGCAAGGGAGAGTCCTCTTCTTCGGGGCCGAAGCGCGGAAGCGTCGATCAGTGAGAATGGCCGTGGCCGTCGGAGCTCTGCACGGGCGAGGTCGGCTCCGGCACGCCGGGGACGAAGCCGCGAAGCTGCGAGAGGCTGAACGCGCCGCTCACAGCGATCACGTCGCCGGGCACCAGACCTAGTTTGATCTCAACCACCCGATCATCACGGACGCCCGCGGCGATGTCGCGCTTCTTGTAGATGACGTCGTCACCCTTCCCCTCCCTTACGAACACGTACAGGAGGGGGCCGTCTTTGACGATGGCCGACGCGGGGATCACCACCGCCGAGTCGTTGGCGGCAATCACGATCGACAGGTCCACGAACTGGCCCTGGCGGAGCAGCCCTTTCGCGTTCTCCGCTTCAACCAGCACGTGCGCGGTGCGCTTGGTGGCGTCAATCACCGGGCTGACGAAGCGGACCGTTCCTTCCGCGACCACATCGCTTGCCGCGCCGACGCCGCGTCGGATGCGGACCTTGCTGCCGCTGGCAGCAGTGAGGCGGTCGACGAGGCCTTCGGGCAACTCTCCTTCGATCTGAACCCGGGCGAAGTCCCCGATCGTCAGCAGGGGCTGACCGGCTTCGACGCCCTGGCCGACCGCCGCGCTGCGTGTGGTGACCACGCCGTCGATCGGTGCCAGGAAGCGGATCAAGCCCGGCCGAGTGGGGTCGGCGAGCACTTCGACCGCGTGCGGATCGCTCTCGGCTGGGAGTGTTCCCCTGAGGGCCTCGGCTGAAGCCCGTGTGGTTGCGACCTGCTTCCTCAGCGATACGAGCTCCGCCCGAGCCTGTTCCAGGGCGACCCCGCGCAGACCGGCGTCGGCCCGCAGCTTGATCGCTTCGGATCTGCGTTGAGTCAGCAGGTTGGCGGAGACGTTTTCGCCTGCACTCGTGAGTCTCTGCACCTCGGCCTCGAGCAGCTCCGCGCCCTGCGTGAGGGCGGGCAGCTCGATCTCAAGCGACTGCACCTGCGACTCAGCCCGCTTCAGCTCAGCGTCCAGCCGCTCGGTTTCTCCTTCCAGCCGGCGGACGTCATAGAGCAGCTTGGCCATCTCCGGCGAATCAACTTCGGCCAGCGTCGCGCCCTTCTCAACGAAGTCTCCCGGTTGGACGGCGACCAGGCGAACCACGCCCGCGTAGCGCGGTGAGACGGCCACCAGCGCGTCCGGACGCGCCCGGACCATACCGGTCAGGCGGACGACGTCTTCGACCTGCCCGAAGTCCACCTCGGCAGTGGCAAGGCCAATCGCCGCGGCCGTCGCCTCCGAGACCCTCTTTGGCGCATTCGGGTCGAACGTTGCCCCGGCTGGCTTGTTGTGCCCTTCGTGGGCGTAGACAGGTATCAAGATCGCCGCGGTAGCGAGCGCTAGTGCGCTCAGCCCCACAGCCGCGCGTGAGCGTGCCATGCGAGACCTCCGGTGAGGGGTGCAAGAACAGGTCAGTCAGATGGATGGGGTGCGCCGAAGCGCGTTGGGGGCGCGCGGCAGCCCGGCGACGATTCCGGTGTCTGCAAGCGCACTTTCAGCGCTTCGGCGACTGGGAATCGTCGGTACGGGCCGAATTGCTACACGATGAGCGCGCAGTGCAGGCGCAGAAGCGATGTCTGCAGTCGTTCGACGACGCGCTGCTCCCGGTCCAAACCCCGGAAAAGGGCTGTCGGAAGCACATCAACGGAGAGGGTCCAGTCGAGAACGGCGATGACCACGGGAGCAGGCAACTCGACGGTCGACTTTTCGACCGTGAGCATCATCCCGCTGTTCTTGCCGCAGTCGCAGTCGTGCTTGTCGTTGCCCGGCGCGCACGGCTTGGGGGCGTGATCGTCCCCGTTGTTGGACGCAGGCCCATCCTGGTGCTCGTGGTGGGAGGAGTGATCATGACTCGACCCGTCGGCGTGCACATGGGCCAGCCTCTCGCCTTGGCGATCCGAAGCAGGAGCCTGGCACGGGATGCATCCGCTGAACCACGAGTGGAAGTTGCAGCAGCAAAACGGCACCGCTACCGCGAGCAGCACGGTCACCAGAAGCCGGAATGGACTGTCGCGATGGAGCATGCTTCCTTGGAGTATATCGGTGGTCATGGTACGACGTTGCGGACCCGCGGGTTCGATTTTCGCCGGGCGGTTGGCTCCGGGCGATCGGTTCAGGGAGCATTCCGCCAGAACGGGTGGATACTCTTCGTTATTGAGGGGGTTTTGTCGCGGTTCAACCGGCAACATTGGCCCACAAGCCCCAGGTCACCCGTGAGAAACGGTTCACCGAGATTGTGGATACGGTGGGCAGAGTGCGAAATAGTGAGATATTGAGACTCGGCCCCGGTCGCTGTGAAAATTCAGGCCATTCCGCCATTCCTGATCCAGTCTCACCTGCCGCCCTCGTGAGACTACCGGGCTGGGCCGCGATCGGCAGCATTTCGACGCCGTCTGGATCGTCCCGGCCGAGCCGCCCGAAGGCAGCCCCGCAAATCCCAACGGGCGGGGCTGGAGTATTTGTACCCCACCAGCGGCCTTGAAAACGCGGTTTCCGCTGTCCCCATTAACGACCCGTTTCAATCGCACACCCATCGGGCCACCCCGAGAGTGGTCCGCCAACCCTCCGAAACGGTCTTGTACAGGGAGCTTTAGACCGCCACGCGAGAGCGTGGCGGTTCTGCTTTACGGCCCGGCCAGATTCAGGCCAGCGGGCGGGGAGGCGAATACCCCGGAGTTTCCCGACCGGATTGCCGACCCGCCGACGGGGGCGGACTCTCGGTTCGGCTGGCCCCATCGCACCGCCGACGGCAACCCCGACGGTTCCGGTCCCTCTCTCGCCGAAACCTCTCGAACTCTCTCGACCTCTCGGTTAGCGCCGCGACCGTTTTGACGCGGGGTTTCGATCTGACTGCCTTGCGATGCACGGCGGATCAAACGCTGCGGAGACGAACATGAACCAATCGAATGGGCCATGGGATGAGACGCCACCTCGACTGGACCGCACTGCGGTATCCCACCCCGTACAATGTCCATGATGCCCGAGCTTCCCCAACGAGCCCAAGCGAATGGACCAGCGCTAATTCAATCGAGCGTGGTGGTGCTTGCAAAGGACGTGAACCAGTCGATTTTCAGCCCAGTGTGGTTGCTCAAGAACGGCATCCTTCTTGAAGAGGAATTTCGTCCGGAGGAGGCCGTGTTCGTCCCTGGTTTGACCCGTGTGAACGCTGCGAACTTCGAGTTCATGGCGCTCCCCGACCGCCTCCAGATGCAGTTTCCGGCAAGTGTTGATGACGCCGACACAGTGCTCGCACGAGTCTTGGGCGGGGTCGCCAAGATCCTCCCACACACACCGTTCGTGGCAGTAGGCCTGAACAATCACTTCGTGCTGAAGCCGACGGATGCGTCTCACTTTGCTGAGTGGAACCGAGCGATCTTCGCCTCTCCGTGGGCGCTAAAACAGGCAACTGGCTCTGCACGAGACCGCTTCGGGACTTCATTCGCCTACGACACGTTCGGTGGCGCTCGAATGCGAGTACGAGCGGCGGTGTCGGCAGAACCAACGAATCCGTCCGAAGGCCAAGTGGCGACAGTATCAACTCCTCCCTATGTGGTGAATTTGCACTGTAATCTTCACCGCGATCTTCAGCTACCGGACGTTGAGGTTTCCAAAGAGTTGCCGCGAATGCTCGCCCTGTGGAAGCCGGTCCGCGAAGAGACGATGCGCATCGCAAGGAGCCTCCTGCAATGACCGCGAGCGTCGTCAACCAAGGCCGCAGAACTCGCCAGACCATCTCGGCGTCATTTACGCTGCCTGCTGGCTACACAACACTCGTCGCGCACAAGGGAGAGACGGACACCACCGAACTCAATGGCCCGTGGAATGAGGAATGGCTTGGGCGTTCGACGGAGGCGAAAAGCGATGCACGCGATCCGCTTTCAAGCCGACCACTCACGATGCCGGAGTTGCTTGCCTCTGGAGTCGGCAGTCCCATGCTCGTTCAGCGCTTTCTCACGCGCGTGCTGCTAGCAACGTCGCACAGGCCGGATACGACCGAAACGACCGAGTCGCCGAAGGCTTGTTTGCCAGATTGGTCGAAATGGCATGAGCTTCGAGCACGAGCGGCGTCGGGGCGCCTGTCATCGGCAGAAGCTGACGAGCTCGCGATGATGAGCGAGCAAGCGAAGACACTTGATGCGTTGGCAACCGATCGCCAGGCTGATGCCTTGAAGCCAGTACTCCAGGAACACCATCGTGTTCTGGCATCACTCGCCCAAATTGCGAAGCTTCTGGAACGAGCGATCGACGCGGCGGAAAAACCGACTGGACTCGGTGGTACGCCGTGAAGTTTGATCGTCGCAATGGTGTCGCCGATGGCAGTCCGTATCAGACCTACCGAGAGATGACGCGGGAGGATTTTCGACGCTTTTGCGCGTACTGCTTTCGACACGAAGGCGAGCTCGGAGGTCCAGGGCACTTCGATCAGGACCATTTCGAACCGAAGTCTGTAAACAATGGCGCGAAAGAGCGGGTTTTTTTGAATCTGTACTGGTGCTGCAAGGATTGCAACAGCAGGCAAAACAAGGGCTCTACTTGGCCGAACGCTGGCGAGTTGTCGCGCGGGGAGTGCTTTTGCGATCCCTGTCACCATGACCCCGACGGGACCGACTACGCTCGCGAGGCAGACCTATCGCTTCGCGCAATGACGACATCCGGGGGTTACACGATTCGGATTCTGCGACTAAATGAGCGCACCGAACTGCGGAGCCTGTTGAGTGATCGTGACCGCGTGCGTCGTGAATACCAGCAGACGCTCGGGCTGTTGCGCCACCTGATTCAGCGCGCCGAACAGAACGGGACGATCGCAGCAGGGTCGCCGATCGGCTCCGCGATCGAGGCGGTCCGCCGTGTCATTCCTGCGTATGAGCAGTTTGTGAATGCAGATCCCTTCGTATTGACCTCGGTGCCCGAACCGGTAGATGCGGATTCATTGGTAGATCTGCTGTAGTCCCCGAGCGTGGGCTACGCCACTTTTGAGCATCGCCGCGTAGATGGTGTTTAACGCCCCCCCGGTGGGCGGCCTCCATCTACCGCTGGCCCGTGCATGCGGGCTCGCGCACGGACATACGCATGACGATCGACCCCGACGAGGCGGTCGAGCGCGATGATCTCGCGCCGGCCCAGCGGCTTCACATCATCGCCGCACTACTGGCCGAGGGCATGCGCCGCAAGCGAGCCGACGCATGCCGCATGGGCGAGAATCCGCAGCATCAAGAAAGAGAGGCCGATGGACTTGAATCGTTTGAGCCGGTTCGCCTTGATCGTCCGCTTGGTTGACGCCTTGCGAACCGGAGAGTCCACATGCCCGATGACACCAACGCGACGGTCCTGGCCCTTGGCCGATTGACCGTGCCCGAACTGAAGCAGCGATACGCCGAGGTCTTCGGCGAGCCCACGCGGACGAACCACAAGCAGTACCTCGTGAAGCGGATCGTCTGGAGGATGCAGGCGCTCCGCGAGGGCGGCCTTTCGGAACGGGCACGCCGCCGCGCGGTCGAGTTGGCCGACGATGCCGAAATCCGGTTGAGCGCCCCGAAAGCGCCGGTCGCGGGTCCGGGCACGGTGATCACGGCGGCGTTTGACGCCGGACGCCCCGCCGCGTTCCCCAAACCGGGGTCGGTGCTCCGACGCGAATACAAAGGGAAGGTGATCGTCGTGCGGGTGCTGCCGCGCGGGTTTGAGTACGAGGGGGAGGTTTACCGCTCGCTGACCGCCATCGCCCAGAAGGTGACCGGGGCGCACTGGAACGGGGTCAGCTTCTTCGGGCTGCCGTCCGCACGCGGCAAGAAGGGATCGGAGGCGGACGAATGAGCAAGCGACCGGAGCCAAAGCCAACCACGCGGGTGCGGTGCGCCATCTACACCCGCAAGAGCACGCAGGACGGCCTCGAGCAGGAGTTCAACTCGCTCGACGCGCAGCGGGAGAGCGCCGAGGCGTACATCGCCAGCCAGAAGGCCGAGGGGTGGCAGTGCCTTCCCGATCGGTACGACGACGGCGGATTCACGGGCGGCAACATGGACCGCCCCGCCGTGGCCCGTTTGATGGCGGACATCGAAGCGGGCAAGGTGGACTGCGTGGTGGTCTACAAGGTGGACCGGCTCAGCCGCTCGCTGATCGACTTCGCCCGGATGATGGAGTTGTTCGAGCGTAAGAAGATTTCGTTCGTCTCTGTCACCCAGCAGTTCAACACCACGCAGTCGATGGGGCGGCTCACGCTCAACATCCTGCTCTCGTTCGCGCAGTTCGAGCGGGAGATCATCTCTGAACGGACGCGGGACAAGATCGCGGCGGCGCGGCGGAAGGGCAAGTGGTCGGGAGGCCGCTCCGTGCTTGGGTACGACGTGGACCCGGTCACGAAGAAGTTGGTGGTCAACGCCGCCGACGCGGAGTTGGTCCGCGAGATCTTCCGCATGTACCTGCAACGCCGATCGCTCCTGGATGTGTGCCGCGAGTTGAACCGTCGCGGCCTGAAGACCAAGGCGGTCCAGACGCGGAAGGGCGCGGCGTACGGCGGGCGCGTGTGGGACAAGCCCGCCGTGCTCAAGGTCCTCGCCAACATCCTGTATCGCGGGAAGGTGCGGTACAAGGCCGAGACGTTTCCGGGTGAGCACGCTGCCATCGTTGAAGAAGGGCTTTGGACGAAGGTCCACGAGTTGCTGCGATCGAACGGGCGCGCGGGCGGGATGCTCGTGCGGAACAAGTACGGCGCGCTGCTCAAGGGGCTCGTTCACTGCGGCCCGTGCGGCCTCACGATGGGGCACACCACGGCCAACAAGGGCAAGGACCGCGTCTACAGGTACTACGTCTGCTACAAGGCGCAGAAGCAGGGCTGGGACGCATGCCCGTGTCGGTCCCTTCCCGCCGAGCAGATCGAGGGCTTCGTGGTCGAGCAGATCAAGCGGATCGGCAAAGACCCGGCGCTGCTGTCGCTCACGCTCTCGAAGTGCCGCCAGCAGCTCGCTCAGCAGCGGGCCGAGGCCGAGCGCGAGTTGGGCGTGGTCGAGCGGGAACTCGGCCGCCTTCACGCCGACCTTGGGCGTACGGCGGGGGACGCCGCCACCGACGGGCACGCCGCCGCCCGTCTTACCGACCTCCACCAGAAGGTCCAGGTGGCCGACGACCGAATGGCCGCGCTTCGGCGCGAAATCGCGGACGCCGACGCGGGCCAGATCACGAAGGCCGAGGTCGATGCCGCGCTCGGGGAGTTCGACGGGGTCTGGTCGCGCCTGTCTCCAAAGGAGCAGGCCAGACTCATGCGGATGCTCGTCCAGCGCGTTGACTACGACGCCACGAAGGGGTCGGTTTCGATCACGTTCCATCCGCTCGGCCTGCGCTCGATAGGCCAGCGCGTCGGCGAGGAGGTGTCGGTATGAACGACGGCGTGACGCTCGATTTCACAGTCCACTTCACCACGGGGCGAACCGGCCAGCGGGTTCTGAACGCCGGTGAGAAGCCGCCCCCGGCCCCCGTGCCCGACGGGCGCGTGCCGCGCGTCTCTCGGCTGATGGCCCTCGCCATCCGGTTCGACAACCTCGTCCGCCTCGGGGAGGTCGCGGACTTTGCCGACATCGCAGAACTGGGGCAGGTCACCCGCGCCCGGGTGAGCCAGATCGTGAACCTGCTGAATCTCGCCCCGGACATTCAGGAGGACATTCTCTTCCTGCCGCCGGTTGCGGGTGACCGGGATGCCGTATCCGAGCGCGAGGTCCGGAGCATCGCCGGGGAGCCGGACTGGGGTCGGCAGCGTGCCCGTTGGCAGCAGGCCAAACGGGCCTGATCCCCCTGAACCACCGCCGTAAACTTGATCATCGGAACCCGGGTTCCGACCGGGAGCCGCCTTGTCCGATGAGCAAGTGGATCGTTTTCATCACTGTCGTTCACGAGGAAATGACCTTCAGCGCCGACCTGCGCTCCGAAGGCGAACGCTCCGTGGGGACCTACCCACTGCTCGCTGTGCCGACGAACGCCATCGCCGAACTCGTGGTGGCTCGGCTCAACCACCAGCACGCAGTGCCGGAAGAGGCCGGGGCGGACGACTGGCAGGAGTTCTCATTCAAGGCAGAGACGGAACTGACGCCCCAAGAGGTGGCGATGGCTCTGGACCTGAATGATCCCGCATACCCCAAGAACGGACGGCACCCTTCCTGGCTCTCCGGGATGGTGACCGCCGCGAAGACGGCGATGGCCGACGTGGTCAAGCATCGCGCCTCTTCCCCGAAACACGATGATCCTGCGTACCTGTTCGTTGGGACGGGCGCGACGGCGACGCCATCGACCGTGTTCCATCGCGCTGGCACCGAGGGCGCTGCCGCAACGCTTCGCGGGTTGCTCGCCAAGGAGTACTCGGCAAACGGCTCGCCTGCGTTCAACTTTCAAGCCGCGGCCGCTTTGCCACCGGACGAACGTCTGTTGCTGGACGAGGCGATCGATGAGTTGGCGATATACGACGACCCAGACCCGGGGGTCTACGACCCGCCAGCATCGAAGGCTTTGCTTGCACGGGCGGAGTATGCGAGACGGGCGGATCGGTGGGAGGCGATGCTGCTCAACAAGGCGTCAGCCGCCACGGGCGTTGCGTCGGTGACCGATCGCGTGAACGATCTTCTCCGCGCCGTCGAGCGTCATCGTCTGATGTTCCTGTACTGGGCCGCCGCCTGCCGTCGCAACCCGCTTGCGGTGAGGAGCCGTACCGGCATCAATGAGCGCGTTTCGCGGGACGACGTTCGCGGCTGGAAGGAGATGGTGGAGGCGATCGACGCGGAAGGCGCGTTCCTCTGGACGCATCGCAACGTGCTCGACCGATACGCACAGGAAGCCATCGGCATGTTCGGCCCGGGCGAGGGATCGCGGCCCGGTGAGCCCGACGAAAGCGGCCGCAGTGTTCCTGTGGATGGCGGCACCTATCCCTACTGGTCGATCGATGAAGGCAGCACGAGCTACCTCGAAGAGTCGAGCGACGCGATTCTTGAAGCATGCCGCTCATTGGCTGAAGCCGGGCAGCACGAGGCTGTCTTCGCGTTGGTGAAAGACGCAAGCGCCGCGGCGCGGCCTGAACATCACGACCGTTGGTACGCCAACGTCGTGGTGAAGTGGTCCTACCTCTCGGCGCTCGATTCACTCATCTCTCGCATCAAGGCGGTCCGTGTGGAGTTGGCGCTACCGCCCCGCACCGAGAAGGCAGGGCCGTCCAAGCCGGAGGTCGTCAAGCCCGATCCCCAAAGCGTGGCCGACGTGGTCGTGCTGTTCATGGTCACCCGCGATCTCGTTCGGATCGGCCGCGACTACCCGGACGCGATGCCTGAGGCCGACCACAAGGCCTGGGTTGACGAGGTCACCGCCCACGCCAACCTGATCTTGAAGCGGCCCGGCTTCGAGGGCATCAAGAAGCTGATGAAGGAGCCGACGCTCCTGGAAATGGATGTCCCGGAGCGATTCGGCATGCTGATGTCTGCCGCGATGATGGCGCACCCAGCGATGGCAGCGCCTGCGGGAACGCCTGCCGAGATTCAGGCGGCGGTTGAGAAGGCGATGAGCGCCTGCCAGGAAACGGCGTCCCCGCACATCAAGGAACAGATGTCTCGGCTGGCCAATCTCATGGTGGTGTCGTGCCGTTGTCCTACCGGCACGGCAGTGAAGGACTTTGCCGCGCCCGCGCGGTTTCTTCAGATGCTCCATCGCTACTGGATGCTCGCCAGCGCGATGGTGCAAACGCAGGCGACGTGCCACGTCGGTTTCAACCCTCATCCGCTCCTCCACCTGATTGAGAATATCCGCGATCGCCTGAGCACATGCTTCTCGCACATCGCGCACCTTGACGATGCCGCCGATGCACAGCATTCCTGCGACCAGCTCGTCGGGATGCTGACCGAAGGCGACATCGACGATCTTTCAGCGGTTCCCGAATGGACCAACGGTGAACTTCAGAAAGTGGAGCGGTTCATCGCACGAGCGAGGCTGAAGGTCGGCCCGCGTGTGTTTGATCTGACTGCACCCGAGGAGTTCTTTATCAAGCAGTGCGAGCACCTGATCGCCGAGCACGACAAGCGTGTGCGGGCCACCTGGAAGCAGATGTTGGCGAAGGTGGATGCACAGGCGGCTGCGCGGAAGGCGTCGGAGGCGGCGACCCCAACACCCGCTCCACCAAGCGATACCAAGCCGAATGGCACGCCACATCAGCGTGTGGACCAGATCGGGGCGCTCCTGGCGTCAATGGTCTCGGTGGACGAGAAGCTGATGTCGCTTGGAACCAGAGTGCAGTCGCTCCCAGTTCGTGGGAAAGCCGCCAACACTCACGCCCTCACCGTCCAGGTGCAGCAGCAGATGCACAAATGGATCGATCCGATTCTGAAAGCCCTGAACGATGCGGAAGGGGCAAGCAATGGCGTTGGGCCGCTTCTCAACGGTCTGGTGAGCGAGCCGCTCGCATGGGAGGTTGATACTCGGCTGGCGATTCGTTCACTTAAGGATCACCTCGTCGGATTCATTTACTCCAACGGCGGCGAGAACGAGGAGACGTTCGTGAACGGCAGCGCGTGCGAACTGTTCACGCGCGGCCAGAGATTGCAGGCGGTGCATGAGGCGATTCTGGCGGAAGCAGAAACAAAGACACGCTCAAACACGGCAGGCCCAGCGCCGCAGAGACATGCGGCACCCGCGCCCAAGGCTTCGTCAGCGCCACCACCCAAGACCCCGCCGACTCCACCAGTCGTGCTGGGGCGTCGTGGCGAGCCCTGCACAGTCAACGGCAAGCAGAAGCCTCCGCTAACCGACGGTCAACACGCGGTTGTGCAGGCATTGATCGAAGCGGGTGAACAGGGACTGAAGAAGGATTCCATTCAGGGCGTGCGGGCAAGCGCTCTGCGGATGCTCGACGACCTGCGGGCAGATCCAGATTGGGCGACGGTCATCGTCAAGCCCGGTCAGACGAACGGTCGCTATCGCATCCGGTTGGGCTGACCACGACGTACACCTCTGAACACCTTTGAATGAGCGTGTGTGCACGAACATGCACCACCTACGCGCGGAAACTCTGGTCCTCATCGTGATAGTGCGATGACGAACCAGAAAGGCCGACGCCGTGATACCACGCCCCCGACCACCCGATCCGTCGCTCGCCGCTGCCCCGAGCGCGGAGCGCGGCCCGTAGCGCCCGACACCTTGCACACCGACCTTTGCCGCGCCGACACCGAGCCTGATCGGTCGTCAGCAGGCGGGGCTCTCATCTCGTAATCGCCCTCAACCCCGACCGCTCTCAACGTGGCCCCGCGCCCCGGCGCTGTGGCTGCGCCCATCAAGGACTCGCCAGCATGCAAATCGACCCCAAGGACCTGCAGTTCACCAACATCGTCATCTCCGCAGAAATGAAGAAACTCCACCTCCGCGGCATCCTGCGTAGCGACGAGATGGAACCGTTCGCCAGCGAAGTGCTGGCACGCCTCCTGGCCGTGTGGGAGTCCTACGACGCCACCCGCGGGCCGCGCGAGGCGTTCATCAACACCGTCGTGAGCAACCTGATCGCTTCCCTCCTGCGCGAGCGGTACGCCCAGAAGCGCCGGGGAACGACCCAGCCGCTGGATGGCGTCGCCGACGTGCTTGTGGACCGCGCGACCTCCGACGGCAGGCAGGAACACATCATCAACCTGCGGATCGACCTCGCCAACGTCTTGCCGCGATTGACGCCCTTCCAGCGCCAGATCGTGGACCTCCTCCAGCGGGACGCGTTGACGCCGGTGGCGGAGCAGTTGGGCATCCCCCGCCGGACTCTTCGTGATCAGTGCGCCCGCATCCGGGATGTCTTCCGCGACGCTGGGCTGGAGGAGTACCTGTGATCGCCTCCGCCACTCGTTTCCCCGTTCGCGTAGATGTGCTCAGGAGGCTCAACATGACCACCAAGGACGAACGCTCTGGCCGTTCCGTGTATCGCATTCAGTTCAACGACACGACCGACATGGGCGCGGTCGAGGACACACTGCTCTTGGCGATTCTCTCCGTGGGCTGCCTGCACGGGGAATCCGCCGTCCGCCTGGAGGCCGGTTACGCCATCAACGCAGAGGAACGGCTCGTCGTCCTCGACGCCGGTGCCCCGCTCGCGCTCGCCGTGGCACGAGTGTTCGTCGGCATGTGCTCGCACGAACTCGGGAACGACGCTTTCCGTGTCCTTCGTGGCGAGGGAACTGTCCCGAAGGAGGTTGCGGTTGCATCGTGACCACCGAATCTTCTGGCGACGCGGAGCCCAATGACCCGACGGCGGGCCGCGAGACATCCTCAACCCTCGCGGCCCTCGACCCGACCCGCATCCCCGCAGCCCTGCGTGAACGCCCGCAGTGGGTGTGCTGGAAGTACATCACCCGGGGCGGGAAGCAGACCAAGTGCCCCGTCAACGCGCGGGGTGGTGGGCGCGCGGATTCGACCGATCCGGCAACCTGGGCTTCGTTTGATGAGGTGGTCGCGGCGTGGAAGACGGGCGGATACGCCGGAATCGGTTACGTCTTCACTGCCGACGGCCCGTTCGCAGGGATCGACCTGGACGGGTGCATCGACGACGCCGGGAACATCGTCTCGGCCGCACGCCAGATCATCAACGAGCTGAACTCCTACACCGAGATCTCGCCCAGCGGGCGCGGCGTGAAGGTGTTCATCGCCGGGCGCAAGCCTGACGGCGTCGGCTGCAAGTCCAAGGCCATACCGGGATTCAAGGACTCCGAGGTCTACGACCGTGATCGCTTCTTCACCGTCACCGGGCAGCGGGTGCCGGACACTCCCGCCGAGGTCGAGGACCGGCAGGCCGCTCTTGATGCCCTGTGCATTCGGCTGTGGCCGAAGAAGCGTCCTCCGCACCTCAACGGCACCGTCGCATCCGCAGGATTCAGCGGCGACGACGAGGCGTTGATCCAAAGGGCGGGCACGGCGAAGAACGGCGACCGCTTCAAGAAACTGTGGGCTGGTGACACCTCCCTTCATGCCGACGATCACAGCGGCGCGGATCAGGCCCTCTGCAACCTGCTTGCGTTCTGGACCGGCAAAGACGCGGCCCGCATGGACCGGCTCTTCCGGCGCTCGGGCCTCTTCCGCGAGAAATGGGACGAGAAACGCGGGGAGCGCACCTACGGGCAGAAGACGATCGACTGCGCCATCGCCGACTGTGCGGAGACGTTCTCGCCCCGCCGTCGCAGCCCGCCCCGACCCGAGGCTCCCGCCTGCACCGATGCGTTCGAGCCCGGTGATGGTGACGATCTTCTTGTCCCGCTCGGACAGAAGGACCCGGCAACGGGCAGGTTGGTGCTGTCGCCCCGGCGCACGCTCCCGACTGCCGAGGCGTATGCACGCGAGTTCAACCAACACGCCGACGGCCGCACGCTGCACGGCTATGGCGGCCTGCTCATGGAGTGGCGCGGGAACCGTTACTGCCAAGTCGAGGAGGAATGGCTCAAGCAGCGGCTCCAGCCGTGGCTGCACAAGGCGCTGCGGTATGTGCTCAACAAGCAGACGGGCGAGATGGAGCTGGTGGACTTCGAGTCCAACCCGACGACGGTCAAGCAGGCACTCGACACCATCCGGGCGTTCGTTCACCTGCCCGCATCGACGGTGTCGCCATCCTGGCTCGACGGCGGGAAAGACCGTCCTCCCGCGCTCGAATTGCTGCCCTGCAAGTCGCTGAACCTGCATATCCCGACCGGGCGCGTGCTGGCCCCGACGCCCGCGCTGTTCACCATCAACGCGCTCGACTTCGACTACGAGCCCAACCCCGAGCCGCCAGAGCGTTGGATCAAGTTCCTCGAGCAGTTGTTCGGCGACGACCTCGAATCCGTGGAGCTGCTCCAGGAGTGGATGGGCTACTGCCTCACGGGCGACACCAGCCAGCAGAAGATGCTGCTCCTCGTGGGGCCTAGGCGGTCGGGAAAGGGCACGATCGGCCGCATCGTCACCCGCCTGGTCGGCGCGGGCAACGTGGTGGGGCCGACGACCAGCAGCCTGGCCGGGAACTTCGGCCTCCAGCCCCTGATCGAGAAGTCACTGGCCATTGTCAGCGACGCCCGATTCGGCGGCGAGAACGTCGGCACGGTCGTCGAGCGCCTCCTGTGCATCTCCGGCGAGGACACCCTGACCATCGACCGCAAGTTCCTCGGGTCCGTCAGCATGAAACTGGCGACGCGGTTCATGTTCCTGACGAACGAGCTGCCCCGTCTCAACGACGCCAGCACGGCGTTGGCCGGTCGCTTCCTTGTGCTACGGCTGTCCAACACGTTCTACGGCACGGAGGACGTGACCCTCACCGACCAGTTGCTCGCCGAGTTGCCGGGCATCCTGCTGTGGGCGATCGATGGGTGGAAGCGACTCCGGCAGCGCGGTCGGTTCATCCAGCCCAAGAGCGGCGAGGATGCCATCCGCGACATGGAGGACCTCGGCTCCCCTGTCGGCGCCTTCATCCGCGACCGCTGCGTTGTCGGCGTGGGCCATCGAGCATGGGTGGACAACCTCTACGACGCCTGGAAGGGGTGGTGCGAGCAGGACGGGCGCAACGCCGTCAGCACCAAGCAGGCGTTCGGACGCGATCTCATGGCCGCCGCGCCGGGCGTTGCGCGCCGTCGCGGAACCGGCATGGTCTCGTTCTATGAGGGCATCGGCCTGCGCGGGGAGGTGCCGCCCGTATGACCGCTGCCCCGCACTGTCACGAACTGTCGCGTCAGTCGCCATCGTTGCCGACCGCACCCCGCGTGCGTGCGTGCGCGTGCGATGGCGCGCCCGCGTGCATAGGTATCAATAGGAACTGTCGCGTCAGTGCGCGGCAGTGCGCCGCAGCACCGCCCTCATGCGGGCTCCCGCCCGTGGGCCACG
>DDSA01000176.1:12279-22335 GCA_002343715.1 Phycisphaerales bacterium UBA2402 | reverse complement strand
GAAGGACCCAGCCCCGAGTTCGATGGCGATGCGGCCGCCGCCGCCGCCCGATCCGCTAGCGCTGCCGTTGCCGCCGTTGGCGCTGATCGCGCCGGTGCCCGTGATTCCCGATGCGGTGATCAACAGGCTGCCACCCGAACCGCCGCCCGCATCGGCACCGGCGCCGTTCGCACCGTCGGCCCGGATCGCGCCGCCGAGGATCAGCGTGCCTCCGACGATAAGCCGCAGGCAACCCCCGCCCGAACCCCCGTTCGCCGCGTTGTTGGTGTCTCGCCCCCCGCCCGATCCGAACTCCACCGGCTGCGCGACATTCCCGTACGCGACGCCGCCCGCCAAGATGCTCAGGCCACCCACGCCGCCGTGCCCGCCGCCACTGCCGGCGACGCCGTCCCCACCCTCGCCCGGCCCGGTGCTGGAAGGGTGCCCGCGTCCCGAAACGATGAAAGCGCTGGCCACGAGCGGCCCGTCGGCACCCTGAATCGTGCAGTCCTCCGTAACCGTCAGCGCCAGACCGTTCAGGCCCGGGCCAGTGATCGCCGCCGTGTGGGTGACCACACCGGCGATGTTCGACCCATTGCGCTCAACGATCAGGGACCGAAAAGTGTGAGCCCCATCGATCGTCACGGTGCACCCGCGCACGATGATGTCCTGATTCTCATACGTGAGGTCGCCCGGGCCGATCGTGGTGTTGGTGGTGAAGATCGTCTGCGCCGATGCAGCGGCGACCATCAAGGCAACAACCGCGCCGCACATCACTGTGCGAAATCCGAAACGAATCGACATGACTACCTCCATGCAAGGGCCAGAATCGGGGAGCGAGTTGCTCGCCTGTTCAGAATACTGAAAAGCCCTCCTCGACGCAAGCAAAAAAAACACAGTATTTTAAAGTCCGAGAAACCGACGAGCGGGTTCATGCGGGCATCTGGATACGAAAACACCCCGGCGAGGTGCCGGGGTATTGATCATCTTTCGAGTTATCACCGCCACGAATCGTCACCACCGGAGCGGGCCGAATGAGAGAGTGAGCCAACGCACGTCGGCAAGAACACACAAACAGCAGCGAACCTTCATGATCGCCGCAATCAGACCACTCACCCACACCCCCCCGCCTCCCACGCCGCGAAGAACGTATCCACATCCGCCCCGTCCACACCCCCATCCGCGTTCACATCGGCGGACCCAAGCCCGCCCTCCCACGCGACGAAGAAGGCATCGACATCGGCACCGTCGATCCCGCCATCCTGATTGAAGTCGGCGGGGCAGGGCGTGCCCTGGTCGATCGTGAGCGTCGCCGGGTCGGTCGTCATCGAGGCGCAGCCGCGGGTGATGATGCAGTCGTAGGAGGCCGAATCGCCCTCGACCACCCAGTTGATGACGAGTTGCTCGGTCTCCGCGCCTTCGATGCGGCCATCGTCGTAGATCGGCACGCCGTTCCTTCTCCACTGCAAAGCAGGCATCTGACCATCGGGGGCATCGACATCCGCGGTAAACTCTGCACGCGACCCGATAGCCGCGCTGATACTTTCGGGCATCGCCAGCATGGCGGGCGCGACGGTGTTCGCATTGACGAGCAGCCTCGCAGGGAATGTCGGGTGCGGGACGGCGCCGAAGCCGGCGGCCGTCACGACGCAGTGATACTGCCCCCCCGCGGAAGCATCGACACCGCTCAGCAGCAGTTCCTCCGTCGTCGCGCCGGCTGTAATCGCGATGCCGACGGAGGTTTGCGCACCGTTGGACATCGGAAGGCCATCGCGGTACCAGCGATACGACAGGCCATCCCCGCTCGCCCGAACGGTGAACCGGCTGTCGCCCCCCTCGCACGCCTCCCGGTCCTGCGGCATGGACAGGATGGTTGCCAGCGGGCGATCAAAGTACACATTCACGCTGTCGACCATGGGCAGTGGTTCCGCGGTCCCCGCGTGGAACAGATAAAGACCCTCATCCTGTTCGGTCATGCTGCTGATCGTGAGTTCGCGCGTCTGTGACCCGGACCGCATGCTTCCCCACGGCGTCGCGCCGTCCTGAATTGCCGCTGCGCCCGTTCCCGGAACAACCATCGACCAGCGACCGATTTGACCGGGCGGTAGGTTGCGAGTGAGAACTACCTCGCCCGGATTCACGCCACGAACACCCAACACCACCGCCCGTTCTCTGAGGTAAAACTGCGGCTGTGGCGGGAGATCCCGGATGAACTTTTGGACTCGCCGAAACGCATTCACGCTCGCGGCCGAGAGGCTGCAGGAGGGCACGAAGCCCGTGGTGGCGATGTGGCCGAACGGGGGCCCGCCGTTGTTACGCCACAGGATGTTGAAGACGTATCCATCCGTGTTGCAGTTCACGATGCCGTGATACACCCGAGAAGTGCAGTCGCCGATACACCCTTGTGTCAGGTTGCCCTCCAGAAAGCAGGGCGAGCCGAGAGGCACCGAATACGTTCCGGAGATGCGAGCGTGATTGCCGCCCAATATGGTGACAGACGGTGCTGACGCGCTGCAACCCTGGCCGGAAGCGAACGGCACAGCCGTCGCCAACGCCAACCCCAAAACGGCAAGTCTGATCGACGCGCCGCGAGCGAGCCCGACAACGGGAACCAGCAGTTCATCTGCTATATGACCAGCCGCGTACCGCCTCATAGTCGATCCTCCTGCTAAACCAGCCTAACACCCCCCAGCTTCCCACGCCGCGAAGAACGTATCCACATCCGCCCCGTCGATGCCGCCGTCGGCGTTGACGTCGGCATCGCAACGACCGGCCTCCCAATCGCTGAAGAAGGCGTCCACATCCGCGCCATCGATGCCGCCGTCCTGGTTGAAGTCCGCCGGGCAGGCCAGGCACGCGCAGATGCTCAGCACCGCCGCGATGCTGGTCGTGCCGCCACAGGTGTTGGTCACGACCACGCGGAAGCGATGCTGCGAGAAGCCGATCGCCTCGGCTTCGGACTGAAAGTTCATCTCCGTCGCGGCGGAACCGGTCACGCTCCCCACTTCTGTACCGCCGACAGTCACGGGGCCGTCGGTCAAGTCGGTCCATGCGCCGGGGGCACTTTCGTCCTCGATCTGCCATTGATAGGTGAACCCAGCGCCGGGAAGACCGCCCTGGGCCGTGACGGCAAAGTCCGTCGATGTGCCGCGGCAGGCGGTCGCCGATTCGGGCGGGGCCGCGATCGAGGGACAGGCGACCAGCGATGCACGCGAGGCGATTTCGGACGGCATGAGTACCCGGTCGTACACGGCCAGTTCGTCGAGCGTGCCGGTGAAGTACCTGTTCGGAGACACATCCCGACCCGCGTTGATGCGGAATGCGCTGGCGGAGACGTTGATCGATCCCGCGGTGAGAATGCCCGGCGACAGGCTGGTATCGCGCTGCACCGCGATGGGCTCGCCGTTCACGTACACGATCGACCCGCTTTCGCTGTTGTCGCCGCCCGCGCGGGTCCAGACCACGTGCAGCCAGGTGTTACCGGGGACCAGTTGCTGGGAGCGCAGGCCGGCGTTGTAGAACCCCGCGAAGAGCCGCCGGTTCGCGTTCTGCTGAATCCCGAAATAGACCTCCCGCCCAGTTCGCGGGGCCGGCCCGTCGCCCCATTGCAGGATCGGGCCCCACAGGCTCGCCGCCCCGGGGTCCGAGAGGTTCACCACCGCTTCTATCGAGAACGTGGGGTTGCCGATCAGCGGCGATGCTCCCAGCGATTCCAAGAAGCCGCCGGCGGTGAGCCTGATGCCCGTGTCCCCGTTCATCGTCGGCTCGGTGCGCACCACCGTACCGAAGTGCGCCGCGTTGAACGCCGCGCCCCACGATCCGTGGTTGATCGCCGGCCCCGACGGCTCGCTGAATCGATAGGCCAACGTCGGGGCGGCGGCGTCCACGGCCGCGTGGTACGAGGGCGGTGCCGCTACGCCGGTTGTGACCGCAGCCACCGCCGAAGACATGACGATGCGAACCGACGATGCAGATTGGCGTGTCATTCTGATCCTCTCTCGCACAGTGGCGAACGACGAGTACGCATCGCGCCGCCGCTCCTCGTCATGGTACGTTGAGTCGCTGGTTTCCGACGGGCATTGTGACTGCCGAATACTCCGATAACTCCGCGACCGCTGGTCTGATTACCGACTCGCACGCCGCGGCGGCGTGCTTTCGGCGTTCAACCGTCTTCGCCGGAAGCATGGAGAGCCGCTCGAACGCACGCCACGCTCGCGTCTGCGCGGTCACCGATTCGCGGCAGATGATCGCAGCGCCGGCGAACCCGCGCGACAACCGTCTCGTTCTCGGTGGGACCGGCGCGGTGTGCTTTCGCGGGGAGTTGCTCTTCACGGCACCGCGGCCGGCGAGCGCTACGGGCGACTGACACGGGCCAGCGTTCGTCCGATGCCGATTCAGCCGCGTACCCATGCCGACGAGGCAACCGGCCCATCGCGGGCCCGGCCGAGAGACGCCGATCGGGCCACCCGGCTTACGCCTTGAACGTGGCCTTGTAAGCCTTGATCGCGGCTTCGAGTTTTGGCTCGATGTCCTTGTCCAGCGCCTTCTTCTGGTTGAGTTCTTCCCAGACGGCCTTGTTGACCGTACGCATGGATTCAAAGAGGCCTTCCTCGAACTTGCGTACGGCCGTCACGGGCACATCGTCCATGTACCCCTTGCTGCCGGCGAAGATCGCGACGATCTGGTCGGTGACGTGGAAGGGGGTGTACTGGCCCTGCTTCAGGAGTTCGATCATGCGGCGGCCGCGGTCGAGTTGGCGCTGGGTGGCCTTGTCGAGTTCGGTGCCCAGCTGGGCGAAGGCTTCGAGTTCGCGGGCCGCGGCGAGGTCGAGTCGGAGGGAGCCGGCGATCTTCTTCATCGCCTTCACCTGGGCGTTGCCGCCCACGCGTGAGACGGAGATTCCGACGTTCACGGCGGGGCGGATGCCGGAGAAGAAGAGTTCGGGTTCGAGGTAGATCTGGCCGTCGGTGATCGAGATCACGTTCGTGGGGATGTACGCCGAGACGTCGCCTTCCTGGGTCTCGATGACGGGGAGGGCGGTCAGTGAGCCGCCGCCGTTCTCATCGCTGAGCTTGGTAGCGCGCTCGAGCAGGCGGGAGTGGAGATAGAAGACGTCGCCGGGGTAGGCCTCGCGTCCCGGCGGGCGGCGGAGCAGGAGGGACAACTGGCGGTAGGCCACGGCCTGCTTCGAGAGGTCGTCGTAGATGCACAGGGCGTGCTTGGGGGTCTTGCCCTTGACGCCGTTCCACATGAAGTACTCGCCCATGGCGCAGCCGGAGTAGGGGGCGATGTACTGCATCGGAGCCGGGTAGGCACTGGACGCGTTGACGACGATGGTGTAGTCCATCGCGCCGTGCTTCTTGAGCAGTTGCACCACGCCGGCGACCGTCGATTCCTTCTGGCCGACGGCGACGTAGATGCACACCACCGCCTCGGGCGTGCCCCAGTACTGCTTCTGGTTGATGATCGTGTCTACGGCGATGGTGGTCTTGCCGGTCTTGCGGTCGCCGATGATGAGTTCACGCTGACCTTTGCCGATGGGGATCATCGAGTCGATGGACTTGATGCCCGTCTGGAGCGGCTCGGTCACGGGCTGCCGCTCGGCGATGCCGGGGGCGATGATGTCCACCTTGCGGTACTCGGTGGCGGAGATCGGGCCTTGATCGTCCAGCGGCTTGCCCAGCGGATCGACCACGCGACCGAGCATCACGTCGCCCACGGGCACTTCGAGCAGGCGGCCGGTGCTCTTGACCACGTCCCCCTCCTTCACGAGGAGGTAATCGCCGTAGATGACCGCGCCGACGGTGTCGAGTTCGAGGTTGAAGACCTGGCCCATCACCGCTCCATCGGCGGTCTGGAACTCGAGCAGTTCACCGGCCATCGCGTTCGAGAGGCCGTAGATGCGGGCGATGCCGTCGCCGACCTCCACCACGCGACCCACTTCCGAGACCTCCATCTGGGCCTCGAACTTGCTGATCTCCTGCTTGATGACGCTGGTGATTTCGTCGGTCTTGATCTTCACGGCGACGGTTCCTGATACGGGCACGACCCACCGGGCCGTGTCGGGCGCACCTGGCGCTCCGGCCGCGAGGCCGAAGGGTGGTGCCGCGGAATAGGCGATTCAAACATACCCCTAACCCGAGTAGGGCGGGTACAGGGGAACAAGGGTAGGTAGGTGGGGTGCCGTTGGAAAGTGGATTGGGATACCGGATACCGGAATCGGGTGGAATTTGTGGTTACACACAAGCATCTCCGAGCGAACAAGGCAATACCAGGCGGGTCCCGAGCGTTCGGCCATGACCGCTTCGGCCGATACAGACACATCCTGCCGAGGCCTTGCCAGAACCCATTCACCACAGGAGAGTTCCGATGAACGCGAACCATACGTCGATCCTTGTTTCCGCCGCGGCACTCTTCATGACCGCCGGGCTGACCTTCGGTCAATCCGGCAAGCCCGCGGACGGGCAGGATGTTCTCAAAGGTCCGAAGGTTCAGGAAAGCGGCGTGCCCGGTGTCAACCGTCGCTTCACCGGCGGCGATCAGAAGAAAAAAGATCAGATGGGATCGAATATCCCCCAGCCGATCTTCACCCGGGCTTTGAACACCCTGAGAGGCGATTCGGTCGAGGAGTCACTGAGACTGACCGCCGCGCAGCAGAAGTCCCTTGACGAGATCGAACGAACATTCAAAGAGGCCCAGAAGTCGTACCGCTCGGAACACGAGGCCGAGTTGCGTTCCCTGCGCGACAAACTGCCGGAGAACGCCCAGCGCCGTTTGGACGGCGTGCTCGGCGGCCGTCCACAGGCGGATCGGCCCGAAGGCGGCCGCCCTGCGAAGAAGGGACCGCCGCCCGGCAAGACCGATGGCAACAAGCCGATGGATGCCGATCGCCCGATGGATGCCGACAGGCCCGCCCCGGATTCCGATGCGGCGCAGGCCCTCGCCCGGGTCAGGGAACTGATGGAAGGCGCGCCGAAAGTCGAGGACACACAGACCAAGATGTGGGCCGTGCTCTCCGCCCCGCAGAAAGCGAAAGTGGAGCAGACGATCGAACGTCTGAAGAGCGAGGCGGGCGGAAAAGGCCGCGAGGGCAGGCCGAACATCGACTCGCTGCCGCCGCGGCTCCAAGAGCGCCTCAAGAACATGACACCCGAAGAACGCGAAGAGGCGATCAAGCGGTACAAGGAGCGGCAGAAGCAGGACAAGTGAGCCGGGCCGCATCGAGAGCGAGTTCGGCACGCGGCCGTCGCGCTACCTGACATCGATGCCGCGAACTCCATCGACGGTGTGCAAGCCGGCGAAGAAGTCGTGCGGATGCAGCGTTCCCGGCTCGGTGCCCTCGCCGTTGAACACACCGCGACGGACCTGCTCGGCCCTCACTCTCGACGCCGAGCCATCGGCGAACGCGAATGGCACGTGGAACCCGCCGAGGGGGCCGTTGACGTCGATGTTCGCGACCCGATCGAATACGAAGGGCGACACCAGGAGACATTTCTTGTCCGTTCGCCACACTTCGTACCGCCGCGTGCCCCGCCATTGTGATGCGCCAGTGCGGGTGTCGGCGCGCCAGTACGCGGGATCGGCGAGCAGGGAGCAACTCAGAAGAAACGCCGTGCCGCCCACGCCGCCGTTCTCGGCCTGTTGCTCGGCGTCGAACACGACCGCGCTGCGGGGATTGCCATCGAGGTAGCCATCGGCCAGAGCCTCGTCCCAGAAAAAGCACGAGAAGAAGTAGCGAGGAATCTCTACGTCGCCCCGCGATGTCGGCACCACGGTGGGGCCGCCGTACGGCCTTGCGAACGCGGGCCAGGCGTCGCGCCAATCGTTGGCATAGGCGTGCAGGATCACGCCGCATTCGCGCATCCGCGCGAGAGTGACGATCTGCCTGGCGCGGCGGCGACTATCGGCGAGCGAACCCGCCACGAGCACGATCAGGGTGCCCACGATAAACGTGCAAAGCACCGCCTCGATCAGCGTCAGGCCGCGCCGGGTCATGCGCGAACTCCATTCACCCGAACCTCGCTCGCGGGGCGGCAGAGCCAGCCGGACAAGGCAAGAAGGCCCGCGAGCAGGCCCGCCTTGAACACGCCACCCCGGGTCGCCGACGAATGAACGAGCCACCTGTCAAGGACCCCGAAGCAGCGGCACTCCGGCGCTTCCGCCACAAACTGCTCGATCGCCAGCGCCGTCACGAACGCGAGAAGCATGGCGATCGCCGCCAACCGCGTGAACCCGCGCGCCAATCCCAGGAGCCAGGCACCCCCGAGCAGGACTTCCGAGACGGGAACGGCAAGCGAGATCCACGGCAGCAGAATCCCGGGCAGCGTCTTCCACCGCGACAGGTGACGCTCGAACTCCGCAGCGTCAGACAACTTGGCGACTCCGGCGATAACCAGGGCCGCCATGACGCTCCCGCAGAGAATGGAGCCGATCGCCGCGCGCACGTTCACCTCGATCAACTCCCGGTGCACGGACTGCCCGATGGGACGGTGTCCTCGCACGTGTGTTGCTGCGGGCTGCCGACGATGCAGGTGCCCGGGGTTACGCCGCAGGTCTTCGGCGTAATCGTGCAGTTCAGAATGGTCGTGGAAGTGGCACTTTGCTTGCCCGTCTGCCCCGGGTTCGCCTCTCTCACGGTGCGAACCGACACCGGGTTCTTGTCGGAGGTGCCCGTGCAGAACCAAACGTCCTCGCCGATCTCGCAGTACGCCGTCGGGCCGGCGCAGCACTGAAAGGTGTGCCCGGCGACGAAGCACGACGTCGTGGCCACCGCGAGCGACGGGAAGAAGATCCCCGCGACAATCACCCAACGGCTCCTCCCGGAACGCGACAATCCCGACAACGGCACGCGGATCATACTAAACTCCTTTCTCACGCGGTGCGCTTCCATCGATACAACCGAATCGTGACCAACAACCCGACAGCGCAGGCCAGGGACACATACCCCCACGTCCTGAGGCGATCGGCCCGCTCCGTGTGTCCTTCCGGTGGCGGGCCCAGCGGCTCGCTCTCGCCGGTTGCCAAGTTGGTCACACGCCTGTGCTGAAAATCGGCAATCTGACTGATGGCGAACTCTCCCCGCATGGCATCCCGGCCATTGATCGGCGCGATAAGGCACGCGGAGAAACCGCCCGGTGGCAAGGGATGCAAACCCCGGAGAACAACCAGATGCTCCAAGCGGCCGTCGGCGCGCCTCTTCTCAACCCGGCCCGCCAACTCCATCACGAGTTCGGCATCCCAGATCCAATCTGAGAACGTCGATACTGCTCCGGTGTCGGCGGGCACGTACGTATTCGTCAGCACTCGCATGGACGTGACGCGGCCACGGCCCTCCGCGGGGAGCCACACGCCGGCGAACTCAACGGCGTACGTACGCCTCCCGGCGACCTCGCGCGCGGCCTGGCACTTCCACGAATTTCCGTCGATCTCCGCCGGCCCGGGCACCACCTTCGCCAACCGGCCGACGCCCAGGCCCCCGCCGCACAACATCGTGACATCCAGAAAAAAAGACCGGATAGCCCCGACGGTGCCCTGCTCGTCGCGTTCATCGTCTCGCTTCGCCGGGTCAAAGATTCTCAGGGTCTGCCCGGCTCGCTGCCAGCTGGCGGAAGGAGAATACACCACATCGAGCACACCGCCCGCGCTCACGAACGTGTGGTTCAGCCGCCACGCGGAGTCGCCTGCCGACGCGAGTTCGAGACGAATCAGGACGGGAGCCGTGGATCTCGGCACGCGGCCGACATCCTCATCTGCAGAGAGCGCCGCGGTGAAATCGGCCGACTCCCAGGCGAGAAAGCGATCCCCCAGGTTCGGCAGCGCCTCCGCCCGCGCTCGCGCCGTCGCCAACCACGCCTCGCACGCTTCCAGCGTGAGGTCACCTGCTCGCGCACACGTGATAACACCCGTGCACATCGTCACGATCGCGCACGCCCACACGACATGTCGTTTCCAACTCATGGGATGACTCCGACAGTCCCCGACGCACAACGATCGCTTCACCAGGTGCGTTCACGATAACGTACTCGCTAATGAGCATACGGGGGGGGGGGGGGTTCAAAAAAAAAGGCGGGGGGGGGG
>DDSA01000176.1:11672-12072 GCA_002343715.1 Phycisphaerales bacterium UBA2402 | reverse complement strand
GGGGGGGGGGGGGGGGCAAAAATCAAACGGCCTTTTGATCCCACGGCCCCTTCAAAACCTGAAAGTTCGATGCTCTCTTCCAACAACCGCCCCGGTGCGCAAGGCAAATCGCCCAATGCGGCAACACCGTTACTCAGAGAGCCAAATAGTCATCCCGAAACCGAAATTCCCCGAACCGGGGCATGGCCGAGAACGTACATCCATATAGTAGTTCCGCAGGGAACCATGAACCGCGAGCCGTTCGCATTCGGTTCGCTACCCGAAACCGGGCAATTTCGGCCCAAACCGGCCGCAACATGAAGTTTTCCTAAGAAATTAGTGGAGATTCGTGTGGGTTTGGGCAACTTCCCGTCCGATACTTCGGTATACTAACCTTGATCTCTCTCTCCTCCAGCGGGGC
>DDSA01000176.1:1814-11477 GCA_002343715.1 Phycisphaerales bacterium UBA2402 | reverse complement strand
CTCTCTCCTCCAGCGGGGCGCTGTCACAGATGGCGCCCTGCTTTTTTTTCGCGCTACGCGAGCGCGTTCTTTGCTCGACCTGCACAAGATAGTGGGTCATACATGATCATTGACACAACCCATGGCACAACGACCCATCCTTATCACCGGCGCTGCGGGGTTCATCGCGTGGCATGTTTCCGCGTCATTACTCGCACGCGGCGAACGCGTTATCGGCCTGGATAATCTTGATCCCTGGTACGACCCAAAATTCAAGCGACAGAACCTTCACGATCTCTCCACACACAATCCCGGACTTTTTGAGTTTGTCCACGCCGACATCGTGGATGCCGCGGCGGTCGGGGCCTGTTTCGCGGCCCACGCTCCCCGTGCGGTGGTTCACCTCGCCGCGAAGGCGGGTGTGCGGCCGAGCATCGCCGACCCCGCGGGGTACGCCGCGGCGAATGTCGTGGGCACGGCCAACATCCTCACCGCATCGCAGCGGCACGGGGTTGAGCGGGTGGTCATCGCTTCGTCCTCTTCGGTCTACGGCAACAGCGCCGAGGCGCCCTTCCGCGAGGAGATGGATGTCGGCGGGCCGATCAGCCCGTACGCCGCGACCAAGCGGGCGTGCGAACTGCTCGCCTTCACGCACCATCACCTGACGAAGATGCCCACGGCCTGTCTGCGCTTCTTCACGGTCTACGGCCCGCGGCAGCGGCCCGACCTGGCGATCTCGCGTTTCCTCGGGCGGATCTCGCGTGGAGAGACCATCGAGGTCTTCGGAGATGGCACATCATCCCGGGATTACACCTACGCATCGGACATCGCCGCCGGCGTGCTGGCGGCGATGGACCGCATCGACCGGTTCGGATACCGCGTGTGGAACCTGGGGCACAGCGCGCCCGTTGCGCTGCGCGACATGATCGCCGCCATCGCGCGCGTGGTGGGTCGCAGCGCGAACATCACTCACCGGCCCATGCAGCCCGGCGATGTGGAGCGGACCTGGGCGGACCTCACGCGGTCGCGAGCGGAACTCGGGTACGAGCCCAGGACAGAGTTCGAGGAGGGTGTGAGGAGGCAGTGGGAGTGGATGCGAACGCAACACCCGGAATGAACAACCTCCATTGATTCCGTCCGTCCGGGATCGGACAGACTCATTTTCCAACGAGTTTCGATCGTTATGCACTGACCCGCACCGGCTCGAACCCCGGGCGGTAATCCCTGTGGACGATCTCGGCGGTGGCGCGGGGGTGGTTGGGGAAGGTGAGCGAAGCGCGGTCCCAGTTCAGGACCTGCCCCGGGTATTTCGCCGCCTTCACCGCGAGCAGGCCCGGCTCGGTGCACCGCAGGCCGATGGCGAAGGGCATCCACAGGTGCGGGGTCTGCTTGCCGAGTGCTTTGTCAACAAACGCGTGCCAGTGGCTGAACTTCTCGTAGGTGGGCAGTCCGGGCCAGGCCATGCCGTCGGTCTTGACGCCCTCGCGCCAGATTTCGAGCGGGCCTTCCGGCCCCAAAAGAAGCGTGCCGCCCTCGCAGACCACGATCGTCTGAATGCCCCCGGGCCACTCGCCCTCGCCCAGGCCCAGGTGGGCACGGTCTGGCTTCATGTGCGAGTCGTAGAAATAGAAGTTGCAGGTCGAGTTGGCGAAGCGGTCCCCCGCCACGCGGTAGGTGAGCGTGGAGAGGACCTTGTCGGCGTGGAAGTTCGACACATCGCGCGTGGGCGTGCGGGAGCAGACGCTCGCCGGCGTCTGCAACTCGGGGAAGGCGTACATGAGGACATCGGTGAGGTGGACGGACCAGTCCGCGATCTGTCCCCCGCCGTACTTCCACCAACTGCGCCACCGCCGCTCGACCATGTTGGGGCGGCAGGGTTCGTGCTCGGCCCCGTTGAGCCAGAGGTCGTAGTTGAACCCGGGGGGCGGGTCCACCGGATCGCCCAGAACTCCATCTGCGAAGTAGTGACCCCCCGTCAGCGCCCCGCCGCCGAAGGTGATGTGCACCTCGATGACCTTGCCGAGCGCCCCTGATTTGAGAATATCCACCGCGGCGCGGCGGACGGCGTGCTCGATGCGCTGGGCCCCGGTCTGGGTCACAAGGTTGGGGCGCGCCCGCACGGCGGCATCGATGAACTCCAGTTCCGCCAGCTGCTGCACCAGGGGTTTCTGCCCGTAGACGTGCTTGCCCCGCGCCAGCGCCAGGGTCATGATCGCGCAGTGTGAATGGTCGGGCGTGGCGACGATGACCGCGTCGAACTGGTCGCCGTGCTTGTCGAAAGCCTCGCGGTAATCCTCGCAGGTGAAGGCGTCGGGGTGGTCGGCCCCCGCCGCGGCCAGGGCGCGGGCGTCGATGTCGCACAGGCCCACGATCTTCGCGTTGGGATGGCCGGCGATGTTCTTGCGGTCGGCCCCGCCGATGGTGCCGATGACGCCGATGGAGAGCACCCGCAGCACCGTGTCCTTCGTGCGGGCCGTGGCCGCCCACGCGGGGACGACCACGGCCGTCGCCCCGGCCAACGACGCCCGCCGGATGAACTCACGCCGCGAGAGGTGTGTGTGGTGCATGGGGGAGTTTATGGAGTCAACGTGCTATGAGGCTCGGGGGACATGCAACAAGGCGCCGGGGTGTCAGGGCTGAAATCCTACCCGTCCGATTCCATCGCGTGTCGGAGCGACAGGAACGCTTCCTTGAGCGGCTGATTCACGGCGCTGTCGGGCTCGTTGAGCACCTTGAGTTGATACGCATCGAGGAACCGGAGACGTAGACGATGGAAGAGGTGGAGGAAGTGGCGGGCAAATCCGATGCAGTCGAGGATCACAATCTCCGTCCCGTTGGTCCGCTCGTACATCGCGGCGGCGTACTCGGCTACCTCGACGTCCACGCTGTCCGTCGTGATAAAGATGTAGTTATCGATTCGCGGCTTGCACGCCACGATCTTCTGGAGAGCGCGATCGATGTCCTCGCGGGAAACACGCTTCGACTTCATCTCGTAGATCGTGCACACCCGCTGATCGTTAGTCAGACATACTTCAATGTCGCCGCCCGCACCGGTTTGCTCATCGGCGGCCAAATGCCCTCGGAGCGGCTTGGCACTCTCGCCCCACTGCTTCTCCGCCACCGAATACGCCGCGGCGATAATCAGAACCGGCAAGCGGCTTGAGTGCCTGCACGCCAGATGCTGGCGCAGAAGCGTCACGATCTGCTCCGAGGCCGGCGGCAAGGCGTCAGTGCCGTGGCGGAGCGCCGCGACAAGTGTGTTCATGCGTTCCTCTTTCTCATCGCGAACAAGTACGAGGACTCTGAGCGTGTCGATCAGCACTTGCTCGGCGCTCACACGGCCCTTGGCCACGTCGTCGAGCAGTTGAAGCGTGTCGTTATAAACCTGCGGCGGTCTGCCGACGAGGACCGTGCGTGTTGTCAGCACGGCATCCTGATTACGGAGAGCGGGGGTCAGGAATGCGGTGGTGCTGTTGCACGGGAGACGGTTTTCCGTGATGAAACCGCTCAGGTGTTGTTCGTCGTATGTCCTTCCCGAGAAACAGTCTTTCCCTCCGATTTCGGTGTACGGTTTGCGAGGATCAACCTCGGGTCGGTGGATCTTCGCCAGCATGCAGGCCATCAGCAGCCGAACGCCTGCCCGGTTGCTGATGCAACGACATACATACTCGATCCGGCTCAGTATGTCCCGGTCCATGATCGCCGCTGAACGGCCGAGTTTCTTGGACTTGGTCAAGATAGCATCAAGCAACTCGCGGGGTGTGTCTGCTCGCTCACGAGAACCGGCCATCATGTGGACTCCCACAGAACGACGGGAGATTGTTTTTTGCTCGGGTTGTAGTTGACCCAGAGCACCTCGGAGCGTGTGTCTTTGGTTGAGTGAATCGTACGCACAGGACCGACCACCTTCGTCCATCGCTTCTGCGGGTAGAGACGATTGATGAGCTCACAGTCATAATTTGAGAACGCGATCATTCCTTTCGCCGCGTTCAGCGCATCCGCGAGTTCGCGGTGTTGCTCATCGGTCATTTCGTGGCCGTACGCCTTTGAGTCTCCACGCGTCTCATGGACGTACGGAGGATCGCAATAAAACAGTGTCTCCTTCGAGTCGTACAGTCGAACTATATCGACCGCGGGACGATTCTCGATCTGCACCCGGAGCAGGCGTTCGCCGATCTCGGGCAGCGCATCCACCCCTCCCAACCACCGGCTGATGACGCCGCTCATCCCCGCTCGGCTGGTGTCCTTACAGTTCGCCCAACGTCCGATGCTCGCCGTTTGCGCGAGACCTGTGCGGACCTGCCTCGCTCGGACGTAGAACCGTCTGGCCCGCTCGAACGCCGACAGCGATGGGTCCAGGTCGCACGCGACAGAAAACTCCTCGCGTGAGAACGGCGTTAGGGCGATCGCCTCGGTCAGTTCGTTCCGTTGCTCCCTGAGCACACGAAAGAAGTTGCACACCTCGCCGTCGAGGTCGTTGTACGTCTCGATCGGTGAGGGAGCACGGTTCAGCAGTACCGCGGCGGAACCCGCGAAGGGTTCGCAGTAATGATGGCACGTGGGAAGAAGCGGCAGGAGCCAATCGAGATGAGAGAACTTGCCTCCGTACCAACCGAACGCGATCAGTTTGCGTCTGGATTTCAGTCTCGATATCGGCGGCGGAGCGCCCCGCTTTGTGGCGCGTTCGTGAGTGACTGATGCGGCCGAACTCTCGCCGAGGTCGTCGATGACAACCGCCGATCCGTTGGCTTTGGGCCTTTTCGCCATTCGTGCGAAGTGTACGGCCACCGGCGGCGGATCATCACCATTACCACGCCACCGTGTGTATCACGGTGAATGCGCCGATTCTTCGCCGCGACCGCTCCCCCGCTATCCTCCCCGCATGACCGCACAGGAACTGCTCAAGCAGGGCAAACTCGACGACTGCCTCAAGGCCCTCGAGGCCGACATCCGCAAGGACCCGGCCGAGCCCAAGCGCCGCATCTTTTTCTTTCAGGTCTTGTGCGTTCTGGGGCAGTGGGAACGCGCCCTGACGCAGTTGGGCGTCATCGCCGAGATGGACCCAAAGAGCTCGCTCATGGCCCAGGCCTGCCGGGCCGCCATCACGTGCGAGATGATCCGCGAGCGAGTCTTCGCCGGAGAGACGACGCCGCTGGTGCTCGGCGAGCCCGAGCAATGGGTGGCGTGGATGATCCAGGCCGCGGCCCTCGATGCGCAGGGCAAGGGCGATGCCGCGGCGGAACTGCGCGGCAAGGCCTTCGACGCCGCCCCCGCGACCACCGGCTTCATGGAGATCGGCGAGCCCGAAAACCCGACCCGGCGGGACTTCGAGTGGATCGCCGACAGCGATGAACGCCTGGGACCGATGCTCGAGGCGTTTGTCGACGGCAAGTACTACTGGATTCCCTACAGCCGGATCGGCCTCGTTCACATCGACAAGCCCGAAGACCTTCGCGACATGGTGTGGGCGCCGGCCAACTTCGTCTGGGCCAGCGGCGGGCAGGGGGTCGGCTTCATCCCGGCGCGGTACCCCGGCACACAGGCGGCGTCTGACCTGCTGCGACTCTCCCGCGGCACGGAGTTCGCCGATTCCGGCCCGCTGGGGCAGCGCGTGCTCGCGACCGATGCGGGGGAGTTTGACCTCCTGACGATCCGCAACATCCGCCTGAACACGATCGCGGCGGGGGCACAGGGCTGATGCACTGCATGGGATGAGGGGCACGAACGCATGGCCGAACTGACAACATCCGACCGGCTGCAGCCATCACTGCTCGACCGTCTGACGGACGATCACCCGCACATGACGCAGGAGAGTCGCGAGCGACGCGTCATGTCGATGCGTCAACTGCGCCAGGCCGTGCTCCGGGATCTGGCATGGCTTCTCAACGCACCGGCCAATCCTCGCGGGGACGAGATCCACCAGTTCCCCCTCGTGGCCCGCAGCGTGGTGAACTACGGCGTGCCGGACCTGACCGGCCTGACGACCTCGGGCATCTCCATCACGAAACTGGAGCAGATGGTGTACGACGCCATCACCCACTTCGAGCCGAGGATTCTGCACGCTGGCCTCACCGTGCGGGCCGTGGCCTCGACGCGGGACGGCGGAGAGACCGACCACAAGTTCGAGTTTGAGATCACCGGCGATCTCTGCCCCTTGCCGATGCCCGAAGCCTTGTATGTCCGCACCGAGGTGGACCTGGAAACCGGACGGTACGAGGTTCGGGACAAGGTCTAACCGCCCTGGTCCACCGCTGGATACACGCCGCCGTGCCACCTATCATTTAGGCCCGACCCAGATTGGGTCTTTGTTCGGAGGATTGTGGTCATGCCGCTCGATATCGCCAAACTCAAGCCCGGTCAGAACATCTCCTGCACGATCGAGAAACTGCCCCGATCCGATGCGCAAGAGTCCACCATCACGCGCCTGATGCGGCTCGATCCTGACAACAAGCGCGCGCTCCGCCGGGCGCAGCGGATGCGCCGGCAGCGCATGGTCGTCTACAACCGCGGCAACCGTGACTGGGTCAGCCGCGAACACCCGGCCAAAGTTGTTCACATCGGCGTCGGCGAATCGTGGACCCTGCCGTACACGCTCGATCTGGCGCACGACCTTGCCGCGGTGCAGGGCTTCGTGGGCATGAAGGTCGCCTGAACATGGTTCGAGCCTCGCGAGTTGGGGGCATCGGAAACTCGGGTTGTCTGTTGATCCCCGTCGTCATGGCGGGGATTTTTGTTGGGCCGTCAGGCTGTGACGGGCGTTCGAGTCCGAAGCCCGGGCCGACCGCGGCCACCGCTGCGCCCGAAGCCCGGCACCCGACCTACACCACCCGCGCCGTGATCGAGGCACTGCCCAGCGCGGACGGCAAGCGATTTCTCTCCATGCACCACGAGGCGATCCCAGACTTTGCTGACAAGTCCGGCAAGGTCGTGGGCATGAAAGAAATGGTCATGCCGTTTCCCGGCCTCGCGCCGGGCGTGTCCCTCGAAGGATTCGCCGTGGGCGATGCGGTCGAAGTCACCTTCGAGGTCCGTTGGAACGAGGTGCCGCGCACGGTGGTGACTTCGATCCGGAAGTTGGCGGAGGGAGAGAAGCCGAAGTTCGGCGGTGGATGAGACCGACACGCCGCGAATCCACGAGGGTCCGCGCCCATGAGAGTCGAACCCGCCGCCGACTCCGCACGATGATTGAAAAAAAGAACCCGGCACTCAGTAACAAACCCAAGTGCCGGGTCTCGTGGGGGTCGGTGATTGTGTCACATACTGTCCGAAGCGGCGGTGATGTTCAATCATCACCATCACGCCTCGGACACGCTTCTATTCGTTACTCCCGGAGTTTGGGTTCCCGCGGGTACTTTTTTTTTGCAGATTTTTCCACGCCACTTCCATCAGCCCTGGAAAAACAAAAAAAGACCTGAAAATAGCCTTTTTCGTCGCGTTCGGTCGATGCTCGGGAAGGGGTGAGAAAACGCCCTCGCCGTGGCCGCTCAGTTCTGTGTTCGATTCCTCTTGCTCGGCGGCAAGACTCTGATGAGGGCGGGTTGGCGAGAAACCACGCGCAGACCCTGCGGGCGCGAACCCTGAACCGTGTTCCTTGGATCTCCCGGTCGGGCGATGCGCAACGAGGCCGCGTTCGAGCGCTGCGATGGGATCACGGGCTTCTTGGCCTGCACTCCGAAACGATGGCGGGGCGGAACGGCAGGAAGCACCGGAGGATTGGAGGGAGGCTCGTACCAACCTGGATCGCTCGGCGGGTTGTGCGTACCGCCGCCGCCGGGAGAAGGCGAGCCGCCGTCATTTGACTCACCGGATCCGCCGCCATTCCCGGGAGGTGAGCCGTTACCGCCGGGAGGAGGATCGCTCTCGCCGGGATCGGGTGGCGTCGCGCTCCCCCCACCATCATCGGGTGGGGTGCGGTTGCCCTGGTCATCACCGGGTGATCCTTGCCCTTCGCCGTTGCCTTGACCATCGCCCGAACCGCCCGGTTCTCCGCCGCCGGAACCGTTGCCCGAACCGCCGTCGCCGCCGGGGCCGCTTTGATTGCCGCCTCCGTTGCCATTGTCGCCGTTGCCGTTGCCGTTGCCGTTGCCAGAACCATTGCCGTTCTCGCCGCCGCCGCCATTTCCGGAGCCGCTTCCTTCACCCGGCCGCCCCCCGGTCATCGTGAGAAAATCGGGCACGATTCGGTCGTTGACATAGCGTTGCAGTTCATCAAACTGGGGCTGGTTCTCGACATGATCCCAGAGAACGATGCCGTCCGCGCCGGCCTCGCGGGGCAGGCGGAACATAAGTTCGTGGTTGATCTCTGAGAGGTACCGGAGTTCATGCCCTCTCACGAAATCGGGGTATCGGGCCATCGCCAGGACCAGGATGGGCTTGCCCTGCCCGATCCGCTTCGCCTCGCGGAGGTTGGTGATGATGAAGTCGCGTCCCTGCTCGATGGTGTTCTCCCACGGGCCGCGGGGAGTCTGACCGACGGGCACGGTGTACCTGTCCTGGTAGAGCGGCACCATCTGGGCATCCTGCAACTCGATGTACCAGGCGCACAGATCATTCAAACCCTTGAAGTGCGCTTCGTGCTGACCCGTGTAGTTCGCGTGCCGCGAGCCAAGCGGCATGCCGTAGAACGAGATCTTTGCCTGCGGCCGAAGTTCTCGAGCGACACGCACCAGCATCCGGTGCCAGTCGCGCACGGCCTCGTTGTACGAGGCCGCCAGGGCACGCTCGGCCGCCTCGGTTCCCAGGTCGCGCATGACTTCCGGTCGCCGCTCGCGGATGAAGGTGTACCAGAGGTCGTGCTGGCGGGGGCCGTGGTCCGCTTCCCAGTAGAGTTCGGGCCCGCCCGTGCGCTTGCCCCAGACCAGCGGGAGGAACTCGATATCGAGGAGGATGTACCCCGCGAAGCCCGGATCGGGCACCCGTTCGGCGAAGGCCCTCGCCACCGTTTCGCGGAGCGTCGCCTCGTACCCCTCCTCCGTGGTGATCGACAGCCCTCTCGTTCGCACATCGAGAGCCACCCACTGCTCGTAGATCGCCACTACATCACGACGAACCGGCGCTTCGCCGAAGGTCAGGCGATCGGACCATTTGATCCCCGTCCGCCAGCGCACCTCGTTATCGTCGGTGGTCCCGCACCAGTGAAGGGTAAACTCGCGCGGCGGATCGTTCGATCCGCTGCCGTGGGCCGAACCGATCCACACCCCGAACGCACAGACCGCCGAGAAGAGTGTCCGCCCGAGCGCGTTGAACGAACATGTCCGGCTTGAAAACATCATTGCTTGCCTTATCCGACCCGCCGCGCTCAGACTGGTTCCGCACGAGTGAAAGAACCACTCATCTCGAGCATCGGTCAAAAGTCCGCGGGGTGCGAGCCTGCTTGATGCGCGGCAGGAGCGGCAGCGCCGCCCCCGCCGAGTGTGCCGATCGCGCGGGTCCGCGAACCCGACCCCTCGTTCTCAACTGGTGCGCTTGATCCCGGCCAGCGTCGCCTTGAGCCGCTTCTGGGCCATCGCCGAGGCGAGCAGGGCACGAACGCTGGTGACCAGTTCCACCTTATTGACCGGCTTGACGATGAACCCGTCGGCGCCCGACTCCACGGCGCGCTCCGCATCGCTCACCTCGTTGAGAGCCGTCACCATCACGATCGGGATGTCGTTGGTGGTCGGGTCCTGCTTGATCTTCGCGCAG
>DDSA01000176.1:902-1452 GCA_002343715.1 Phycisphaerales bacterium UBA2402 | reverse complement strand
TGCAGCCCGATACGTCGAGCGCACCGGTCGCCTGCGGTTGATGAGCCACGGGTTCGGCCATGATCTCTCAATCCTATCTAAGCCGCGCTGACGGTGCCACCAAACCCGCTTCCTTCCGGAAAACCGGTCGCATGCGAACTCCGCGACCGTCGCCCCGGTACAACGTTGGCGGTCGGAGAGGCCGGCGGCTACCATGACCGCCCATGCGGAGCCGCGAGCGGCAACGCTTGGGTTTCGTGGGGTACGGGGTAAACGAGGGTCTTTCGATGCGGCACCCGCGGCCCGCCGCGGACCCGGTGAGTGAACACGCAGCAGGTCTGGAACGACATGAACAAGTTTCCCACGACACAACGTCAGATGGTTCGAGCCTTGATCGCGGCGGGCGGGTGCGCCCTGCTGTGGGGTTGTGACCAGCGGAGTGAGAACGCCAAGGCAATCGAAGCCGCTGGAAGGGACCTGCGATCGGCCGGAGCCATTGTGGGAGCCGACGGAGCGGGCGTGAACGACGCCGGCCTGCGTGCCGCGGCGGCCCGTGTACAAGAAGCCTCGA
>DDSA01000176.1:0-675 GCA_002343715.1 Phycisphaerales bacterium UBA2402 | reverse complement strand
CGGCCCGTGTACAAGAAGCCTCGACCAGCGGCTCGGATTCCGAGAAGGGATCGGCCTCGCTGATCCTGTCCCAGACGATGGCCGCGCAGGGCGAAGCGGGGATCGCCAAGGCCAAGGACTTTGAACTCACGGCGCGGAACCTCGCCATGCGGATCATCTCCGCATCGGGCGAGTGGACCCAGCACAACGCCGTGGCCGCCGCGGCCGATGCCCTCGATGTAAGCCGTGACCTGTCGGCGATCTCGGCATCCAGGTCGGAAAAGGAGAAGGAACTGGGCATCGAGCGGGCCAGGCTGGAACAGATCAAGCGGGAACTCGAGGAACTCACGGCGGCTTCGAGGGCGAAAATCGCCGCGGCTGACGCCAAGACCACGGAGTACGCCACGCTGGTACAGTCGGCCGCGAAACTGACGGCCACCGAGTCGGCCACGGTCCATGAACGGGCCGGAGTCCTCCGCCGTGAGGGGGATGCGCTCAGGGCGGACGGGCTGAAAATCCAGGCTTCGGCGGATGAGAAGTCACCTCTCGTTCCCGAGATCACCCTGATCATCGACAAACTCCAGAAGCAGATCACCAATCTCGACGAGACCGCGGCGAATCTGCGCCGGCGATCAGAATCCGCCAAGGCAGAATCCGCCGCGGCGCGCGAGGCGGCCGAAGAGGTCGCCAGCAAGA
>DDSA01000006.1:828-8136 GCA_002343715.1 Phycisphaerales bacterium UBA2402 | reverse complement strand
CAGCGCGGGCGGGGTGCAGGGGAGGGTCGAGGCATCGGCCAGCCCGGCGCACGCGAGCAGGCGCAGCGTCTCGTCCAGCGGCGCATCGAAGAGGTCAACGACGGCCCGCCGGGCCGGGATCGACCGCGGCGGCGCGATCGGAGACTGCCCCGCGCGGATCAGGCCGCGCCGGAGGCGCCGGAGCAGCGTGGTTTTGCCGCAGCCGCTGGGGCCGGAAATGATCGTGAGCGAACCGCCGGGGCGCGGACCCGTGATCCGCACGATCCGCGGTCCGCTCGGCCAGGCCCGAAGACGCTCGACCGGTTTCGCGGTCACGCCAAGCCCGAAGAGGGCGCACGCGCGCAGCAGTTTGTCCGACGGTGTGACGGACGTGTAGATGCGGCGGATCATCGCCAGGCCCTCGGCGGCGAGGTCTGCGCGATTACTCGGATGGCGTCGGCGTGACGGCGCACGGCGTGCAGGGGAAGGCCAAGGGACGAGGCGGCCGCGCGCATGGAGTGACCTCGAACAAAGATCGCCTCCCCGACCTGACGCCGCGACGGCGGCCAGCGGTGGCCCAAGGACTGCACGCAGGCGAACTCCGCGGCCAGCACGCGCCGCAGAAGCCGGCGCAGGTGCGTGCGGACACTCCGGGCCGGTCGCCCCATCACCGCGGCGATCCGCGTCGCGTTATGCCCGAAGAAGACCGCGGCCTCGAGCGCCGCCCGATCCTGCATGGGCAGCGCTCTTGCCCGATACTTGACCGCGTCCCGCACCGCCTCGACCCGCAGCCCCCGAAGGTCGGCCGCGAAACGAAGGTCGCGCAGGTCAACAAGCCTCGCACCGCGCTTGGGAGGGTGTATCTCGTCCGTCAACACTTCATCCGGCATCGCGCCCGTGACCTTGATCACCATTCAGCACCTCCTCAGATCACATCTCCGTCTGGATCTGAACCCAAAGCCTTCCTACAATGTTCTCTGACTAGAGAACTTTTGCAGTATGGTAACGAAGTAGTCAACAGTGTTGAACGCAATTTGTTTGGTATGCAACGAGATTGCGCACAAACCGTGTCAAACAACCCGTAAGTACATGTTCATCAATGCTTTGCGTAACAACCGGGACCGCTATGCACGCAGGAAGTGAACCTCGCGAAAGTTTTGGTGAGTTCTGCCGCTGGCGTCGGGAAGAGTTGGGCCTGACGCTGGCAGATGTCGCCGCGGCTGTCGGGTGTGCCAGGGGGTACTTGTCGGCCATGGAAACCGGCGCGCGGCCTCCACCCGGCGATGAGATTCTGGGGCGATGGGAACGGGCGCTTTCGCTGCCAGTTGGACGACTGGTGAGGGTGGCGAGGTGGGAACAGAGTTTCGTCGCCGGCGGCCCCGAGGTAAAGAGGGAGGTCTCTCGTCTTGCCGAGGACCGCATCGCGGCGATGCGGCTGGCGGCGCTGCTTCGTCAGTCCGGACCCGGAGGGCTTGATGCGGCGTTCATGTCCGGAGAGTTGAGGCGCCTTGTGGATCGGCTTTCACCGGAGGATGAATCCAGCATCGGAGAGGCCTTGCCCCTGACACTGGCCCGCGAAGTGCCTCTGATCAATCGAGTCGCGGCGGGCTATCCGCGTGAGTTTACGGATTTATCCTTCCCCGCGAGGATCGCGGATGAATATGTGCGCTGCCCGGATGTGACCGACCCGGAAGCCTTTGCGGCGAGGGTCGTTGGCGATTCGATGCTGCCGGAGTACAAGGAAGGGGACATCGTGGTCTTCAGCCCTTCATGTGAAGTACGAAACGGGATGGACTGTTTCGCGCGCCTGGAGCCGGACCACGAAACGACTTTCAAGCGTGTGTATTTCGAGGGAGAATCGGGCTCGCGGATCAGGCTCCAACCTCTGAATAGTGCCTATCCGCCCCGCACCGTGGATCGGGACATGGTGGCCGGCCTGTACGCCGCGGTCAGCGTCATGCGTCGAATACTTCATTGAATCGAAGGTGACAAAGGACACCCGTGCTGATTCACTACCAGAGGTGGGGTGAAGCCGGCGGCAAAATAGATATTCTAGGAAGTTCAGATAACGTTCTTGAAAATGAACCTGCAAGAACGATTCTAAAGCCATGATGCATGTCATGTTTTTTTCAACATGGTCCGGTAGGTATTAGACACCAAAACATCATCGAATGCTGCAAATGACGGGAAATTTGCTATGTTCGTCAGATAATTGCCTTGCATCAATGCAGGACATTCGATACAACTAGCACAGAGAGAAAGATCAAGTCATACGAAGTACGCGCTCCGGGTATCGATTGTCCTGCACGGCAAAGATTGCCACCGTGCGGGTGAGGCCCACGACCGAGAATGTCGGCGGCGGTATCGTGTGAAGCAACCTTTCTCAAGTTTGGCCTTTGTTTTGTTCCAGGTGTTCAGATCAAGGAACTCCGGCCTGTCGTCATCGCACTCGTTGACAGGCTGGGGGTTGTGAAGGGGAGCGGGTTCGGGTGTACGAGTGCGGCGTGTGTGTGTTCGTGGCGTACGTTCTCGCCATGCAGAAGGCCCAACGGGCCTAGAAAGAAAGAGAGAGTGTCGATCATGAGCAAGTTCGTCCTTCAGGGCCTTTCGGTCGCGTCGGTGTTGCTGTTGGCCGGCGCAGCCAATGGGCAGGACGTGTTCCCCTTCTCGGATGATGGCGGTCTTGGCGCGGGATCTGGTGAGTGGTCGCCGCCCGAGATCATTCTTCCCTACTACAGCATCGCCGATGTCGGCACGCTGGGCGGGCTGGAGAGTTACGCGACGGGCATCAACAACGCGGGCGATGTGGTGGGCGGGGCGAAGATCTCTTCCGGACTCACTCGGGCGTTCGTCCGCCGCAACGGCGTGATGACCAACCTGGGCACGCTCGGGAGCCTGTCGTACAGCAGCGCCAACGACATCAACGAAGCGGGTGATGTGGTCGGCGTGGCCGCGGCGGCGGCGAACCTGTGGGGCTCGACGGCGCAGCCCTTCCTGGTCCGGGCCGGATCATGGACGGACCTGGACCCCTTCAACCTCGGCGTGTACGCCACCGCGACGGGGATCAACAACACCGGGCTGGTGATCGGCACCAACAGTTTCGCCGGCACGGGCACGCTCGATAGTTTCCTCTGGTCCTCCGGCCTGCCCAACGCGCAGGCCCGCCTCCCCGGCGATACCTGCCGCATCAGTTACGGCACGGGTTTGAACAACTACGGCGAGGCGGTCGGATTCACCGCGCAGCCCGGCGCGTGCGGCAGCAACAGCGCCGTGGTGTACCGTGCGGGCGGTGTGTTCGCCCTTCCGACACTCGGCGGCGATAACAGCAACGCCGAGCACATCACCGACGGCGGCACGATCGTCGGCACCGCGGAACTGCCCACGGGCCAGAATCGCGCCGTGATGTGGTTCAACGGTCAGGTGACCAACCTGGGCACGCTGGGCGGCTCGAGTTTCGCGCTCTCGGCCAGCGACGACGGGATCGTGGTGGGCTACTACATCGACAACCGCAGCCAGCAGCGCGCCTTCGTGTCGATGTACGGCAACATGTTCGACCTCAACGGGCTGATCCCCGCGAACTCCGGCTGGCGGCTGCTGATCGCCACCGATGTGAACGAGAGGGGCCAGATCGTCGGCCAGGGCCGCAACCCGCAGGGCCGCCTGCGCGGCTTCATCCTCACGCCCCCGTGCCGCTCGGACTTCAACCGCGACGGCGGCATCGACGGCATGGACGTCGAGTCCTTCTTCGACGCGTGGAGCGAGGGCCAGGATGTCGCGGACATGAATCTCGACGGCGGCATCGACGGGACGGACGTGGAGAACTTCTTCTCCTTCTGGACCGAGGGTCGCTGCTAAAGATTGTCAGAGCACAACATCAAACCCAAGCCGGGCGTCGAAAGGCGCCCGGTTTTTTCTTGTCGTGAGAACGGTACCGCGTCGCCCGAGGCCGATCCGCCTCGGATGCTGAAACACCGGCTTGCGGCATCGGCCGATGCGTCCCTTCATCGTTCGGGCCGCGCGCGGCATCTCCTTCGCGCGGCCACGATGCCCCTCGTACAAGCCGCGCGATATTCAGCTCGGCCATCAAGGTCCGTGTGCCGACACGAACCGAACGCGGTTTGGGCTTATCGGTGTTGTGAATCGCGGGGCGCAGTTCGTTGCTTCGATTGCATTCACCTGCTGATCCGAGCCGAACGGTGCGCTCGCCCCTCTACGTGAAGCGCCGCATCACGCCGCGGAACGTGCTGCGAGTTGTTTGAGCACCGGCGAACGAAAGGGGGCGGAGCGGGCGCTGGGCGCTTCGACATCGATTCCCGCGGGCTCACTCACGAGTTCAGGGAATCCTGACCCATACCCGTTCTTCGGTTCCGTTCAGTACTCGACAGTTGCTCACACACCAACGCCGATGGTCAGAAGAGCCTTCGGGATCGGATGCGGGGCGCGTGGTGCCCGCACAATCGCACCGACGGACAGGCGAATCGTGGGGTGCGAAAACGCGCTTCGGCTAGAAGCAAAAACGAAAAACCGGCCGCCCCTGTTGGGACGGCCGGTGGGTGAGTTTCAGGTTCCGGTTGGAAGACCGACCGGACTCAGGCGTGTGGATCAGTACACGACCTGGAACTGGAACTGGACGCCGACTTCGCCGTCATCGGACTGGCCGAGGAGGCCCGTGTAGTCCGTGCCCGCGAGCGGGCCGGAGATCACGTTGTCGGGATCGGAGTCATCCGTGCCGAAGAGCAGCGCGGTGCTCTCGAGCGACCAGATGAGGTTGGCGGTGAACTTCGCGGCGTGGCTCTCGGGGGAGAGGTAGTAGTTGCCGCCGACGGTGATGAAGTGGTTGTCGTCGGGCTGCTCGCCGGAGAGGTCGGCGAGATCGCTGTCCCAGAAGATGGCGTCCCAGCGGCCGAAGAGTTCGATCTGATCGGTGACGAAGATGCCGCCCTGAACGACGAAGCCGAAGTTGTCGGTGTCGGGGCTGGCGTCATCTTGGGGGCGGGTGCTCCCGCCGTAGAACGCGGCGAAGGCGTTGAAGCCCTTGCCCTCGAACTGAGCATCGAGAGTGTAGAGGATAATGTCGTCGCTCTCAATGACGCCGCCGGTGTCACCGGCCGCTTCCTGATACCAGATACCGCCGCCGATGACCAGACCCATATCCTCGGCGGAGCGCCAGGAGGTGAAGTCATCGAAGCGCTCCCACGAGTTGCCCATGACCTTGAACTCGCCGCGGGCGTTGAGGGCCCAGTCGGCTTCGGAGGATCCGGACCACGAGGAGTTCGCGGTGTGGATGCCGTCGGTGAAGCCGCCGAAGATGCGGAAGGCCTCGGCCGTGTAGCCGAGTTGGATGCCCTGGGTGTAGCCGGCGCCGAAGAGGGTTTCAGTGATGGAGCGGTTGATCGCGAGCTGGTACTCGTTATCGATCATGCTCTCGCGGGCGTAGGGGGCCTTCATCTGGCCGAAGCGGACGCCGAAACCGTTGTCCCAGGCGTACTGCGCCCAGGCGGACTCGAGGCTGAAGCCGCCGTTGTCGCTCTCCTGGCCGGGGCCGGTGTCCGTGAACTGACCGCGGACCATATAGGTCAGGGCCTTGTCCCAGATGTTGCCGCGGACGCCCAGGCGGGCGAGGGGCACGCTGAAGCCGTGGGTGAAGTCGCTGCGGTCCGGGAAGATGGGATCATCTTCGCCGTCATCGCCGAAGTTCATGTTGTAGCGGATCTGGGCGGACCCGAAGATGTACATGGTGTTGTTGCCGTCGGCGCTGCCGATCATGAAGCCCTGGGCATCGTAACCGGCGCCGCCGTCAGCGCGGAAGGACGTGCGGCTGGCCGCATCGGCCGAGAGCTCCGCGGCGTAGGCGCGGTTGGCATCGGCGGACTGGGCGAGGGCCGTGGCGCTCAACGTCGCGCCGGCGAGCACTGCAAGCATGCTGGTCTGACTCATCTGATCGAACTCCTTAGTACGAGATCCTGAAAACACCCGACAGACACGAACGCGAGTGATTCGAGGGGACGGCTCGTCCCGCCCCGCTGCTTCACCCGGGTGACGAGGCCGACGACGGGCCGGCCGATCACCCCACCTTTGCCGGGGAACGGCCCGAAGGCCTCACCCCGATTGTCGATCACACCTGTCTACTCACACCGGTGGGGTTCGGGTCAATCCCGAGACGCTCACCGGACATTTCATTCCTTCAACTTCACCTGCACTCATCCGGCGACGGCCGCCGTCCGTTTCCTGCATCGAGGTTCCGTACGTCGCGGGGATGCGCCCGCCCGGAAAGCCCGTCGATCGAGTTAGGAGGTCCGCCGCCGGCACTCCCGACCCTGATTCTTCTACCCCCTTGCTCGAACCGCCTTGAAGGGCGGTTCTTTGAAGAGGGACGGAGATCCGTGATGGAAGGACAGCGACTTTCGCCATTTCCCACACGAAGCCCCTTTTCTTCGAGTCGGTCTCCTAAGCCGGAAGAGTCTCGCAGTGCATGAGACCTTCCGCGTCGTCCTCTCGAAGGGCCTGATGGTAGCCCCCTTCGCTAGCGGACGCAAACTTGCGCCTAGGTTTTTCGACCATCGGCGATTAATCTCGCCAATTTCTACAAAAAGCCCTGCCATGACAGGGGATTTTCCACATTGAATAAATAATTTGGAATGAATCTAATAAGAAATACAACTATCTTTCTGACAGTAAGTTAGGATTCACTACTCGGCGATTTTCGTCCTCGTACACGCGCCAATTTCCCCCACTTTGATACTCCACCGCGTCGACGACATCATCGCTGATCGGGGTGTATGAAACCCGATTTTGTAATAATAATGTTTGGTAATAGAGACCGGTCCAAGTGTCCTTGCGGTTGCAGAAAGGAGTTTCCGAAGCCGGGAAAACTGTCTCTCTCATCCCGACACGCACGGCCGGTCGTGGGCGTGTTGTACCCTGAAGTAGATGGCGCCTTCAGGTTTAGCCAGATCCAAACAGAGGAAGCGACAAAGAGACTTCACAACCGCTTATTGTTTGCGGCCCGGCACGATACGGGTATCACTTCATGCTTCCCCTTACCGCGCAGCCATCGCCGATGACCCCATCCAAGCACATTTTGGTCGTCGATGATGAGCGGGACCTGGCCGAGTTGCTCGTCTACAACCTGAAGCGGGCGGGGTACGCGGTGGCCGCGGCGTTCAACGGACGAGCGGCGCTCGAGTCCATCAGCAACCGCGCCCCCGACCTGATCCTGCTCGACGTCATGCTGCCGGAGTTGTCGGGAACGGAGGTGGCCAGCCGCGTGCGGAGCAACCCGCAGACGGCCGGCATCCCGATCATCATGCTCACCGCCAAGGGCGAGGA
>DDSA01000006.1:0-557 GCA_002343715.1 Phycisphaerales bacterium UBA2402 | reverse complement strand
GACGACTACGTGGCCAAGCCCTTCTCGATGAAAGTGCTGCTGGCCCGCATCGAGGCGGTCATGCGGCGCACCGCCCGCGCGGGGGAGAACACGGCCCAACTCTCGATGGGCGGCCTGCGGATCAATACCGAAACGCACGAAGCATTTGTGCACGGCGAGGCGGTCAAACTGACCCTGACGGAGTTCCGGCTCCTGGCTAGCCTGGTGCAGGCCGGGGGGCGCGTTCTGAACAGGCAGATGCTGATGGCGCGGGCCATGGGGGCGGGGGTGACCGTGACCGAGCGGACCATCGATGTCCATATGACCGCGATCCGCAAGAAAATCGGCCCATGCGCTGCGCTGATCAAGACCGTGCGGGGCGTGGGCTACAAGGCCACGCCCGATGAGGCGGGCGAGGGGGAAACGGTCGAAGGGTGAGAGGCCCGGGATGATGTGCCGCCACCAATACGATTGACCCGTGCCCCCGCGATGGACGTTGTTCGAGTTGCTGAGCGTCACGCTGCCCCTCGCGGGCGGCGCGGCGGCGGCGTTCCTTGTGGCGCGGGGCGGCGGCGCGT
>DDSA01000014.1:449-4232 GCA_002343715.1 Phycisphaerales bacterium UBA2402 | reverse complement strand
GGCGGAGGGGCGCGGGGTATCGGCGACCTCCCGCACGCGCGCCGTCTCTGGGCCGACAGCGCCAGCATCGTCGATGCCTCGGGCGACACCGGCGGAGTGGTGGTCGTCTGGTCGAGCGAGGTCACGCGCTTCGGCGGCCTTGTTCGCGCGGCGGGGATCACGGGCGATGGCGGGCACGCCGAAGTCTCTTCCAAGGGCGTTGTGGACCTCTCCGGCAAGGTCGATGTCACGAGCGCGGCGGGCCGGGCGGGGTCCTTCCTGCTCGATCCGAGGAACATCATCATCGGCGTCGGGGGGGTGGGGAACCCCATCGAGAACTTCGACGAGTTCGCCGATGCGCCGACCGCATCGGTCGAGTTGAACAACAACCTGATCGCGGCGATCCTTGCCTCCGGCGCGAACGTCACGCTGGAAGCCAGCAACGACATCACCGTGAGCACGACCATCACCGTGCAATCGACGACCATCGGCACGCTCACCCTGCGGGCCGGGCGTTCCATCGCGGTGAACTTCCCCATCCGCTTCACGACCGACGGCACCTCACCCGCGGGGCACCTGGTGCTGGAGGCCAACGCGCCCGGGGGCGTGCCGGGTCAGCGCAGCAGCGGCCTGGGTGGGATCACGATCAGCCAGACGATCGTGCTGACGCTGGGCAACGTGACGGCCCGCATCGTGAACCCGAGCAACGCGGGCGAGATCACCATGCTCGGCGGGCTGGTCATCGCCGGCGCGGCGATCTTCGAGAGCGCGGGAGACATCCGCCTGACACCGAATCTCGGGGGGTTCGCGTGCGATTTGCTCGCGGCCACCGCCGTTCGGGAAGTGCGCATCGGCGGGACCATCACGGGCCGATCGTTGATCGACTTCACCGGCCACGCGAGACTCGTCGCGGTCGCCACGCTCAAGGGCGAACAGGTGAGCCTCACGTCCCGCATCTCCGGCAACTTCACGCTGACCATCGAGGCCGGCGACCTGGCGCTGCGCCAGGGGACAAGCATCGAGATCCCGAGCCTGACCCTGAATCCGGCGGTCGGCGGCGTGAGCGCCGCCGTGCTCGGCGGAGCGCCGGGAACCGACACTCCGGGCGCGCTCGACCTCACGGCGGACGAGTTGACGTATTTCAACGACGATGTGCTGTTCAGAGTCGGGGGTTCCAACGCCTACGCCTCGGTGATCTCTCACCCGTTCGCCTTCCCGGCCCAACTCATCATCACCGCGGCCGACACCCTGCTGCTGGGGAGCATCAGCACCGCCGGATTGCTCGAAGTGACGGGCACGCTGCGCATCGAGCCGCCCGCGCCGGTGCCGGAGGTGTCCATCGCCGTCTCCGGACCGCTGGGCGAGCTCGATATCCGGGGCGCGGCATCGAGCGCCAACGTCGGCCTGCTGCGACTGCGGACGGCGACAGGACTGCGCCCGTCCTCGCCCCTGGGCTTCTCGGGCGCCCCGGTGGCGATCGAGAACCCCGAGGGTGCAAACATCTTCATCGGTGAAGGGACGGCCCCCGCGATTGACCTGCGCATCGCGCGCGGGCTGATGGCCGCGACCACCGTGCCCATCACCATCGGCGGTCCTCAGTTCACAGGCGTAATCACGCTGCGCAACCCCGGGTTCGCGGCGCCGGCGACAATCATCGGCGGCGGCTTCGTCGAGGTCTTGGCCACCACGGCCGCCTACACCGCGCCGCTCACGGTCGTGGGTGGCACAATCCTCATCACGGCCGACGGCGGACCCCTGCGGGCAACGGGCCTGGGTTCGTTCACCTTCCGCGGCCCGGGAAACACCATCATTCTCGATGCCGATGTCTCCACCGCGGGGCAACCCATCGAGTTCGACGATCGCGTGGTCCTGGCCCGCACGGTCACGGTCTCCACGGACGCGGGCGGCGCGGCGGACGGCGCGAATGTCGCCTTCCTCCGTGCGGTGGACAGCATCGCCGAGGTCGGGCACGGCCTGACAGTGCGGGCCGGGGCGCTGGGCGGCGTGACGTTCGCCGGTCCAGTGGGCGATTCATTTTCTGAACGGCCCGGCTTTCTCACCGTGGCCCCCGGGGGCGGCTTCACCTCGGTCGCGGCATCCGTGCGGACCATCGGGGATCAGACCTTCGGCCAACGCGTGCGGCTCGACAACCAGGCGGGGTTCATCAGCGGCGGCATCGTCTCCTTCGCCGGAGCGCTCGAGGCAGGGCCGTGGAATGCGCTCATCCGTGCCGCGGAGATCGACTTCCTCGGCCCCGTCTCGGGCTCCGCGACCCTGGCCCTCGAAGCAGATGATCCGCTGCGGGACATCGAACTGGCGGGCGCGGCGACGGGTGATCAGTTGAACCTGACAAGCCAGGAACTGGAACGCATCGAGGACGGCTTCGCCTTTGTCACCTACGGCGGCGAGGACGGCGCGGCAGAACTGCTGATCGCCGATGACCTTCTCCTGCTGGACGATACGGAACTGCGCATGCCCATGGCGGGGGGCAAGATCCGTTCGCCGGGCATCCTCCGCGGCACACCGGGTACGCGCATCCTCATCACCGGCCCGGGCAGCACCTTCGAGACCGGCGGGGGCATCATCACCCACGGCGGAGCAATCGAGATCCGCGACGGTGTGCGCCTCCTCGCCGGGGCCGTCCTCGACACCACCAACGGCGGCGCTGCCCCGGCGGGCGCGACGGTGTTCATCACCGGCGCGGTCAACTCCGAGCCGGGGGTAGGGGGTTCGCTCGCCGTGGCCACCGGGTCCGCCGCGGCGACTCTCTCTGGTGAAGTCGGCACGGCCGACGGAGGGCTGTTGGGGTTCCTGTCGATCAACGCCGGCGCGGGCCTGTCGCTGGGCGGCGGGATCGTGCGGACCACGGGCGAGCAGACGTACAACGGCCCGACCACTTTCGCCAACGGCACGACGTTCTCCAGTTCGGGCGCGAACGTGACGTTCAACGGCGTGGTGACGGGCGTGCCCAACGTGCAGGTCGCGCCGGGCACGGGCATCGTCACCTTCAACCGCCCCGTGGGCCTGCTGGGCACCTTCACGGCCGCCGCGGGCCAGAGGTTTGTCTTCAACAGCACGGCCTCCTTCGGCACGCTCACCGCCGCGGGAGGGTCGATCACGCTCAACGGCGCGGCGAGCGCGGACCTGATCCATGTTCAGCCCGATGGGGTTGTGACCGGTCTGGGAGCGGTCTCGGCGGTGCTGCGGGCTACGGGGGGCACCGTGTCGGGGCCCGGCCTCCTGACCCTGCGGCCCGGCACGAGCGAGATCGCGGGGGGGCCGTTCACGCTCTCCAAGCCTGTCTCGATCCGGGGTGAACTGCGCTGGACGATGGGCGCATGGTCCCTCCATTCGACACTGACGATCACCCCGGGCACGCTGCTGAACATCGGCACGGCCTCGACGATGTCCGGCACCGGCGGGATCGTCAACGTGGGCCATATCACAGTTCGGACCCTGGGCACCGCTCGTATCAACGGGCCGGTCATCACCCAGCACGGCGTGCTGGAGATCATCCGGGGCGTGCTCGACTACCAGGCGGGAGGAGGAACCTTCACGAACTCGGGCTCGCTGGTCCTGTGGGCCGGGGCGCAGCTCAGCATCGACGGCCACTTCGCGCAGTCCGCGGTCGGGTCGATGACGATCCGGCTCAGCGCCCTCTCGCCCGCCACGCGGCCCGCGGTGGTCGCCACGGGGTCGCTCGCGCTGGCGGGGAGCCTGACGATCGACGCGACGGGCGTGCCCGACCGGATTCTCCTGTCAGCGCAGACACTCCTGCACGGCGCTTCGCGTTCCGGGGTGTTC
>DDSA01000014.1:0-227 GCA_002343715.1 Phycisphaerales bacterium UBA2402 | reverse complement strand
GGCGCTTCGCGTTCCGGGGTGTTCGGCTCGGTGTCGTTGGTGGGGCTGTCGCCCAAGTCGCCCGCGTTGCTCGTGGCCTACACGCCGCGGGGCCTGGACCTCTTCGGCGCGCGGGTGATGCGCGGGCCGGAGTGATACGCGGGCCGGAGTGATGGTCAACCACCGCCGATGCCGGACTCCTCCTCGCCGATGGGCGCAGCGCCCAGGTCGCCCACAGATCGGAAGAG